>JBAYHM010000045.1:0-19963 GCA_041666155.1 Treponemataceae bacterium
AAGCGATGTGGTCCACCTACGTCGATCCCTACGGTTTGTTCAAACTGGCGGGCCCCGAGCTGCGCTTCCTGCCCGTCACGGCGCTTGAAGACGCCATTACCGCTATTCCCCGGGAGGACGCGGAACGGTCAAGGGACGAG
Organism: Treponemataceae bacterium; assembly: GCA_041666155.1. GTDB lineage: Bacteria > Spirochaetota > Spirochaetia > Treponematales > Breznakiellaceae > SZUA-426. The sequence continues at coordinate 141 of JBAYHM010000045.1, forward strand.
ATCGCTCGGCGCTATCCGGTACTGCCCGACGTAGATCCAGCCAAATTCCTGGCATCCGTACACGCCTCGATGGGGGTGGAGAAGCTCGCCCGCGATAACGGCATCGACCTGATCGTCCTCAACGATATCGACAAGGTCCTCTTCAGCCGCGTGGGCCTGAGACCCGGCTTCATACCCTGTCCCGGGACCGAATCGGCCATGGTGGTACCGGAAGGGGATATCGGCGCGGGACTCGCCTATTTCATCCTCAAGGCGCTCAGCGGGGAACGAGTCAATTTCATCGAGCCCTTCCACATCGAGAGCGAGGACGGATGCTTCGCCGCGGGACACGCGGGGCCCAACGACTATACCGATCCCCGCGGGGCTGTGAAGGTCGCCAGAGACGTCCGCTTCGCGAAGACCGCTTACAAGCACGCGGGAGCGCCCTTCGCCTGGTACGTCATACCGGCGGGTGAGAAGACGATGGTGCACGTTTCCCAGTGCGGTGAAAAGCTGAAGATGGTGTGCTCCGTAGTGGACGCGCAGGCGGCGGAGCATACGCTGGTCAGCTATTCACACGGCATCATTCGCCCGCGCATCCCCGTGTACGAGTTTTTTAGGAAATTGATGGACATCGGCGTCACTCAGCACTACGCCCTGGCGCCTGGCGACCATCTGGCGGTATTGAAAACCTATGCGGACATCATGGGCATGGAATTCCATGTCGTATAAGGAATAAAATAATGAGCTTCATGTTCAGCCCCTGCCGTTACAACGATCCGAATCCGGTGAACTCAATTACCGTGGATGTTTCCGTAAGCGATGCGGTCGTGACCGGCGCGCAAGCGGCCGCAAACGCCATCGCGAAAAACGTCGCGGCGCTTATCGGAGAAAAAGGACGATGCGTCTTTTCTCTCGACGGCTATCCCGGCGCCGAGCTCGACGTTTTCCTGAACCTGGTCGAGCAGTCCCTCCGTCCCCTCGGCTTCATGGCCGATGAGCTGAACACGAAAAGCCTCTACAAACCTGCCGAGGCTCTTGAAGAAATGCTCGCCGAGAACCTGCCCGAAGACAGGGTGATGGACCCGGTGCTGCTGTACGGCCGCCTCTATCACGGCGGCTACGAGGGGTTGATGGACGAAAAGAGTCTTCAATCGGCCGTCGGCACAATCCGAAGCTTCCGACAGGCGGGCAAAGGGGCTCTCATCATCAGCGGGTTCGGAAGCCTTATTGGGACCCTCAGCGCTCTCGCCGATATCCGGTGCTGGGTGGACATCGCTCCGAAACAGGCCATCCTGAACATCCGCGACGGACGCTATGTCAACGTCGGAGACGAGACTCCCCGGCATTTCAAGCAGATGATGCGCCGGTGTTACTACGTAGATTTCGAATGCGCGCAGGCCGTCAGGCGCCAGGCGATCGCTGGCGGAGCTCTGGACTGGTATATCTGCGGAGACGCTCCGGACGCGATGGCCGCGGTTCCCGCGCCGGCGCTGAAGAAAATTTTCTCGGCGCTCGCTTTCCGGCCGCTGCGCTGCCGTCCGGTGTACCTCAAAGGGGTATGGGGCGGGCATTACCTGACCCGCATGCGCGGACTTCCCGAAAGCATCGACAATTGCGCGTGGTGTTTCGATTTCATTCCCATGGAAGTGAGCCTCGTCGCTGAATTTTTCGGAAAAAAGATAGAGATCCCCTTTTATACGCTCCTGCAGGCGGAGGGGCGGAACCTTATGGGAGATGAGTGCGTGAAAGCGTTCAAGGGCTATTTCCCCATACGCTTCAATTACGACGATACCTGGCACAGCAACGGGAATATGTCCATCCAGGTGCATCCGGATGAAGACTACGCGGTCAAGAACAACAACGAGCTTGGCCGCCAGGACGAGAGCTATTACATCGTGGAGGCGGCGCAAGACGCGAAAACCTACCTCGGTTTCAAAGACGGCGCCGATACGTCCGGTTTCCTTTCCGAGATCTTCCGTTCCGAACGGGAACATGCCCCTATAGATTACGCGGCGTACGTCAACGCGGTACCTTCCAAGCCCGGTCTACAGATCATGATACCGGCCGGAACGATCCACGCCTCGGGCCGAAACCAGTTGGTTCTTGAGATAGGAAGCCTGACCGTCGGATCCTATACGTATAAGATGTACGACTACCTGCGTTCCGACCTGGACGGTTCGCCTAGGCCTATCCACTCAAGGCACGGCGCTAATGTTCTGCGTACCGAACGAACCGCCTCCTGGGTTGAAAAGAACCTGGTGCAGACTCCGACGGTCCTGCGCGAAGGGGCGGACTATGTCGAAAAGACCGTGGGCCGGCATGACCTGCTCTATTTTTGCTTGCGTACCGTTTCTTTCGCGACGACCTATCCCGATGATACTTCCGGCCGCTTCCATGTATTGACTCTCGTCAACGGAGAGCGGGTGCGCGTCGAATCCATTGAGGATCCCCGCCGCTGTTACGTCTTATCCTATTTGGATATTATCCTTGTGCCCGCTTCCGTCGGGGCCTATCGTGTCGTCAACTTGGGTAACCAGCCCGCTACTATCCATAAGACGCTCCTGAAGGACGGATTCGAGCATGCCGAGCGGAAATGAGCCCCTCATCCTGGCCGTTGACTCGGGCGGGAGTTTCGTTAAATACGCGCTCTGCCGTCCGGACGGCCGGCCCGAGCCCGGCAGCCTCGGGTCGCTGCCTGTCGACTCAGGCTCAGCGGCCGACCCGATCCTGTCCGTCTTCGCTTCGGTGTTCGCCCGGGCAAGTTCCTACGCGGATTCGATTTCCGGGAGTATAATCGCGGTAGGGGTGAGCACACCCGGTCCTTTTGATTTCGAAGGCGGGCGGAGCCTGATGAGGCATAAATTCGCTTCTATTTTCGGCTTATCCCTGCGGCCGTACTTTGCCGGGGGAACGGACCTCCCGGTCGTTTTCGAGCAAGACGCCGTCGCTTTCCTTTTGGGAGAGCAGGGCGTCGGGGCGGCTCAAGGTTTCTCCAACGTCGCGGCCTGCACCCTGGGGACAGGGCTCGGCTACGCGTGTATGAGGAGGGGGCAGGTGCTCAGAAACGAGCTGGGCAGTCCCCACCTCGGACTTTACAAGGTTCCGCTGCGGGAGGGCGTCGCGGAGGACTACGTTTCGGGGCGAGGCATCGTCAAACGTTGGCGCGCCGTATGCGGGCCGGACCAGGCGGACTTGAGTGTGAAAGAAATCGGCGCTCTCGCGGAAGCCGGGAACGAGGTCGCCGCCGCGGTATACGCGGATACGGGCAGGTATCTCGGGGAGGCTCTCTTTACGGAGGTAACGATGAGGGAAACGGAATGTCTCGTTCTGGGAGGCCAGATTTCCCGCTCATTCGACCTGATGGGTCCATCTCTCGGGCAAGCGCTGTCCGGGTGCCCCTCGCTGAAGAAAATTTGTAGGGCTGAACATATCGATTACGCCGCGCTTATCGGCGCGGCGTTGAAGGCGGCGAAAATGGAAGAGGTTATACGCTGATGGCCGGATGCTACGCAATACTGAAGGAATCGATGGAGAGCCTTCCCCAGGCGGAACAGCGCGTGGCGCTCTTCATCCTGAGCAATCCCGAAAAGGTCATGAACCAGTCCATCGGCGAACTGGCGGCGCGGTGCAGCACGAGCAAGACGACCATCATGCGCCTGTGCCAGGGGCTCGGGTTCAACGGGTTCAAGGATTTCGTGAAATCTTTGGTCGCGGATATCGCTTTGGGGCAAACCGAGAACGTCGGCTACACGGATCTGCACCCTCTGGATGATATCCAGACAACCATACAAAGTGTCAGTTCGAACAACATTCTGTCCATCGAGAATACGCTGAAGGTGCTGGATCCGAAAGAGGTCGAGCGGGCGGTAGAAGCGATCATCAACGCCAAGCGTATCGATTTCTACGGTGTCGGGAGTTCCGGCATCATCGCGTTGGACGCGCAGAGCAAATTCCTGCGGATATCCAAGAATTGCCATGCCTTCACCGATGCCCACCAGCAGCTTTTTTCCGCCGCCAGCCTACAGCCGAACGACGTGGCGGTGCTTATATCCTATTCCGGAGAGACCATCGATATTCTGGATACCCTCTCCACCGTAAAGGCCGCCGGCGCGACGACGATAGGTATCACCCGCTACGCAAAGAATTCTCTGAGCAGTCGCGTTGATATCAAGCTGTTCACCACGTCGACGGAAACGAGCTTCAGAAGCGGGGCCATGGCATCGCGCATCGTTCAGCTCAACGTCATAGACATAATTTTCAGCGCGGTGGCCGGACGCACGTACGACGACATCAAGAAATACCTCGATAGTACGCGGATCGCGATGGACAAGAAGAAGTTCCGCGTCGTCAACTGACGTTTCGCGTTCTCACAAATCCGCCGCCGCCGCTCCGACCCGCGCCGCCGTTTCCATGAGTCTGGCCATCGCCTCGCTTTCATCGATGCCGACCATTGTCCGCTCGTCCACGACGAACGCGCCGTCCACCAGCACGCTCCGCGCGTCGGAGGCCTTGAGCGAATAGACGATGGTCGAATAGACGTCGTGGATGGGTTGCACGCCGAACGAATCCGTGTCGAAGAGAGCGAGATCCGCCCTTTTCCCGACTTCAATCGATCCGGTCAGCTCTCCCAGTCCGAGGGCTCGCGCTCCGCCGATTGTCGCGGCGTACGCCGCTTCCTTGGCTGTGACGGTATCGCGTTTGAGTTCTCGGACCTTCTGCAGTTTCGGGTACCAGGACACGATCGTCTGCATGTCCATTCCGTTTCCCGACAATGGGCCGTCCGTCGCAAGTCCGACGCGGACCCCGGCGTCAGCCATTCGTTTCGCCGGAGCGATCGGGCGCCCCGCCTTGGCGTTGGATTGCGGACAGTGAGCCACGGCGACGTCTCGCGCCGCCAAGAGCGCGATATCCGCGTCGTCGGCGTACACGACGTGCGCCGCCAGGAGTCGCGGACTGAGTACGCCGATGGAATCGAGATATTTTACAGTAGATCCGTGTGAAGCGGTGAAGCGGGCGCTTTCATCGGCCGCCTCGGCGACGTGCATCTGAAGGATGAGACCGCGTTTTTCGGCTTCCGCCGCGGCGATCTTCAGGTGCTCGGCGTCCACGGTGTACGGCGCGTGCGGTGCGAAAGACGGCGATACTCTGGGGTGCCCCATCCAGTCGGAAACGAAGCGGCGCGCATACTCCAGTCCGCCGTAGGGCTCGGCCGCGTCCGGGGCGGAGAAGTCGACGATTGTTTCGCCTAGGATGGCGCGAAGGCCCGCTTCGTCCGCCGCGCGGGCGACTTCCGCCTCAAAATAATACATGTCGGCAAAACAGGTCGTTCCTGATTTTGCCATTTCGATCAGGCCGAAACGCGCGCCGTCATAGACAAGGCTTTTATCAACGAAGCGCTTCTCAAGCGGAAACAGGAAGCGGCGCAGCCGGTCGGGTCGATCTTCGCCGAGACCCCGGAAAGGCGCCATGGAAATGTGCGTATGGACGTTGACGAAACCGGGCATGAGAATGCCGCCGCGCGCGTCCACGCGCCGGTCGGCCATTCTGTCCCTAGCTGCCGGGTCGGAAGGCAGCGTCTCCATCGGCCCGAGACCGACGATCGTGTTCTCCTCTACCAGAAGCCAACCCGGATCAAACAAGGTGCCCGCGCCGTCCATCGTTACGACGACGGCGTTTTCGAACAATACGGAATTCAATCGGCGTCCTTCATGAGAAGTCTCTTTTTACGGCGCGCTTCTTTCCGGTCGCGGATCACGGTTACGACGATGAAGCCGATGATGGTGGCCAGGTACGGCAGCGCCTGGATGAGCTCGGGCGGCAAGCCGACGTTCTGAAGGTAGGTCGCCATGGCGTCGAAGAGGCCGAACATGAGAGAGGCGAAAATCGATCCGACCGCCGTTCCCCCCGCGACCACTTGCGCCGCGTTGGCCACGTACCCGCGGCCGGCGGAGATGCCGGAAGTGAAGTTGGACGTGTAGCCCATGGAAAGGAACGCGCCGGCCAAGCCCGCCAGGATACCCGCCGCGGTAAGCGCGAAGAGCTTCACGCGGTCCGGGTTGATGCCCGCGGATCTAGCCGCTTCGATGTTTTCGCCGACCGCTTTGATGCGCCTGCCGATCGTGAGCTTCTTCAGGATGAAGTGCATGACGACCACCGCGATCAACGCGATGTATACGACGATGTTCTGGCCGGAGATAACGCCGCCGAGCCAGGGAATGTCTTTCACGAAGGGTATGGTGATGAAAGGCAGCGTCTTGCTCGGCAGGGACGACGAAATGCCTTTGTCGCCGGTAAGGGCGAAGAGCACGAATACCGTGCCGCCGTGCGCCACCAGATTCAGCGCCACGCCCGCGAGCACCGCGTTCGCCTCGAACTTGAGGGCGAAGAGCCACAGCGCCCAGGCCGTCAGAACGCTCGCCGCGAGTCCCGCCGCCAGGCCGATCCAGACATTCCCGGTAGCGGCGCTGACGATTACGCCGACAAGCGCCGCCCACAGCATCGAACCTTCAAGCGCCATGTTGCTGATGCCCGCCTGCTCTGAAATCACCGCGCCGAGCGTCACCAAGAGGATCGGCGCGGTGGAGCGGAGTACGATGAACCAATAATGGTCGGAGGTGATGACCGAAAAAAGGAACTCGATCATGCGACGCCTCCCGTTTTAGCAAGAGCGGCTTTCTTGAGGCGATTCGCCTTGATCGAATTGGCGATCTTGTCGGAGGCGAGAATCAGGATGATGAAACCCTGGAGCATGGTGATGAACTCGAAAGCGACGTCGCCGCGGCGCGACATGAAGTCGGCGCCGACTCTGAGGTATGCGAGGAACAGCGCGGAAACGGGAACGAACTTCGGATTCTTACGTGCGAGCATCGCGACGATGACGCCGTCCCACGCGTAGGAGGGATCCATCTGCCAGATGAAGGCCCGGTACAAGCCGGACATTTCCACCGCGCCGCCGACGCCGCCGATAAAGCCGGATACAAAGTGGCTGTAAAGAATAACGGTCGGAACCGAGATGCCCGCGTAGGTCGCGAATTTCTGATTTGCGCCGATCATCCTGATTTCGTAGCCCCACTTCGTTTTGTAGATGAAGATCGATACCAGGACGACGAAAACAGCGGCGATGATGAAGCCGGCGTGGAGCTGCGTATTGGGTATGAGGCGGGGCAGCGCGAAGCTGGAACGGAAGGGGAGCGATGACATGATCGCCTGGTTACGGTCTCGCAGGAAGTAGAGGATGACCGCGCTGCCCAGGAAGTAGAAGACGTAGTTGAACATGAGGGAAGAAACGAGTTCGTTTGCGCGCCACTTTATCTTGAGGATCGCCGGTAAGAGGCTGATGAGCGCACCGACTAGCCCCGAGAGCAGCATCGCGACGATCGGATGGACGATGGCCGGCAATGGAAAATAAATGCCGACGGCCGTAGCTACCACCGCTCCCATGTAGAAGCTCGAATCGATGATAAGCGACAGGTGCTTCGATTGATAGATGATGCACAGCGCGAGTCCCGCGAAGGTGATGGGCACCATCGCTATCATCATATAGTAGAGGTTGTAGGTGCGAAGCAGCGGTCCAAGGAGGAAATTTACCGTCGATTGGAAAGGATTCTTGCTGACAAGAAAAATGAGGACGACGCCGAACAGAACCGAGAAAACGGCTGCCAAGAGCGTGACCAGCGCGGGTTCCAGCTTGTCCTTGTCGGTGAAAAAAAGTTTGACTGCTTGCACCGGACCGATTTTGCTATTCATGGAGCACCTTCCGGATTTCGTCGTCGCCCTGACGCCTAAGGCCGAGCATATAGAGTCCTAATTCCTTGTCGTTCGTCGTTTTCGCGTCGGGGAAGTACGCGACGATTCGGCCTTCGTTCATGACGATGAGGGAGTCGGACAGGGAAACGACTTCGCTCAAGTCGGAAGAAACCAGGAGCACCGCCTTGCCCGCGTCCCGCATGGTTACGATGGTCTTATGCAGGAATTCGATGGCGCCGATGTCCACGCCGCGCGTCGGCTGGGAAATGATGAGAACTTCCGCGTCCGCGGTGAACTCTCTGCCGACGACGACCTTCTGCATATTTCCGCCGGAAAGGCTCGCCACCGTCTGCCGCTCGGAGGTGCAGCGGATGTCGAATTCTTTCACGATCTCCTTGGCGCGCGCGTTCATAGCCGCTTTTTTCAGGAAACCGAAACGGCTTGAGTATTCCGCGCGGGCGTAGCGGTCGGCCATCAGGTTGTCTTCGATCGATGCGGGAAGCGCGGTTCCCACGGTCATGCGATCTTCGGCGACGTGCGCGACGCCGGCGTGGCGGAAGATTTTCGGGCCGGCGTTGGTGATATCCTTTCCCCGCACTTCGACCGATCCTGTAAGGGTTTTCGCCATGCCGGTGATGATGCGCACCAACTCCGACTGGCCGTTTCCGTCGACGCCTACGACGCCGAGTATTTCTCCCCGCCGGAGGGCAAAGGAGAGGTCGTTCAACATTTTGATGTTGAAATCGTCGATATATGAGAGGCTGCGAACCCTCAGAAGCACTTCCAAGGGAATCGCGGGCGCTTTGTCCACCGTCATCTTTACCTCGCGGCCGACCATTTCGTTGGATATGATGTGTCGGTCCACGTCGGCGACGTTGTGCGTCGCGATCATCCTTCCGTCGCGCATGACCGTGACGCGGTCGCAGGCGGCGAATATTTCGTTCAGCTTATGCGATATGAAAATCACCGTATGGCCCGCGTCCCGCAGTTGTTTGAGTTCGATGAACAATTCATCGGTTTCCTGCGGCGTGAGCACGGCGGTCGGTTCGTCCAAAATGAGTATTTTTGCTCCGCGGTAGAGCGCCTTGAGTATTTCAAGCTTCTGCCGCATCGACACCGATACGTCGACAATGCGCGCGCGCGGATAGATTTTCAGGTTGTATTTTTTAGCCGATTCCTCGGCGATTTTGACCGATTCTTCAAAGTCGAACATACGGGTTTTCGCGGTGCGCGGCTCTTTTCCGAGCACTAGGTTTTCCGCCAGGCTGAGCGAGGGGACCAGCATGAAGTGTTGGTGCACCATGCCGATGCCCGAGGCGATCGCGTCCTGTGAGGAGCGGAACTTGACTTCCTTTCCGTCGACAAGCATCGAACCCGCGGTGGGCTCTTCCTCACCATAGAGCATTTTCATGAGCGTCGATTTGCCGGCGCCGTTTTCGCCGACCAAGCCGTGAATCTCTCCGTGCCTGACGGCGAAGGAGATCGCTTTATTCGCCGCGACGCCGTTTGCGTAGACCTTCGTCAGGTCCTTCGTTTCCAGTATGTTTTCCAAGACGGCTCCCGTTAAAAAATAAAGGACGGTCCCGTCGCGGCGACCGTCCTAAAAAATCTATTTTTTTGCCGCGTTGACGGATTCGCGGAGTTTGGTGATCTCGTCGGCGCTCAGGGAGAACGCTGAGGGGATCTTGATCTTTCCGGCCTTCACGTCGGCGGATACATTCTCAAGCTCGGTTTGGAAAGCCTTGGGGATCGCCGCGTTGAAGGGCGCGTAACCGATGGCGCCGTCCGCGACGCCCATCCACACCTTCTGTCCGCCGAGCTTCTCGCCCGCGACGAAACGTTCCGCGGCGCTGGAAAGGGAAAGGTCGACGCGCTTCATGGTCGACGTGAGGATCAGGCTGGATTTCGCCGGCTCGTTGCCGAACAGGGACGCTTGGTCGGTGTCTACGCCGATCGCGTACTTACCGGTTTCCACCGCGGCGTCGAAGAGTCCGAGGCCCGCGCGGCCCGCGGCGTGGTAGACGACGTCGGCTTTGTACTGGCCGATCTGGATCAGCGCCTGGTCTTTCGCCTTGGCGGTGTCGGTGAAGGAGTTCACGTAGTTGTAGATGACCTTCACGTTCGGGTTGGCCATTTTCGCGCCGGTGATATAGCCGACAAGGAAGTCATTGATGCCGGTGATGTCGCGGCCGCCGATGAAGCCGACGACGTTCTCCGCGTTGATCTTCTTGTCTCCCTTGATCGCGGTGATCTTGCCCGCGAGCGTGCCCGCCAGGAATCCCGCTTCCGAGTTCCTGTACTGGATGGAGTACACGTTCGGAACGTCGCCTTCGACCCAGCCGTCGTACATGACGTAGAGGGTGCCGGGGTAGCGCGGCGCCACTTCTTTGAGCGCGCTGCGGAAGTTGTTGGAGCACAGGACGATCTCGTACTTTTCCGCGCCCGCGTCTTCCAGGGCAGGCGCGTATTTCGCGGTGTCGGCGCCGAGTTCGGTGTATTTTGTGGTCACCTTCTCGCCGTATTTCGCCTTGATCATGTCCAGACCCGCTTTCGCGGAATCGTTGAACCCTTTGTCTCCGAGCGAGCCCGAGATGAGTAGGAACACGTCGACGGTTTTCGACGCGTTCTTATCCTGAGACCCGGTAGCGAAAACCGGTAATGCGACGGCGGCCGCGAGAAGCGCAACCGCGATGAAAGTGAGCGTTCGTTTCATGGTACTTCCTTCCTCCTGATCCGATTATTCGGATTCGCTAATTCTCAAGGGGAAGAGCCTGCTTGTCAACGAGGGTTTGCTTGCGTACAGTGAAACGGGGGAAAAAAATGAACGATTTCGAGAGTAAACGGAAGGCGATTGAAGCGTTGCGCTCGGATAAGGATTGGTTGTTCGCTTTGGCCGACTCTTTATGGATGATACCCGAGGGCGGCTTCTCCGAAAGGAGGACCGCCGCGGCCGTTATATTCGAGTTGGAAGCTCTGGGCGCCCGGGTGAAAAAGGACCTCGCAATTACCGGATTCCGCGCGGAAATCGGTGATCCCGCCGCCCCCGCCGTGTTCCTCGTCGCCGATCTCGACGCGCTAATCACTCCGGGGGCGGGGGCGGGCGGCACCGCCGCCGTCATGCATTCGTGCGGCCACTATGCGCAGGCCGCCATTATGACCGCCGTGTTCCGCGCCGCCGTCCGCGCGGGCCTGCCCGAAAAAGAAGGTTTTAAGCTGGTTTTTATCGGCGCCCCGGCTGAAGAATACACCGATATGGAAGATCGAAGGCAAAAACGAGAGCGGGGCGAAATCCGCTTTCTCTCCGGAAAACAAGAAATGATACGGCTCGGCGTCTTCGACGACGCGCTTGCCGTCCTCAAATACCATACAATGACGAATTCGCCTGAGCGCCGCGCGACGGTGAATGGCACGCTCAACGGTTTTATCGCCAAGCGCGCCGTCTTTCTCGGCAAAGCCGCGCACTCCGGCGCCAACCCCGACAAAGGAGTGAACGCGCTCAACGCCGCTTCCATCGCCCAACTTGCTATCCACACGCAGCGGGAAACCTTCCGCGACCAGGACCACGTCCGCGTGCATCCCATCATTCGGGAAGGAGGGATCGCGGTGAATACGGTTCCCGACCGCGTGGTCCTGGAGACTTACGTGCGCGCCGGCACCGTACAGGCCGTTGTGGACGCTTCCGCCAAGGTGGACCGCGCGCTTGCCGCGGGAGCTATAGCGGTCGGCTGCAGCGTGACGGTGACGGACCTTCCCGGCTATCTGCCCCTGCGCGGTTCCTCCGTCATCGGAGACATCCTGGGCAAGAACCTACGGGAATACATCGACCAAAAGGATATCGATTTTGCCGACGAATGCACCGCTTCCGACGATATCGGCGACGTTTCTTCTCTGTTCCCCACTTGCCAGCTCGGCTTCTCCGGCTTCACCGGCACCATGCATGGGAGCGATCTTCGCTGCGCCGACAAGGAAGCGGCTTACCTGCTCCCCGCCTTCGCCTTGACGGCCACCCTTGCCGACCTCGGCCGCGACGGCGCCGCCGAAGCTCGCCGCGCCGCCGCCGTCTTCAAGCCCACATTGACCAAGGCGGAATACGAAGCCCTGATCGAGCGGTTTTTCTCCGAACGGACGTTCAAGTGGGTACCGCCCGAAGCCTGATAATCCGTGAAAACTCCGCATTTCGCCTAACGCTGAACTATAAATTGCCTCATTCCGATAGGAGGGCAGGAACACGGTTAACGCCTTACTTCCTTCCGTATTCTTTCCTATACCGCCCGGGTGTCCAGCCGACTTCGCGTTCGAATAGGCATCGGAATCCCGATGGGTCGGAATAGCCGCAATCGCGGGAGATGACTTCCCAGGGGGCGTCCGACTGTTCCAGGCGGCGGCGCGCTTCCTCGACCCGGGCCCGCTGGAGCCAGGCGATGGGGGAAAGACCGAAAGCCGCCGTCCAGCGCCGTTGCAGGCTGCGCGGACTCAAGGCCGCGGCTGAGGCCCAGTCGCTGATCCTGGTTTCGTCCGGAAAATGGACTCCGATCCAGGATATTGCCGCATTGAGAGCGGGATCGGCGCGGAGCGGAATCCAAGCGCTTCCCGGAGGAGCGTACGGCGTTTGTAATTTCCGGCTCCGATCCCACACGAGGGTCCGCGCGCAGTCGTCCGCGCTTTCTTTTCCCCAATAGCGTTCAATCAAGTGCAGGCCGAGGTCTATCCATGACAGAAGTCCGCCTGCGCTGACGATGTCACCATGGTCGATGACGAGGCAGGAGGCGACGACGCGGACATCGGCTCGGAGCGCCGCAAGCTGGGGAGCGAGACTCCAATGAGTAGTGAGCGCTCGCCCTCGGTCGAGTCCGGCTGCCGCTATCCAGGCGGCTCCCGCGCATACGGAAGCGACCACGGCGCCCTTCCGATGCGCCGAGCGCAGCCTTTCCAGGATCGCTTCATCTTTTGTCGGTGGGAGTCCTCCGCCCGAATAAGCGGGAATGAGAACGACTCGTCCGCCGAGTTCGCTTTCGCCGCTTCTTTTCGCCAGGGCATACAGCTCCCGCCATCCCCAAACGCAGGACTGGAGACAACCGGGATACTCGACGATTTCCCATTCAACTTCCGGCATGGTGTTCTCCCGCGATTGGCGTAAACGGCATTAAAAATGTCGTAAACGACGCTGGAGAATACCATGACCCGCGTCTACCATCCAAGCCGTGGAGGAAACTGAATGAGGGATATCGCGATCGTTACCATCGACTATCAAATGGATTATTTTCCCGGGGGAAGGTTTCCGCTTTGGCGCGCCGCCGCGGCGATCAAAAAAGCCGCGGCGGCGCTCGCCTGCGCGCGTCGAAGGGGGATACCGATTTACCACGTCCGTCACGAATCGACCGATCCGAAAGCCAGGTTCTTGGCGGCCGATACCCCGGGGACAGCATTGCATCCGGCTCTGTCCCTCCCCTCGGACGGAAGCGAACCGGTGATTCTGAAGCATCGACCCGATTCTTTCCTGGAAACCGATCTTGAGGAACGGCTCACTTCCGCCGGAATCAAGCGAGTCGTATGGATGGGAATGATCAGCTGGATGTGCGTGGATACGACAGTTCGCGCGGCCAAGGCGAAAGGCTATGAGAATTATTTGGTGGAAGACGCGTGCGCGGCGGGATGGCTCCTGCACAATCGACTGCCGGTGTTTCCCTGGTCTTCCCACCGCGCGTTTATGGCTGCGCTAGGAGCCCATCACGCCGTATTGATTAAGGCGAAATCGTTTGAACGATTGCTAACCAAACTTCGTTCCTAGGACAACAAGTACATGTTGAAGGGTCGGGATACCGCCATACCCCAGGACGCTAACGCTTCCTGGGGTATGGCGGTGTAGGGTGATTTTGGCTTAAGGCCCTAACGGACGGGGATGGAAAGTTCTTTTAGCTGGGCTTCCAGTTTCTGCGTCAGTTCGGCCGCTTCGGCAGCGGGAATGTCCATCAGCGGGCGGCGCATGTGGCCGGCGTCGACTCCCCGGAATTTCAGGGCGGCTTTGAAGTAGCCCATGTTGCTGCCGTTGCGAAGCAGTTCGCAGAACCCGTACGCGGCGCGCTGCATTTTGCGCGCTGTCGCGAAATCGCCTTTTTTGAACGCTTCGTACACGGCCACGAAAGGTTCGGGAACCACGCAGGAAATGCCGGAAACGGTTCCGTCGCAGCCGATGGACAGACCCGGCAGGAACAAGCGATCGGTTCCCACGACAACCGAGAAGTCTCCGTTTTTCACTTGGAGGTATTCGCTCACGCGCAGCATGTCGGAATAGCTGTATTTGATTCCCACGATGTTGGGGCAGCGCGCGACGATGCCCTTCACGACATCGGTTTTGAGGTCGTTTGCCGCGCACTGCGGTATGCCGTAAAGGTATACCGGATAATCCGCGGGAAGGCTTTTCGATACCGCTTCGTAGTATTCGGCCATCTCCCTGTCGTTTACGCCGAAATATGCCGGGGTGACGACGCCGACGCCGTCCGCTCCGATATCTTTGGCATGACGCGACAGTTCAATCGTATCCTTAAGCGTCATCGCTCCGGTATGGATGTAGACCACCGCGCGACCCGCCGCCGTCTTGACGACCGTTTCCGCGACCTTTTTCCGTTCATCTACCGACATGAGGAACATTTCTCCGGTAGTTCCCGTTGGGTACAGACAGTGCACCTTTCGTTGAATAAGATAATCGGTGAGCTGCGCGACGGCTTTCACGTCCACTTTGTCGTTATCATCGAATGGGGTGACCATCGCGGTGATGACGCCGAATAGTTTCTTCATACTGAACTCCTTACTAAACTAACATTAGTTTATCATAGCCTTGGGTGCTGTCAACTTATAATCTTTATTTTTTGAAATTATGGTTAAAATATTATGATACTTATAAATAAAAGTAAGATTCGCAAAACATTACTAAAATATGTTGCGGAAATTTATTTAATAAACTAAAATAAGAAAATCGGTTTGAGTGTGTGAAAAAAGTAGAATACTAAATTTTCAGCGGTACACTCCCGCGACGGAGGCTGCCGGCCGCCGAGAGGACAACAGAATGGGCATTCGCATCAAGGATATCGCCGAGGCCTCGGGAGTATCACCCGCTTCGGTGTCGCTCGTGCTCAACAATCGCCCGGGTGTTGGAGAAAATACTCGGAAGCGGATACTGGGTATCGCGCGCGCGATGGAATACGATTCGGAAAAAGCTTTGAACCTTACGCGGTCCAAATCCGAAACGATTCGCTTTCTCCGCATTTCCCGGCATGGGCACGTCGTCAATAACGACCATGCGGTATTCATCGCGAATTATATCGATGGTATGGGTCAGGCTGTCAGGGATTTAGGCTTGAACCTTGAAATCGTGACCATCGAGTACGGCTCCCTCGATTCAATCATTGAAGCGGCACAGGCTTCCTGGATCGGCGGCGCGGTCATTCTCGGTACCGAGTTGTCTCAGCAAGAACTGAAAACCTTTGAAGCGATAAAGACGCCTCTTGTCATTATGGATAACTACGACGATTTTCTCGGTTTTAATTTTGTCGATATGAACAACAAAGAATCGGTGCATACCGCCGTCACCTACTTAAAGAACAGGGGACATCGGTCGATCGGACTGGTGACAAGCGATATTACAACGCCCAATTTTCTGATGCGCGCGAACGCGTTCAAAGAATCCCTCGCGTTCCATGAACTTGAGTACCGAAAAGAAGACATTTTTCATGTCGATTCTACGTACGACGGCGCCTATGCCGATATGTTGGCCGCGCTGTCGCTCCGGCAGCGGCATCCGACGGCTCTTTTTTGCGTCAACGATATCATGGCTTTCGGGACGATAAAGGCGCTTAAGGAACGGGGTCTTCGTGTGCCGGAGGACGTGTCGGTGATCGGGTTTGATAACCTGCCGTCTTCGGCGATCAGCGATCCTCCGCTTACGTCGATCGATGTTTCAAAAATGCAGATCGGCCGCTTGGCTGTGCGAACGTTATTTGAAAATATTACTTCCCGCTTGCCTATGTCGACGGTGAAGATTCTTGTGTCCGGTGAACTCATCGAACGATCGAGCGTAAAAAGTCTCTAGTGATGCCGGCGAGTAATAAGGGCCCGCCGTAACTGATTCCCGGCGGGCGTGTCCGATTCGCGTGCGTTTTAGGAAGTCTTTACTTCGCTGAGCGGCGCCTTTCCTTCAAGTACGTTCCAAATATTTTTCAATGAGTAATTCATCGTTCTGTCGGTTGCCTCGTCAGTGGCTCCGCCGATATGCGGGAGCGCGATTACTTTGTTCGTCGTCAGGAGCTTTGAGCCGAAGGGCGGTTCCTGCGCAAAGCTGTCTATGGCCGCGCCCGCGATTTCCCCCGCCATGAGGGCGTCGTACAGGTCGTCCTCGTTGACCACTCCACCCCGAGCCGCGTTGATGATGTAGGCTGTTTTTTTCATCGTTTTTAAACTCTTCCGGTCGATCATATTCCGCGTTCCGTCCGTCAGCGGCACATGCAGGCTCACGTAATCGGCTTCCTTGAGGATTCTAGCCGTATCGGCGTATTCAAATCCGTATTGTTTCGCGATTTTCTCATCTGTGAAAACGTCGAAGGCGAGCACCTTCATTCCGAACGCTTTCGCGTAGCCCGTCAGAAGCTTCCCGATGGCGCCCATGCCGATGATTCCCAGCGTTTTTCCGCTTATCTCTTTGCCCGAAACCGGGAGGCATGAGCGTCGCTTCATTTCAGCGTCGCATTGCGGGATTTGACGCGCCAAGGATATCATGAGGCCGAGAGCCAGCTCGGCGACGGCGTTGCTGTTCTGTCCCGGGCAGTTTGTCACTTTTATCTTGTGGCGAGCCGCCGCCGCTTTATCGACGTTGTCCACTCCGACACCATGTTTGTTGACGACTTGCAGTTTTTTTGCCGCGGACAAGAGTTCTTCGTCTATGCTTTCCAGCCCGAACAGGTAGCCGTCGGTATCCGCGATCTCTTTGAGGAGCGCTTTGCGTTCCATGCCCATATCGGTGTAGACGGCGAGGACTTTCACGTCCTTTCCCGCGGAGAAGGCCTTAATGACGCGCTGCGCGACTTCTTCCTCTTTTTTTGTCAAGGTGACCAGGATCTTCTTCATTGCGAAACTCCTCTCGTTTCCTTTACGGCGTGATGATGATTTTGATCGCTTCGTGTTTCGGCTCCAGGAGAAGCTCAAACGCGCGCTGCGTGTCCTCTATTTTCATCGTGTGCGTTATTATGGGATCGACGTTCATTCGTTTCGACGCGAGGTATTCAATCGCGAGACCGACCTCTTCGTTCGCCCCTGAAGAACCGATGATTTCAAGTTCTTTATTGATGATGCCCATAAGGTTTACGGTGACGGTCGATGCGGCGTTGCCGAAAGCGACCAGTTTTCCCCGTTTTCTTAAAACGGAAACCGCCTGAGCCAAGGATTGTTCGTTGCCGGCCGCGTCGATGACGACGTCGGCTCCCTTGCCGTCCGTCAGTTCCCGGATACGCGTTTCGGTATCGGCGTCGCGCGCCTTCAAGACGACGTCCGCGCCCAGTTCGCGCGCCAAGGTCATTCGTTTCTCTGAGCTTGAACCGATGACGATGATTTTTCCCGCACCCGCGGAAGCAGCCGCTTGTAGGATGCAGAGCCCGAGCGTTCCCGCGCCGATGACTACCGCCGTGTCGCCCTTTTTTATGTCCGCTCTGGCGACGGCGTGCAGCGCGTTTGACACGGGCTCTACCGTCGCGCCTTCGGCGAAGCCGAGCAAATCGGGTAAATGATACAGCTGGTTTTCCGCGACAACCGCGTATTCGGCCATCGCGCCGTCTAGGAAACCTCGGAGTGATGAGCCTATTAGTTTCTTGTTGTCGCAGACCGATGTCCAACCGTTACGGCACGGGAAACACTTGCGACAAAATACCTGCGGGTCCACGACGACGCGGTCACCGGCAGAGAATTTCGTCGCGCCACGACCGAGTTCCACGACTTCTCCCGCCGCTTCATGACCGATGATCAGACCCGGCTGTCGCGCTTTGGAATTTTCCTCGGTGAAGCCCCGGATGTCCGATCCGCAGATGCCGATCGCGCGGATCCTGACAAGCACCTGGCCTTCTTTAGGAGCCGGGATGGGTCTGTCTTCAATGACTATGTTTCTAATGCCTCGGATGACTGCCGCTTTCATTGTAGGGTGTGCCTTACTGAAAAAAGCCGTTCCGAAGGATTGCGCCTACGGGACGGCCGCATCGCTGTGCGCGGGATTAAAGGATTCCCATTATCCTCGGTAAGATGAGTACGAATTCAGGAATGTAGGTCATGAGCAAGAGCGCGACGATTTCTACCAACAAGAACGGCCACGCAGCCTTTGATATCTGCTCAAGCGAGACGCCCGCTATCGGGCAGGATACGAAGAGCGTGACGCCCAGAGGCGGGGTTGCCAGTCCGATGCTGAGGTTGGTGAGCATGACCAACGCGAAATGCAGGGGGTGGATCCCCAAGCTGATCGCGATAGGCATGAGTATGGGCCCCAGGAGGATGGCGTTGACCCCGGATTCCATTATGCAGCCCATGAAAAGAAGGAATACGTTGACTACCAGTAGGAAGGTGTACTTGTTTAAGTGCCAGGAAATGATGAGCTTGGCGAGGTTCTGGGGGATCCGTTCGACGGCCATGACCCATCCGAATACGTTTCCGAAGCCGATTATTATGATGACGATGGAGCTGGTCACCGCCGAAGCGATCGCGGCATCCATAAGGTCTTTAAAAGTGAGGGTTCTCTTCAATACGAAACCTACGAGCAGCGCGTATAATACGCAAATGGCGGCTGCTTCGGTCGCGGTGAAATAACCGGAGAAAAGGCCGACGATCATAACGACGGGCATCAAAAGCGCGTAGATCGCTTCTTTCAATGATTCGAAAAACTCTTTGATCGTTACTTTTTCTTTGCGGTGCGGATGGTTATATTTTACCGCGAAAATATAGGCCATGATCATCAACGAGAGCCCGATCATTATGCCGGGGATGAAACCCGCCATGAACAGGGCGCCGACTGACATACCCATGATGGACGCGAACACGACCATGATGATGCTCGGCGGGATGATCGGTCCGACGACCGTTGCCGTCGCTACTACTGCCGCGGCGTAGTCAGCTTTGAATCCGTCCTTTTTCATGGCGGGAATCAGTATTGATCCGATCGCCGACGCGTCGGCTACGCCGGCGCCCGAAAGTCCGGAAAAGAACATAGCGGTGACGATGGTTACCTGCGCGAGGCCGCCCTTCAATCGGCCTACCAGCACTTTGACGAATTTTACGAGTCCGTCGGTGATTCCCGTTTTGTTCATCAGCTCACCGGCGAGCATGAAGAAAGGGATAGCCAGGAGAACGAACAAGTCTATCGAACTGAAGAAACGTTGCGCGACAACCTCAAGTCCGAATTTGCCTCCGAGCGCGAAAAATATCATGGAGCTGATGCCCAGTACGAACGCAATCGGCATTTTCAAAACAAGCAGAACAACGGCGGAAATGGTGAGCGCCCAGATCATAATTTAACTCCTTCCTCGCCGTACATTAGTTTGGTAATGTCGTATGCGATCAGGTATACGCAGTTCAGAATGATGAACACCGAACCTACAGGCACTGCCATCTTCGGCCAGAACATGGTGATTTCGAAGGCCGACGCAAGCACATCCCGCGAGGCGATGGCGGATATTAATCCCGTCCAGAAGAAAACTGCCATGAAGATGAGAATGCCTACGTTCATGGCGATACTGATGACCAATTGAACTTTTTGCGGCAGCGCTTCGGTGATGAAGCCGACGGCGGCGTGAGCCCCCTGCTTGAGCGCCACTCCCCCGGCGAGCATGCCGAGCCAGATAAGGATGTACCGAGACGCTTCCTCGGTCCAGGAAACCGTAATGCTCATCGTTCGGGCGAATATTTGTACGGTGACGATTGCCAGCATGAGTAATACCAGCGAACCGCAGAGATAGATTGCGATTTTTTCGAAGAAACCGGTCACGATCGCTATCGATCTGAATAACGGCGACGGCCGTGTCTTTGCGCTGTCCAAAAGAACCCCCTCAGTAAAATCGGCCGAAACCGCA
>JBAYHM010000046.1:0-19951 GCA_041666155.1 Treponemataceae bacterium
ACCCCCTCAGTAAAATCGGCCGAAACCGCACATTGCGATCCCGGCCGACGGTTGAATTTTTAAGCGGGAAGGCTCCCGTTATCTCAATATCCGAGCGCTTTTTCGGCCTCGGCGACCGCGTCGAACATGCCCTTAACCGCGGGTTTTCCGAGCTTGTCCTCCAAGTACTTCTGGACGGCCGGCTGCGCGACCTTGGCGAAGGCGTCTTTTTCCGCATCGGTCGGTACATAAACCTTCATGCCCTTTTCCTTGAGCAGTTCGAGTCCGGGACCCATAGAGTGTATGGTCTCGATACCGCGGTTCGTGGTCTCGGCGACCTTCGCCGCTTGGCGGATGATATTCTGGAAGTTTTTGGGCAGGCTGTTGTAGAACTTGTCGCTGATGATGAGGGAGTCTTCGCTCCAGAGATGGGCGTCCATCGTCATGTACTTTTGGACTTCGTAGATCGATCCGCCGATGATAACGGAAATCGGGTTCTCCTGTCCTTTGACGACGCCGGTCTGCAGGGCGGAGTAGAGCTCCGACCACGCTATTGGAACGGCGTTGGCGCCGAACGCGTTCATCATGTTGACGAATATCGGTGACTGCATGACGCGGATTTTCTCGCCCTTCAGGTCGGCGGGCTTTTTCAGGAATTTATCTTTATGCGTAAAGTTCCGGACTCCGTTCTGCCCCATCGCGAGGAGTCTCATTCCGGTTTTTACGCGGAAACGCTCGCTGAAGTCTCTCCAAAATTTCGAATTGTCGAAAACCCACCAGGCGATTTCGGGTGATTTAAAAAGGTAGGGGATACTGATCAGTTCAAATTCAGGGAAGTATATCGGGATTACGCCGGTCGCGATGACCGCTTCAATGCTTCCCGCTTTCAGCATTTCGTAGGAGGCCTTGTTGTCACCGAGTTGCGCGTTCGGATACAGCTCAACCTTGATGGCGCCGTCTGTAGCATTTTCTACCATGTTTTTGAAGATTGTCGCCATCCCGTGTTCCGGTTCCCACTGGACGATTTTTGAACCCATCAGTTCAACCGCGTTGTAGGAAATCTTGAGGGTGACGGGTTTCTGCGGGGTCGGATTAATCTTCTGAGCGAATGCTGGGGATGTGGTAGCGACTAAACTCAGAATTGCCAAAGCGTTCACTAGAACTCTTCTCTTCATTGCGATCCTCCTATACTTTCCTTTGAGAAATTTGGGCGAAAGCGAAGATTCAGAAGCGTGCAACCTCCTCTTTGCCTAGCCTTCATTACCATCGTGCTGACGGCAACTTAACTAGCATCAGTTTATCATAGGGATGCCATATGTCAAATAATCTTTTTTAAAAAAAATAGTTACACTTAAAATATTGCATTATATACAAATGCCATGTTCTGATAAAGAATATCGCTAAATATTATTAAGCTTGAGACGTCGTTTTAACTAAAAGTTTTAGTAAAATCTTTGCTTTGCTCCTATGTCGTGAGAATGAATCCTCGCAAATAATCAAGGAACGCATCGTAACCGGTGAAGAATTCCTTCATGGTCTCCACAAATGCGCCGAAAGTTTCGAATTTCTCGATATTGAGTCCGTCGACATCATAGATTTTTCTGAAGTCGGGAATCGAATCGTACAGGGCGTCAATGATTTTCGGATCGACAGGATCATCGATGGTTTTTCTCACTTCCATCTTGCAGCCTTCCATGCGTCGCCACCAGACCGGATTCACAGTGATGAGCACGTCCGCGCCGATGAAGTTGGCCCAGAGGTAGTGGCTTTTGTTGGATGCGGCGAGCAGCCTGCTTCGATACCCTCGTTCCCTGAAAAGGCGGTACGCTTTTTTGAAGATAGCGCTGCCGCCCCACTCCAGATATTGCGGCAGGACGGGGAGATTATCCCGCTCTACGCATTTCTTGAGCCAGTCGTCGGCCCGGCCTATCATGATGGTGCAGCTCGGGGATATGCCGTCTATGGGGAGGTGTTCCCGTTCCCGTCTACCGAGTCCCCGTTCGATTGCTTCCGCTACCGCTATTGCCTGGGGAATACCGAAGCAGACGGTACCGTTGACGCTGACCCCGGCGTATGTGCTCTTTTCAATCGCTTCGATTCCGCTTGCGGAGACAGGCATTTTGATCAGGATATTCGGGGCGGCCTTGCTCAGTTCGATCGCGTGGGCGGTCGTCCTGTCGGCATCGCGAAAAAAACGCGGATTTACTTGGAGCGCCTGTCTCCCTTTTTTTCCGCGGGATTCGGCGAATAAAGGTAGCAGCATGCGGGCTCCTGAAACGCCCATTTCCCGCGACAGTTTCCAGCAGATTTCTTCATCGGTGGCTTTCGGCTCTTCCACCCGAATGATTTTCTCAAGGCGCTCTTTCCAAAGGTCCGGCTCTTTTCGCAAGACGCCGCCGACGATAACCGGATTGGAAGTCGCGCCGACCGCCCCGCGATCCAAGGCAAAGCGCAGATCGCCCTGTCCGCAGGAATCGTTCCATAATTCGGTCATGGGGAATTTTACCGACGACTCGTGCAAGGGATTTGTGAAATCGCTCAATCACCGCCTCCCGAATCATGACTACGCAAAAGTATGGAAACACTTCAACCGGGCTACACAGACTACGCATACCTTGCGTTCTCATAAGACTAGCCGGTGTTATGCGTGCCGTCAAGGGTTTATTGGTCTGAACATTAGACATACCCTTCTTATGCTTGTACAGAGCTTTTTTCTTGCATTCTTCCGACCTCTGGAATTCGGCCTGAAACATAAAAAAACCGTCCCCCTCACGGAGGACGGTCAAAACATTAATCTACATAGGCCTCTCTTTTACAGGCGTCGAAAACTTCAGTTTTCGACGCCCCACAAATGCGCAGTTCCCTTCAGGAACTGCGAGATCTTTTCAGGATGCAACCGGCATCCTGAAAAGATCGTTATTCGTAGAGAACGCCCGCTACTTCCGGCTTGTCCAGGTTGGATTTGTCGGCCCAGACGTAACCAGAGTCAGTTTTCTTGGCCAGGGTCTCGCCTTTGAGCGCTTTGACCGCGAGTTCAACGGTCTTGTAGCCCATGAGGACGGGATTCTGTTGGACGGCGCCGAGCATCAGGCCGCTCTTGATCGCTTCGATCTGGAGCTTGCCGGAGTCGTAGCCGACGATGACGATCTTGCCTTCTTTCTTGAGTTCCTTTACCGCGTTGAGGATTCCGATAGCGGATCCTTCGTTAGCGCCGAAATACGCTTTGAGGTCCTTGTTGCCGTTGATGACGGTTTTGGCGATTTCGGTGGATTTCAGGTGATCGCCACCGCCATACTGGGGCTCAAGAACTTTGATGTCCGGATATTTTTCCTTCATGCGTTTCAGGAATCCGTCGCGGCGATCGATACCGGTGCGGCTGGTCTGGTCGTGCACGATAACGGCTACTTTACCCTTGCCGCCGATGGCTTCGGCGACTTTGTCGGCGGCGACCGCGGCCGCGACGAGGTTGTCGGTGGAAACGGTGGTGAGGGGAATGTCCGAATCTACGCCGGAGTCGAAGGCGATGATCGGGATTTTCTTGGCTTGCGCGGCCTGGAGAATTGGGACCGCGGCCTTGCTGTCAAGCGCGGCGATGCCGAGGGCGCTGGGATTCTTGCCCATGGCGGCCTGGAGCATTTCCATCTGCTTGTCGACCTGACTCTCCGTCTCGGGGCCTTCAAAGGTGACGTCGACTTTGAGGTCGGCCGCCGCGTTCATGGCGCCTTTCTTGACAGCCTGCCAGAACTGGTGCTGGAAACCCTTGGAAATCAGCGGGATGTACACCTTCGCGGGAGCGGCGGGGGCAGCCGCTTTCGGCGCCTCTTTCTTTGGTGCGCAACCGACGAACGCGAGGCTCGCGGCTACCATCGCTACGCATAGTGCTGCAACGGTGACTTTCTTCATACTCTCTTCCTCCTTACTTTCTATGACGAACGGCTCAACGGCCGTTGAATCCTATTTGACCTTGCGGCGGACGATGTCTAAATAGACGGCGCCGATGACGATGAGGCCGGTGACGACCATCTGCCATTCCTGCGGGACCGAGAGGATGCG
Source organism: Treponemataceae bacterium (assembly GCA_041666155.1). Classification (GTDB taxonomy): domain Bacteria; phylum Spirochaetota; class Spirochaetia; order Treponematales; family Breznakiellaceae; genus SZUA-426. Next base: position 4,033 of record JBAYHM010000046.1, read on the forward strand.
CAGTCCGTTCGTAAGAACGGTGATGATGAACGCGCCGATCACCGTGCCGAGTATGGTTCCCTCGCCGCCTGAGAGCGAAGTGCCGCCGATGACCGCCGCGGCGATAGCGTCCAGTTCGTAGCCCGCGCCGAGCGCCGGTTGGGCGGACTGGAGCCGGGAAGCCATGACGATACCCGCGATACCCGCGAAAGCGCCGCCGAGGGAATAAATGGCGATCTTCCATCCGTCGGTGTTGATGCCGGATAAGCGCGCGGCTTCCTCGTTGGAGCCGATGGCGAACGTGTAACGGCCGAGGACGGTCTTGGAAAGGATGAACCACGCGAGGATAGCGGCGACGAAGAATACGATGACGCCCATCGGTATGCCGAATACCGGCATGGTGGCTATTTTGGCGAAAACCGGCGTATCCACGAAATAGACTGGTTTGACCCCGGAAAAAATAAGGTTGAGGCCTTTGGTGATCATCATCATGCCGAGCGTCGCGATGAACGGCGGCACCTTGAGCTTGCTGATCGTGAAGCCGTTCAGAAATCCGCAGAGCGCGCCCGCGCCGACACCCGCGGCGACGCCGACCGGAATGGGTAGTTTCCACATGGTTATGAAGACGCCCGCCATTACCGACCCAAAGGTCATCACCGTACCGATGGACAGGTCGATTCCGCCGGTTACGATGATGAAGGTAATTCCGACGGCGAGTATGCCGTTCACCGCGGTCGCCAGCAGTATTCCGATCAGGTTTTCCGGTTGGAAAAAATTCGGCGACGCGATGGAGAAAATAAGTATCAACAGGATCAGACTCGCGAAAGCGAGCAGCGTCTGGGTCGCTTTCGAGCTTTTCGGTTTCAGTTTAATAACCAGGTTGTCAGCCATATTCGTGTCCTTATGCCCGCATCGTGGCGAAGCGCATAATGGATTCCTGCGTGCACTCTTCGGCGCGCAGCATACCGGTGATCCGACCTTCGCACATGACGGCCACTCGGTGGCTCATGCGCAGAATTTCAGGCAGTTCGGAGGAAATCATGATTATCGATTTACCTTGATCGGCAAGCTCGTTGAGCAACTTGTAAATTTCGCTCTTCGCCCCGACGTCTATTCCCCGCGTCGGTTCGTCGAAAATGAGTATGTCGCAGTCCCGTACGAGCCATTTTCCGATAACGACTTTTTGCTGGTTGCCGCCGGAAAGGTTCCTCGTCCGCTGGTCGATGCTCGGCGTTTTCGTTTGAAGACGGTCTACGTATTTTGTAGCTATTTCGCGGGTTTTCTTTTCATCAACGATGCCTAGAAATCCGGTGAATTTTTCAAGCGATGCCATGACGGTGTTCGTCACCACGCTGAGGCCGAGCGCGAGGCCGTACTGCTTGCGGTCCTCGGACAAATATCCGATGCCGTACTTGACCGCGTCTTGCGGGTGTTTGATGTGAACCCGTTCGCCCTTGATGTATATTTCACCCGAATCAATGGGATCTGCGCCGAAAATCGCGCGGGCGGTTTCGGTCCGTCCCGCTCCGAGCAGTCCCGCGAAGCCGAGGATCTCGCCCTTGTGGAGTTTGAAGGAAACGTCTTTGATTTTTTTGCCGCTGTTCAGACCGCGTACCTCCATCACGACGTCCTCTTTTTCCGCGTCGCCGTGGATGTGGGCGGTTTCGTAGATTTCGCGGCCGACCATCCGGCTGATGATCTTTTCTACGGTCATATCCTTCATTGGATTTGTGTCGATGTACTTGCCGTCCCGCATGACGGTGACGGTGTCGCAGATGATCTTCAGTTCGTCCATCCGGTGGGAGATGTAGACGATCCCTTTCCCTTGGTCCCGGAGTTTTCTGATGACTCGGAACAGGTCCTCGATCTCCGAGTCGCTCAGGGCCGAGGTTGGTTCGTCCATGATCAGCACGTCCATATTGAAGGACAATGCTTTCGCGATTTCGACCATCTGTTGCTTGGCGACCGTTAGTTCCGAAATTTTCACCCGTGGATCAAGGTCTAGGTGGATCATCTCGAAGAGTTTTTTCGTCTTTTCGTTGATTTGCTTGTCATCGACCAAAAAAGGGATTTTCGCGTCGTGCTCGCGTCCGATGAAAATATTCTGTGCCGCGGTGAGATGCTTCATCAGGTTCAGTTCCTGATGGATGATGCTGATGCCGAGGGATTGCGCGTGTTTGGTGTTTCCGATTTCGACCTGCTTGCCGCGGATTTCGATGACGCCCGAATCTTTCTGGTACACGCCCGAAAGAATTTTCATCAGGGTCGATTTACCCGCTCCGTTTTCGCCGATCAACGCATGGACTTCGCCGCCGGTCAGGCTGAAACGGCAGTCGCTGAGCGCGTGGACGCCAGGGAAAGTTTTTTCAATCCCCTCCATCCGTACGAGAACCTCATTCATCCTGCTCGACCTCCATCGTCGAATTCAGGATCGATCCGTTTCTCTCATCCGTACATGCAGGATTCAATCGGCTTGGTGTAAAAAACTACTGACGCGCTTCTCTTTCAGCAAACGGGAAAAGACTTTTTTGAATTTCGGGGTGGTACATGTTATCAACGGTTATGAGGAGCGATCCCGTGTCGATAAATGGTTCCAGTCGTTTTCCCGTATTCGCCGTTCGCGCCGCCCGGACCGCAAGATAACCCATATTAAACGGTTGTTGGATGACGGTCGCGTCGATTATTCCTTCTTCTATAAGCTTTACTTCGAAAAGGGAATTGTCGAACCCCACCAAGCGTACATCGGAGCGTTTTTTGTCGCGCAAGGCACGGGCGACCCCGACGGTGGACACTTCGTTCATGGCCATGATGCCCCCGAGATTGCGATGAGTTTCCAGCAGTTCCAGCGTGATGCCGTACGCGTTCTCCTCGATATTATTCGTATACCGGGTATCCAGTATCTTGAAGCGTCCGTCTTTCTTGATCGCCCGTAGGGCTCCCTCTTCGCGTTCAATGGCGGTCGTCGCGCCCTTGATATGGTTCACCAGCGCGATCTCTTTGCCCTCAGTTGCCCTATGTGCCATTTCCACACCCATTTTTTCACCGGCTTCAATATTGTTCGTCGCGACGAAGGTTTCGGGAATAGAGCTGTTGACTCCCGAATCGATGGTGATCACGCGTATACCTTTCTTTTTCGCATTTTCAACTGAACCTACTAGGTCGGAAAAATCAGCGGCCGCCAGGATGATAACCTTCGGCCGCTCGGCGATAGCGTCCTCCATTATCTTGATCTGGCCTTGCACATCGCTTTCCATCTGCGGACCTCTGATCTCAAGTTCTACGTCGAATTCCTTAGCGGCTGTGCGCATGCCTGTTTTCACGACTTCCCAGAATTCCATATTGACGTCGATTGTCTTTAATACCGCGATCGCTCTCATGGGCGCTTTCGGCGCGGCCATGCCGGCTATGAGCATGATGATGACGCTGCCGCCGAGCAGGATGCTTAGGAGGATACCGGGAATGAACAGGGAAACCGATCTTCTCATTGTTCCTCCGCTTCCTCAAGGGCCGGCAGTCGGACGTACACCGTCGTCCCTTTGTCTTCGGCGCTTTCGAAATCCAAGCCGTATTCTTTACCGAAATATAACTTGATGCGTTCATCAACATTGCGGACTCCCAGACCTCCGCCTGAACTGTTCGTTTCGCCCGGTGCCGAAAGTTTTGAGAGTGTTTCCCGAGACATGCCGATACCGTCGTCGTGCACCGCCAATTCCACGCCGTGAGCTGACCTTTTCCCCGTGATGGTAATCTTGCCGGGGCTGGCCTTGTGCTTGATGCCGTGATAAATGGCGTTTTCGACTAAAGGCTGGAGGATTATCTTTACCGTTTTAAAATTGAGGATATCGGGATCGACCTTGATCTCGTAATCAAGCTTATCCTTGTATCGTATCTTTTGTATGGTCAGGTAATGCCCCACGTGTTCTACTTCCGAGCCGATGTCAATGATCTCTTTACCTTTTCCGAGGCTGAGACGGAACAACCTGGCAAGGGAGGAAACCATGGTGATGACTTCCTGTTCTTTGCGGCCTTCAGCCATCCAGATGATCGAGTCCAGCGTGTTGTATAGGAAGTGGGGATTGATCTGCATCTGCAGCGCCTTGAGTTCGCTTTTGCGTTTCAATTCTTGTTGAACATTGTTCTGCTTGATGAGAGTTCGGATTTCCGAGATCATTATATTGAAGTCTTTCCCGAGTTCCCCAATTTCATCGGTACTCTGGATGTCCACTCGGATGTCGAAATCTCCCATTTCCACGGCTTGCATCGATTTTCGAAGCCGTTTGATCGGCCGTGATATCCGCAGGGAGAGAAATATGGAGAGGACGATCGTAAGCGCGAAGAAGCCTACGCCCCACGCCGAGAAAGTGAGGCGGATAGCCTCTCTGTTTTCCACCAATTCGCTACGAAAATTTACGCCTACGATTTTCCATCCAGTGGCGCGCATGTTTGAGACGCTGTACAACTTATCCCCGTCGTCTTCGCTGGAGGCGAAATAATCACCGGAGACCGCCAGGACCCGTTGGACGTCCTCTGATTTCAGGCCCCCGTAAATGAGCTGCTGTTGGGGATGGTAAACGATACTGCCGTCTCGGTCGACGATGAACAGGTAGCCGCGTTTGCCCAGAGCCACCGAACCGCAGATTGTGTTGATCACGTTGAAGTTCAGATCGACCAAGAGGATTCCGGCTCCCTTTCCCGTCGTCCGGTCCGTTATCTCCCGCGAAAGGGATATTACCCACCGATACCGGTCCTTGATGATATTTTGTACGTGGGGCGTTGAAATAGTTGGTTCCCCTTCGGCTTCACGGGCGGCGGAAAACCAGGGCATGGTGTCCGTTTCCGCAAAGGGGTTGCGCTTCAATTCCGGCGCGTGGGTGACGAAGTTTCCTTTGTAGTCGAATACGGCGGCCAAGGAAATATCCCGACGGCTTTGGACAATGGTATCCAAGAAGTCCGCCGCGCGTCGCTTCAACTGCCCTTGCTTCCGTTCGCCCTCCGCGCGGATATAATCCTGGATATCCTGGTTCGCCAGAGCGAAGGACGAAACGCTTTCCATATAATCGATATACGATTCGATATTGGCGGTTACCTGGTCGACCAGTTGCTTCGTGTAGCGCCGGGAGCCGATGCGGGCAACGTCCTCGGTCAAAGAGTACGACAAAAGTACCGTGGATACGATCATCAGGACCGAAAGAAGCGAGAATGCGAAGGCCATGGTGACCTGGATGCTGCGGAATCGCGGATTCCGTTCAGGTCGCTTCATCGTCCCGCTCGTTGCGGTAGTCGGTCGGGGGCCGCCCGGCTATTTTTCTGAAGCTCAAGCTGAAATAGTGCGAGTCCCGGTATCCCACGCGTTCGGCGATTTCGTAGGTCTTCAGATTTGAAGTCCGCAGCAGTTCCTTTGCTTTCCCGATACGTACTTCGGTCAAATATTCCACGAAGGTTCGTTCCTTGTATTTTTTGAAGACGGCGCTGAAATAACTGATGCTGATGTACAAGTCTTTGCATAAAGTGGGGAGTGAGAGATCCGGGTCGGCGTAATTAGCTTCGATGTAGTCGGTCGCTTCCCGGACTTTCCCCTGCGCGAAATTTTCCTGCCGGGAACCGAAAAAGGCGATGATCCGTTCCAGCAGACTTGAAAACCAGGCGTTTGCCTGATCGGGCGTCTTGAGCTCCTTGAGTTCCACAAAGGGATCCTCGGCTTCGGGGAATATGTCCGAATCACGAATTTCCAGGTCTTCAAGCAGTTGCAGGAGCGACGTGAGCGTTCCCCGAAGCGCTCTGCGGTACGAATCGACGACGGTTTTCTTGCTTCGGAAGGAATCGGTCATTTCGTCCAGGATCTTTTTCGCGGGTTCTAAAGACGCCGTCCTGACGGCCGCGGCGATTTGTTTACCCCAGTTCCGTTCGGGAGTGCGCTCAGAGCCGCTCAGCCCCGTGAGTTCCCGATAGGTTACGATGGTACCTCCACCCCGGACCTGCCCGTGGGCAAGCGCGCGAAGCGCTTCTTGATAGGAATCGCACAGGCACTCAAGGCTCGTTGTCGTTTCTCCCAGGCCGATGCTGAACGGATCAAACCCGGAACGAAGGAGCCGCGAACGAATCATTTCCGTCGTTTTCAAGCTTTCCCGATACAGGAGCCCCCCGTCGGGCGCCCAGGAAAGAATTACCGTTCGGTCTTCGGCATCCTGGAATAAGAGTGCAGGATAGGGTCGTCCGGGCGATCGTTCGTCGAACATCCGTTCAATCAGGTTGCGCTCGGCGATGAGATCCAGATCGAACTCTTCACCTTCGGGTCGCCGATCGAAATCAAGGAGGGCTATATGATAGGAAACGCCGTCCGTCGGTAACGGCAGACCGAAGTAGGCGATGCGTTCAGCCGCATCCGCTACCCCGAACAAAAGCAATTGATTGAGAAACCGTTCCTTAATCAGCGGCAGGCTTTCCGCCAATTGCTTTTTGAGCCGTTCCAAGTCCCGCCGAGCGCCGTGGTCCTCATCCAATTTCTTCTTGAGTTTTACGAGCGTCTCTTTTAATTCCGAGGGCGTCAACGGTTTGAGGATGAAATCATGAACCTGCAGCTGAAGCGCTTTTCTGGCGTATTCGAAATCGTCGTAGCCGGTGAGGATGAGCACTTTGGTCGAGGGAGAGACGGCTAGGATCCGCTCGCTCAAGGTCAAGCCGTCCATGAAAGGCATGTTGATGTCCGTCATGACGACGTCGGGCGCGTCTCTCTCAATAAGCTCGATCGCTTCGCCTCCGTCGGCGCAAGCGCCCGCGAAACGGAAGCCGAGTTCCTCCCAGGGAATGGTGTTTTGTATGCCTTCCCGGATTTCCGGTTCATCGTCGACTATGACGAAAGAATATAATTCAGCGTCCACGACCAAGATTGTACCCTGGAATTCTGTTTGTGAAACCAAAAAAGGGAAGGGCTGCCCCTCCGGCCTTATCGGCGCCTATTCGCTTTACGCCAGGCCCCCGGCGTCATCCCTTCTTTATCCTTGAACGCGATATGGAAGCGCTGAAGCCCTCCGAACCCGCTCGCCTGGGCAACCGAGTCTAGGGTCAGATCGGTCGCGGTGAGCAGCCGGCGCGCGTGTTCGAGTCGCGCCTCGATGATCGCTTCATGCGGGGTCAGTCCCCACGCCGCTTTGAACCGGCGTTCCAGCGCGCGCCGGGAAACGGGAAAGGCGGCCGCCAAGTCTCCGACATCCGCTCCCCGCATCGCGTTCGCCCGTATCCAGGAAAGGACTCGGGAAGCGCTTTCGTCGTCGGCGACCATAATGCGCGTGCTTTCCCGTTCGATCACTTCACGCGGCGCCGTGATCCGTTTGCGTTCCCCGGTCTCGCCGCGCATGGCCTGGTCCAGCAACTCGGCCGCCGCCTTCCCGATGCCCTCGCAATCCAGGCGTACGCTCGATAAGGACGGGTCCGCCAATTCGCACAGGAGGTCCTCGTCGTCCACCCCGAGTACCGCTATCTGGTCCGGCACCGCGATTCCCGCCCTCCGGCACGATTCGGCTATTTTGAGTCCCGCGACATCGTTGCCCGCGAACAGGGCGGCGGGGTAGGTCAGGGTTTGCAGCATCCGGCGAAGGACGCCCTCGTCCCGGTCGATGTCCTTCCACCAGCCAAGTGAGCGTTCAAACGCGCCCAGCTTTTCTTGACTCACTCCGACGGCCTCGGCGAAGCCCTGCTTACGGCGTTTGGACCAGACCGCTTCCGTGATACCGCAAAACGCGAAGCGCTTGAAGCCGAGCGATCGCAGGTATTCTCCCGCGCGGCGTCCGGTAAGAAAATCATCGTTGTTGGCTTCCAGGAACTCGCCTGAAGCGTGGCCGGCGTTCGGATACGCGCCCGCCACGTCGACGACGGGAATTCCCAGCGCCGCGAGCGCCGCGGCGTCTTCGGCGCTTTCAATCCGGGCGATAATGCCGTCGGGGCGGCGCGCTTCGTTCCCGGCGGGCGTTTCCTCCGCCGCGTTCCCGCCGAAGTCCCGACGCACGGCGCCGTAGAGCTTCCAGTCTCCGCGATTCTTCGCGTAGCGGATGACTCCGCGGGTTGTAGCGCGTCCGTAGGCGTCCTCAAGTCCTATTCTTAGTTCGATTGTACGCATAACGGTACAAAGTGTACGCGTTTTGAGTATTTCGCGCCAGCGTTCAGCCCCTTATAGTAGAAGCGAAGTGCGCGGCGTAGTGTAAGGAGGTTCCATGGAAACGGTTGATACGAGGAAGTTGCCTATGTTGACGACGTCTTCGGGCGTGAAGATACCCGGCATCGGACTGGGGACTTTCGGTTCCGACAGCGTCGACGCCAAGGCCGTCGCGGAGGCGGTGCGTTTCGCGATAGGCGCAGGTTACCGGCATATCGATTGCGCGGCGGTCTACGGAAACGAGAAGGAAATCGGCGCGGCCTTGCGTGGCGTAATGGCCGGGACGGCTGGATATCCCGCGGTGAAACGGGAAGAACTCTGGATCACTTCCAAACTCTGGAACGATATGCACGAGCCGAAAAAGGCAGAGGCCGCTTTCAAAAAGTCGCTCGCGGATCTCAGGCTCGATTATCTTGATCTCTACCTGGTCCATTGGCCGTTCCCGAATTTCCATCCGCCCAAGTGCGACGTGTCTTCCCGCAGCCCCGACGCGACTCCCTATATTCATGAGAAATTTATGGAGACATGGCGCGTCTTGGAACGTATGGTGGACGCAGGGCTGGTGAAACACATCGGCACTTCGAACATGACCGTTCCCAAGCTCAAGCTTGTTCTTCGCGACGCGCGCATCAAACCCGCCGTCAACGAAATGGAACTGCATCCCCATTTTCAACAACCGGAACTCTACGATTTCGTCGTGAAGAACGGAATCATCCCCATCGGCTATTCTCCTCTCGGTTCTCCGGGGCGACCGGACCGGGACAAAACCGCCGACGATACGGTCGATATGGAAGACCCGGTCATTGTCCGGATCGCGAAACGGCGCGGTATCCATCCGGCCTCGGTGTGTTTGAAGTGGGCCGCCAAGCGCGGTCAAATCCCGATTCCCTTTTCGGTGAATCCAAAGAACATTGTCGCGAATCTCCGCGCCGTAGCCGAAGATCCGCTCACGGACGAGGAATTCTCCGAGCTTTCCAAAATCGACCAAAACTGTAGGTTGATAAAAGGACAAGTATTCCTGTGGGAAAGCGCGAAAAGCTGGGAAGATCTCTGGGATCTCGACGGAACCATTGCAAAGTAAGGAGACAAAACTATGAAGGGATCGATGAAAGGGGCGGTGCTGCCCGGAAACAGTACGGTGGAGTTCAAGGAGTACGAGATACCCAAGCCCGGTCATGGACAGGTCCTGGTGAAGACAAAGTCGTCCACGATCTGCGGCTCGGATATCCGCGCGATCTACCGTGAGCACCTGGGCAAAGGCCCCGAAGGTTACCAGGGCGTCATCGCCGGCCACGAGCCCTGCGGCCAAATCGTGGAAGCCGGCCCGGGACTCAAACGTTTCAAGGTCGGCGATCGCGTGATCGTCTATCATATTTCAGGCTGCGGCGTGTGTCACGATTGCCGCATGGGCTACCAGATATCCTGCTCCAGTCCCCACCGCGCGGCCTACGGTTGGCAGCGCGACGGCGGCATGGCCCCGTATATGGTCTGCGACGAGAAGGATCTGGTCGCTCTCCCCGATCAGCTCACCTATACCGACGGCGCCCAGGTCGCCTGCGGTTTCGGCACCGTCTATGAAGCCTTGGAAAAGATCGGCATCAGCGGCAACGACGCGGTCCTTGTCATCGGCCTCGGTCCGGTTGGCCTGGCGACGCTCATGCTCGCCAAAGCCCTGGGCGCCAACCTCCTGGTCGGCGTCGAAGTCCAGAAAGAACGCATCGATCTGGCAAAAAAACTCAAGCTCGCCGATTACGTGGTGGAGCCCGGTCCGGCCGCGCTCGCGAAGCTCAAGGAACTCTCAGGCGGCAGAGGTTTTGAGCGCGCGATCGATTGTTCCGCGCACGCCGACGGACGCGCGCTCGCCATACGCGCCGCCCGCCAGTGGGGCAAAATCGCGCTGGTCGGGGAGGGCGGCACCGTCGCTTTCAACCCGAGTCCCGACATCATCCACGACCAGAAAACTATTTACGGTTCCTGGGTCACCTCAATTTGGCGGATGGAGGACCTTGTGGAGCGATTGGTCCGGTGGAACATCCATCCGGAGAACCTGGTTACCCACCGGTTCCCGCTCGAAAAAGCTGACGAAGCGTACCGGCTCATGGCTTCGGGGGCGTGCGGAAAGGTGGCGGTGTGCTTCGATGAGGAAGTGAAGTAAGCGAAAGCGGCCTTCGCGGAATACCGGGCTGCCTTCGTATAAACCGAGTGTTCGCTTGTCCTCGGCGCGGAGCGCCTGTGGGAAGCGCTCACACTCGGTTTATACGGGCGCGCCCGGCCTTTGCCGGAGAAGGTGATTTCACGGTCCTCTTCGTGGAGGCTGGGCCTTGGTGTCGGCACGGGGGCTGAGGCCTTTGGGGAACGCTCCGATGCGGGGTTTAAGTCGGTAGTCCTGAGAAATTGCGGAGCCGACGGGCGTTTGCTTCTGTCGGGTGGGAAGGCCGTCTTCGTTTGCGGAGGAAAGGGACATTTCCGCTGCGCATTGACTATTTTTTTCTTAAGCTTGGCTGATCGGGAATTGGGGTGTTACAATATCTATTAAGATTAGTAATTCCCAGTTTAGGGTATGATCATGCTTAAAAAAGTTATTTCTATTCTTTTTTCCTTTTCGTTTTTTGCCGCGTTCGGACAAGATGCGCCGCCGTCTCGTTTCACGTCAGTGTTGGCTACTCCTCGTCGCGCGGAAGCTTTGGCTAGTTATGTAATCCTTTCTCAGCAATAACACTGATTTCCTGATATTCGGAGGTCATATGAAAAATGTGAGGCTGGCCATTCTTTTTTTGACGCTTGTCGCAATAGTTTATCCTGTTAACTCCCAGGATCGAGGTCTGGATGTAATCGCGAAAGCAGTCGCGGGTAACGATGTCCGGATCGGAAAGCAGTATGCGGTATTGATCGCGGTTGACCGCTATAAAGAGTGGTTCCCGCTCCATAATCCTGTAAAGGACGCCAAAACGATAAAGGAAATCCTTCAACGCCGATATTTTATCGATGAGTTCATTGAATTGTACGACGAAAACGCGACGGCCGTAGGGATCAGGCGGCTATTTTCCGATTTGATCGATCGAACCAAACAAAGCGATTCCGTGCTTATCTACTATGCCGGGCACGGGTACACGGACAAGTTCAAGACCGGATTTTGGATACCAGTAGACGGCGGCAAGGACTTGGAATTCCAGGATAGGTGGGTTCCCAACCAACAGATCAGGAATTTCGTAACCCAGATGAAGGCGCGTTCCATAGTCCTGGTCTCCGATTCATGTTTTTCGGGCGACCTGCTCAACGTGCATCGCGGGGCGGCCCCCACGGTGGATTCCGCGTATTTCAGGAACGCGCTCAAGTATACCGCCCGCCAAGTGCTGACTTCAGGCGCCTCGGAGACGGTCCCCGACGAAAGCGAGTTTTCCCGCCAGTTCAAGTCGCTTCTTGAGAACAATACCGATACCTGCGTCGACCCCTTGGCCATGTATGATCGTATCCGGCGCGGTGTGACGAAAACCTTGCCGCTCCTGGGAACGCTGCCGGGGCAGGAAGAAGGCGGCAGTTACGTGCTGTTCCTGCGGGAAAGCGATTCGCTCCCTGCGGCAGCCGGGACTGGGTCCGCTCCAGCGAGTTACCGAGCCCCGACCGGCGGCGACGCTGAGCTCATGGTCGCCGTGGCCGGAGGCGTCAAGGACGCCGAGATTTACGTGAACGGAACCAAGATGGGCCTCGCGCCGTCGCTTCTCCAAAAGTTGCCCGCTTACGTGCCGCTCATTGTGGAAGTCCGGTCCGGCTTGGACGTAGGCAAGGTGGAGTTGACCCTGAAGCCGCGGGAACTGCGGGAAATCTCCCTTCAGTTGGAACGGCAGAAGGGGAACCTCTTCCTGGAGGCAAGCGAGCGGAATGTCGACGTGGTCCTGGACGGGAAGCCCATCGGGCCTCTGGGGGCTGGGTTACTCAAGGATATTCCCGCAGGGCGACATGCCTTGAAATTATCGGGCCCGGGCCTCTATTACTCTGGATCTGTGACCGTACCCCCTAACGAAACCACTAAAATTAACGTGAAGATACCAGAGGTAGGATATCTCGAATTCGCCGTGGAGCCGAAGTCCGCGTCTATCGCGGTGAATGGTGTGGTCCTAGGATCGGCCACACATATTCTTCCGCTCGGGCGGCATGAGGTGCTTCTTAAAGCGCCGGGCTATCGCGACGCATCGTCGACAGTCGTCGTTGAAAAGGGCAAGACGCATCGCCTGGAAACTCGGCTTACCCTCCTTACACCGGCGAGCATGTCTATCAAGAATCCTCCTTATGGGTTGCAAGTAGTTTTCGCGTATGATTGGAGCCAGATATTGGCCGCAAGTGGCGGCGGAGCGGCCGCTCCCGGCTCGGCGTCGTACGAGGTATCGCGCATACCCGCCGGTTTATTCCTTACTAGGCGCGCGACCGTGGCTTTCGCCGATTCGCTCGACCCGGCGTACGCCGATAGCAAGATAATTTTCGCCGAAGGCGCCACCGAGGTCCGGGAATTCCCGGTCGGCAATTTTTCGGTGCCGATGCTGCCTAAAGGCGCGCGGCTCCTTTTTGTGCCCAACAGGGTCGGCGCCGATTCACCATCCGCAGTGCCGGTTCCGATGGCCGGTGAAGGACTGCCCATATCGTTGCCGTTGGCGGCAGGACGGTATACCGTGTCCCTGTCCGGAGAGTACGCTCGGCCGTTTACGGTAAACATCGAAGCCGGCAAGACGGTCGAACCGAAAGGCTACCGCGCCTTCCTTACTTCCTTCTTGGGAGCGCGGAGGTCGGCGGCTGATCGGGCCGTGCGGGCCAAGGCGGCCCGGACCACGGCGGGCTGGGTGTCCCTGGGTATCGGCGCCGCGGGAACCGTGGCGACGGCGGTCACCTATCTCCTTGGCGCAGGGGCGCGGGCCGCCTACGACGCGGCCGAAACGAGCACGGATCTTCAAGCCGCTCGGCAGAACGTACAATTGTGGGGTACCGCCATCGTCGCCTCGGCCGCGGTCGGCGGCGTGGGGCTCGGCCTAACGCCGCTTCTTTGGGGAGGTCCCTCTCGGAAAACCCTGGAAGACGCCGCGAAGGATTTTGATGAGCAGATTCGGTCGCTGGCCAAATAGGAGCTAATAATGATCCTTCGTTGGTTCTCTCGATCAGCGTGTATCGTTGTGGCGTGTCTAACGATTCTCACCCTCACCACCTGTTCCGAACTCTGGGGCGTGATGGCCGACCCCGCCGACCCCGACTCTCCCTCCTACCAGGGCTACCCGACAGTGGGGAGCGTGGACGATGTCGAGGTCGTGAGCCCTACCTCCGGCGGTACCCTAACCGGGACGACGCTCACGATGACGAATGTTCTCGGCGCCTCCGCCTATGCTGTTCGCGTCGCCGCAAGCGAGGCCGATCTAGGAACGACAAACCTCTACGAAAAGTCAGACTACGCGACGAACGTCCTGGATATCTCCGCCGCGCCGATACTCGACAGCACGACCTACTACTGGCAGTCGCGCGCTACCAAGGACGGAACCACCTGGGGCTCCTGGACCGCCGCTTCCTCGTTCACGACCAGTTTCCAGCCCGCTGCGACGCCGACGTTCAGTCCTCCGGGTGGCACGTACACGAGCGACCAAAGCGTAACGATCAGCTGCGCGACGAGCGGGGCGACGATTTTCTATACAACAGACGGGAGTGCGCCTACGACATCGTCAAGCCAAGATGCGGTGCCAATTAGCGTGGCTGGGCATGGGGCCGTTCTGACTATTAAAGCCCTCGCGACCACCGCCGGGCATTTGACATCTAGTGTAGGAATCGCAACGTTTACGATCAGTTATCCAGCCACCACGACCCCGACATTTAGCCCTCCGGGTGGTGTCTTCACGAGCGATCAAAGCGTAACGATCAGCTGTGCGTCGAGCGGGGCGACGATTAACTACACGACTGATGGGAGCGATCCGGCGAGTTCCGGAACCAGACTGTCCGGGATTAGCCCCATTGGGCCAATTACTGCGGTGATCAATTCAGCGACGACGATCCGGGCGATTGCGACCACGCCGTTAAATTCGGCGTCCGCCGTAGGAAGCGCGACGTATAGGGGGTATGCGGTTGGAGACACTGGCCCTGCCGGCGGTATCGTGTTCTACGATGAAGGCAGTTACACCAACAACGGCTGGCGTTGGCTGGAAGCGGCGCCGAGCGATCAGAGTACTGACGTGCAGTGGTACAACGGCAGCTACGTACCCACCGGTGCAACGTTTATCGGCATAGGCTCCGGGGATGCGAACACCACGCAGATCGTGTTAGTCCAAGGCGCGGGAACTTATGCGGCGTCCATCTGCGCGAATCTGAGTCTTGGCGGCTGTGATGACTGGTTCCTCCCGTCCATGGATGATCTGAATCTTATGTATGGACAAAAAGAAGTTGTTGGAGGTTTTGCGTCCGACTGGTATTGGAGTTCCTCCCAGTCCGGCTACGAAGTCGCGTGGTCCATATCTTTCGATCATGGCGGCCAGTACGACTTCCACACGGACTACTACTTACGGGTTCGAGCCGTGCGTGCTTTCTAACGATTTAGCCATTTAAATATTACCGGAGAAGTGCTTGCGCTCCTCCAGCGGAATATGGTGAAAATATGGCGTTGTATTGTGATCTGCCGGTATTCCGGGATGTGTACCGGCTGATCAAGGATATCAAGCGGGACGGAATCGTTCTGGTACGGAGTATCTATCGGGTGAAAAAAGCGAAAGACAAGAAGGAGTAGTTGGAACGGTTCATGGTCGATTTCGAGATACTAAAATTGGAGTATAAATGATGAATCCATTCTTTTTTGCGGAGGTTTCATGTCCCGCTCCGTTCGATTCGGATGTATCCGTTCAAGATTATTCCCATCAGGGGTATCGGCAATGAATAAACGTGCATCCCTCTCTGTTTTTACGTTTTCGGTGGCGTTCCTCTCTCTACTCACCCTCACCACCTGTTCCGAACTCTGGGGCGTGATGGACGACCCCTCCGATCCCGATTCGCCCTCCTATCAGGGCTATCCGACGGTGGGAAGCGTGAACGATCTGGCCGTCGTCAGCCCCAGCTCCGGCGGGACCCTGACCGGTACGAAGCACACGGTGACGAAAGTCCTCGGTGCCACCGCCTACGCTGTTCGTATAGCCGCGAGCGAGGCGAACCTGGGCGTGTCCAACCTTTATGAGAAGTCCGACTATACGACAAACGTCCTGGATATCTCCGCCGCGCCGATATTCGACAGCACGACCTACTACTGGCAAGCTCGAGCGAATAAAGAAGGTACATGGGGCGATTGGACCGTCGCCGTATCGTTCACGACTGATTTTTCCACACCTGCAGCGACGCCGACGTTCAGTCCTCCGGATGGCACGTACACGAGCGACCAAAGTGTGACGATCAGTTGCTCGACAAGCGGGGCGACGATTTACTATACGACTGATGGGAGCGACCCGACAACGAGTTCGTCGCAATACACAGTGCCGATCACATCCTCAGTGTCGGGTATTGGAACTACTATAAAGGCGAAAGCGACGGCGCCCTTCTATGCGGATTCCGAAGTGGCGAGTGCGACATATAGAGTCTATGCGGTTGGAGACACCGGCCCCGCCGGAGGTATTGTGTTTTACGATAAAGGGAGCTTCTCCGACGGCTGGCGCTGGCTGGAAGCGGCGACGAGCGATCAGAGTACGGGCACGCAGTGGTGGTACGGCAGCTCCCTGACCACTGGCGCCACGGCGACCGGTACAGGCTCCGGGGAGGCGAACACCGCGACTATTGTGTCGGTCC
>JBAYHM010000047.1:0-19879 GCA_041666155.1 Treponemataceae bacterium
ATTCTCCGATCCGTAGCGCGCCGAGAACACTCCCGGCATCCCGTCGAGGGCGTCCACGCAGAGTCCTGAATCATCGGCAATAACTGGCTCATGTACCAAGTCGTACAAAGCTCTCGCCTTGATAAGTGAGTTATCCAGAAAAGTGTTACCGGTTTCCTCAGGATCGAAATGTAATCCCACATCTTTCGGCATTCGTACTACATGCGGCGCGAGTATCGCCGCCAATTCATTGCATTTGTGGGCATTGCCCGTCGCAAACCATATCGTCATACCGTACTATACCCGTGAGGTGGGAGCGTCGTGAAGAGGGGCGCTTCTCCGTCTCAAAAAAAATAAGCTTGCGTCTATTGTTCCTTTCGGGACGCGCATCACTGAGGCTACTTCCCGGTTCGTCGCCTCTATGGAAATCCGTGATGCCTCGGCGCGAAGATTCTCAAGACGCTTACGGGCAAACGAGGCGGACCGTTCGAACTTTTCTCTACGGGCTCCGCCTTCCGGAACTGCCGCGGCTTTCGCCTCCAGTACAACGCAACGATAGTATTGCGCGGCCGCTTGTTCCTCCAAGTCCCTCCGCCGTTGCATCCTTCCGGCTATCTTCGTCCGCAGCCCATTGATCGCGTTGTGAAGTTCTTCCGGCTCCATCGATAATGATGGAGCGATACGCCTGCAAAAATCGTCGGATACCATGAGACAGCACTTCAGCGTCAACGCGAGAATTTGCCTTCTTTTTTTTGAAACCGACTTATTGATTTTTTCCCGCCCGCCTTCATTGTCCGGCTCATAGTCGCTTTCCGGATCACAAGTCGTCTCCGCTGAGAGTGTTCGCCAATACGCGCGTTCCATTGCGACATTCTCCGTGGCTCTAAAACGGAATCCGATCGCGGACCATCGAACGACGGAATAGAGGTATGCGTCAAAACACGAGCCGGTATCCGTATAGGAATCAATCGCCTTTCTGATCGTAGGGTACAAGTCCCCAATAAAATCATTCCGTTCTTCATCGCCCCAGCCGCCAAGCTTGTATCTCCAGGGTTGGTCTCGGACGAACGTGAATAACGCACATTCCAGTTTCGTTCTGGATATTGTTCCACTGAGATACCGTTCATACAGTTCGTGTAATGGTCGTTCTTCATTCATTGTAATCTCCTCCTTTTGGATTCGTTTACAATGCAAGAACCGTGCCGAGACATGTTTAGTAATTTTTGTAAAAAAACAGTTGAATCTAATTATTTATCAGTAAAACAAATACTGATTTAACCCCTCGGAGAAATTACTATTCACCAGAGGGGTAACAAAAGTTTGTTACAATTCGTTACAAAAGAACTTCACCGAACGCGACCAGTAACTTTTGCTTCAATTCCGCGATCGTTCCTTTCGCGCTCAAACCTGCCGCCTGCTTATGCCCGCCGCCGCCAAAGCGTGCGGCGATTACGGAAACGTCGACGTTCTCTCTGGACCTGAAACCTACTGTGCAATTTTCACTAGTTTCCTGTCTTATGAGCACTACCGCCTCAACGCCTGCTACCGATTGCAGCAGTTGATAGATTGCGTCCGAATCACGCCCCTGTAAGCCGAAACGCTCGGTGTCCTCAAAGTTTTCATAGGATAGTAAGAGTTTGCCGCCGAAATGCGTTTCCACGCGTGAGAGGATAAGTCCCATGAGTATCCGCGAGTCAAGACTTTTTCCGCCGTTCATCGCGATAAATGTTTTTTTCGGGCTCGCTCCCGCGCGCAAGAGCCGCGCGGTGTACTCAAAAGTTTCCGCCCCATTCGAATCTACATGGCGAAAGAAACCCGTATCCGTGCATAGTCCGAAAAGGAGCAGCTCCGCTTCTTCAGGCGTCGGCTTTAAACCGAGCGCCTCAATAAGGGCGAGCGTCATAAACGTGACCGACGGCGCTGCAGGGTCTACGAATGAAACCGTCCCAAAACTTTCCGCTGATGCATGGTGGTCAACAACGGCTGCCGGCAGATGCTCCAAGAAAGGAGCTAGATCGCCGGTTCGGCCCGCATTCGAACAATCCATGATGATCACTCGCGCTTCTTTTCTGTCCTCTTCGGACGGCGTCGCGATGAAGCGTGAAGCGTAGGCTAGGATTTCCGGCCTTTTGAAAGGACCGGCGGAGCAGGGGATCGCTTCTTTCCCGAGGCGCGTCAACGCGGATACCAGCGCAAGTTGACTGCCGACGCAATCGCCGTCGGGTTCTTTATGACCGGCTATGAGGAATCTTGTTCCACCGTTGATAAAATCGATCAATTCCTTCGGTACCGGTAGCGGACTCAAAAAACGCTCCTTGCGCAATGCAGCAACTTTCGCTGCCTTTCTTTTCCTGAGACGCAGGGGCGACCTTCTTTGATATACACGTCTATTTCAGTCCGAAGCCCGAAGTTCTCAAAGTAGAGGCCTGGTTCTACGGAGAAACACGCACCGTCCAATAGACGCCTTTGATCAGGGAATTCAATCGAATCGAGGTTGACCCCTGATCCGTGGCATTCCGTGTCTATCCCGTGCCCGGTTCGATGCCTCAAGGCCGTTTGGTAACCGGCGGCGTGGAGATACCCACGAACACGGGCGTCTATGGACGCTCCGGTCGGCGGTATTCCGGAACACAATTCCTTTTCGGCAAAACTGAGCGCCTCTTCTCTGGCTCCGACCAGCGCAGCCCACGCCTGATCGACTTCCTTGTCCAGCTTTTCGTCGAAAACTCCGACCCACGAAATGTCTGCGTATATAGAGCCTTTTGCCTTTTCTTTTGCCCAAAGGTCAAGCTGGATGACATCGCCTTTCTGAAAAATCGCTCCGTCTCCTGAAAAGTCGTAATGCGGGTCGCCCGCATGGCTTCCCGCGGCAACTATGGGTGGGTGGTCGGTTTCAAGACCTCTCGTTTCCATCCCTTCAAGTATGCGGCGCCTGATTGTCCCTTCGTCGACCTTTTGTCCCGTTTGGTATGCGTGTGCGATGAAGCTCCAGGTTTCCTCGACAATGTCGTAAAGACCGGTGGCGGCGCGTTCGTGGGAAGCGAGAGCATCGTCGTCAAGGAGGCCTTTCAAACGCTGGATGAGGGAAGCCGCGGAAATGAGGTTCATTCCCGCGCGCGTAATGCCGGCGGCAGTTCCCGCATCCAGAAAGGACAGCACCGGGATTTCCTCGCAAAGGTGCGCGGCCCAATTCTGTCCCGCAAACGGTTCAAACGCGTGAAAGAATGCCTCTCGCTCGACGTAGATTACCGTCTTTCCCGGCAATTGATCGAGTATATGCGCTTCAATTGCGTGCGAGATTTTCAGAGGCGTTCCGGACGTCGGAACAAGATATGCCCAAGGACGTGTATTGGTTGTAACGGTGTCAATTCCGAGTATTTCATCGGAAAGCCGATCTCTATGTCGGAAATTATAAAAAAGCCATCCGTTTAGGCTTTCGCCACGGATGGCTTCCCGTATACGGGAGAGTAGTTCGTCCGTCATCAAAAAACCAGTTTTAATTCCTCAACATTGAAACGGTCGTCAATGTTCGCGGTCGAAGGAATATGCCCCCACGACTGGTGGGAAAATTCCGCACGAACGAACAAGCGTACATGGTCAACCTTGCCGTCTTTGTAGTAGACGCTCAGGTAAGGCCATTGCGCACCGCCTTCCAGTCGAATCAACTCACCCTTGCCGGCGGATTTTGTAAACCACGTTCCCGGCAGGTAGGCCTGTCCGAGTTCGGCTCCGCTTTTTCGGTAGGCAATCATATAGCCGAGCTGGTGGGGGTACACCTTTTCGATATGCACGTTGACGTAATAATACGCCGAACTATTCTCCGCCTTGATATCCACCGCCTCGGCTTTAGCCGGTTCTTGGGCAAACATAGGTAGGACACCCACAACCGCAACAAGCGCGGCTAAAAAGAAACGTATCGTCTTCAACTCGATCCTCCGTTTCCAAACTTCGTGATAAAGTATAACGGTGCAGCGTGGTAATAGCAAGAAATTTTCCTTCAGCTAACGCATCGTGGCCAATAGTATGGCCTTAATGGTATGCTTTCGGTTTTCCGCCTGGTCCCATGCCCGGCTTTGCGGCCCGTCAATCACTTCCGCGGTCACTTCCTCGCCTTTTATCGCCGGTAGGCAGTGAAGGAATATGGAGTCGTCGCGTCCAGTTTTATTCATGAGTTCTGAATCGATGCGGTACGGTTCAAGCATTTTGACCCGTTCAGCTCGGAGCGATTCTTCACCCATAGAAACCCATACGTCGGTGTACAGCGCGTCGGCGCCCTTTACCCCGTCGAGCGAATCGGTAAATTCTATCTTTGCCCCCGTGGTCGCGGCAAACGGTGCACAGAGCGCGCGCAGCGGCGCGTCCGGATACAAAGGAGCCGGCGTCACAACGGTAAAATGAACCCCCAACTTTGAGCATATGATCATGAGCGATCGGGCGACGTTATTTCGTCCGTCGCCGACGAAACAGAGTTTTCGCCCTTTTGAATCGCCGAACGCTTCTTCCAGCGTCATGATGTCCGCCAATGCCTGCGTCGGATGGAATT
The DNA here is from genome assembly GCA_041666155.1 of Treponemataceae bacterium. Classification (GTDB taxonomy): domain Bacteria; phylum Spirochaetota; class Spirochaetia; order Treponematales; family Breznakiellaceae; genus SZUA-426. The sequence continues at coordinate 4,523 of JBAYHM010000047.1, forward strand.
CGTCAGTCAAACCGTTATAAACGGGTACGCCTGAATACTTGGCGAGGATTTCCACCGTGGATTGCTTGAAACCGCGGAATTCGATGCCGTCAAACATACGCCCCAAGACTCTTGCCGTGTCTTCAACCGATTCTTTTGCGCCAAGCTGGATATCCTGGGTAGAAAGGAACACCGGATGACCGCCTTCTTCCCCGAAAGCGGTTTCAAAAGCGCAACGCGTTCTCGTTGACCGTTTTTCGAACAATAAGGCGAGCGTACGTCCTACGAAGCGCTGTGGACGTTCCCCGCGTTGTTTTTCGGCTTTTACGCTTTTAGAAAGATCGAGAAAATAACGAATTTCCTCGCTGGAATAGTCCTTCCATGAGAGAAGGGAGCGGCCTTTTAGTGTTTCGGTATTCATCTATCCTCCGTGCGCCGCGGCTCCGCGCGACGCGGGTGCTTTTCGGGTGAAGGGTCCGACCGAGGGAACCTTTATTTCAATGATACCCGACTCTTGTTACCTATTCAATAGGTATACATTAAAGTGTGAATATCTGTATTTTTATGCAAAATATTCCGGATCGGAAGAACTCAACTCCATCTCTCCTCTGTTCGATGATGTAAAGTAGATGATTCAACTCGAACTCGGTATCCGATACCTTTCTCAACTCAGGCGGACGCGTCCAAACGATATCGGACGTTTAGAATCGATAGTTACTGGTGTGTTGGGGGATTCCGGTGCTAAGCTCCGTAGAGAGTCCGGCTTTCTCTTCGCTTCTTTCAATGAAAGCGCCATATCTTTTGGGATCGATTTGGCTATCGCGATCGAAGGAGTCGTCAACGCGCTGGCTTTAGTCGAAAAAGAACTCCTTGGCCGTTCATGCGTCGTGCGCGTCAAGACGGACACTGATTCCGATAGTGTTACTTTGTGTAGAAGACTCTCAGCCAAGGAGAATCGGAGCGGCGTGTGGTGCGACGCCCATGTCTCATCGGTCCTGGCTGAATACGCGACCTTTCGTCAATCTGGTGATTTCTTCGCTCTGGAAAATTTTACGTTCCGGAATAGAAGTGCCTGCTCTTATCGTGATTTCCGAATCCGGCCCGCCATAGTCGAGGCGCTCTATTCTTTCCACTTATCGGATGCCTCCATACCGCGCAGTACGGTTGCCCTCGAAGGTGCTCCGTATATGGGTAAACGGCAGTCGCTACTCGCAGTGCTTGAACATATTTCTTCTTGTGTAAAAGTTCTGCGAATTTCCTTCAACGAGAAAGGGCAATGTCTTTCGTCCATAGCTGATGTCGTTACCGAAGAGCGGTTGCTTGAAATCGATATTGATGATTCCGCAACCGGAAGCAAATTGCGCGCGCTTTTGGGAACGGTTCGGGCCGTAAAAGCCGCTCGTATTTCAATGGAGATAGCTTCATCGCTCAGGGACGCTTTTTCAGTTTTTTTTGCTACTTTCGCGCCGGCATGGTCTTCCTCGGCGGAAAAAGCGCGGATTCCCGTTTTCGTTATTGAAAATGCCCACCTCGCCGATGCCTTTTCCCGATCGCTGCTTCGTTCCGTTCTCGGCGAACTTGCGTCGGAAGGCCGCGTCCATCTTATCCTTACGGGAACGGGCGATGACGCTTTCCGCGACATCTGTGTCGGTCGGTTCCGCATTTTGCGCATCGAGGCTCCTAATAAAGAGGAATGGACGCCGCTTATCGCTTCTGCCAGGGCGGCCTATCATCTCCCGCAAGTCGACGACGAATTTGTCTCGCGCTGTGTTTCCGATGCAGCCCTAAACGGGGTCCCTTCGGGTTACCGCCTTACGATAGGATGGGAGCAAACAGAGGACGGACGTCCGAAATCTATTCATCCTCATTTGTCCGGTGATTTATTGGAAATTGCGTACGCGGTCTCTCTTTGGTGTGATATTTTCCCCACTGAAGACCTTGCTGAGGCTTTTGCTTCTGAACACAAACCTCACGAAGCTTTACCGCTCATGTTAGCCCACCTTGCGGAATTGGGCGTCATCGATGATGAATACGATCCGCGACCGTCAATTCCGCAATTCGCCGAATTCGCGGAAAAATATCTGGGTTTACGAAGTGAAGCGATACGGAATCTGGTGCGTAATCGGCTTTTGAATGCAATGGAAACCAAGAGGCTCTCAAAATCCTATGAAGCAACATTGCATCTCAGTCGTCTCGGGGGCAAACCCGACTCAAACAGCATTCTTGATGCGGTGGTTGATGGAGTCTTGCGCGGAGAATTTCTGGCGGTGGAGAGTGCCCTCTCAGATGGTACGTTCCCAGAAATCGTCGGTAAAGATTTCTCAGAGTCTCTGGCCGAAATATTTCGTTCGCGCAAAGCCTTGGTGTTCGGTGACGAAGCATTAGCGCGAGAAGTTTTTTCCAAGCCGATATTGGACACGTTCCCAAATCCCCGTTATCACGCTTATGCATTATTGGACAGAGCATCCTTTGCTTTCTCCGCGGATTCCCTTGACGCGGCTTCTTCGGCACAAGCCGCGAACTCCGCAAAAAGCGCTTTGATATTGCTTCAGAACAATCCGTCTGAGAAAGGGCTTTCGCGGGCGTATCGTCTTCTCGGTGAGACCGCGCTTTCCCGAGAACGCATTAGTGAGGCGGTCGACTATTTTGGGTTTGCCGCGGAAAGCGCGGAGCGTTCCGACGAACCGTACGAAGCGCTTCTTTCATCCGTCAACGGTGCCTGTACGCAATTCCTTCTCGGAAATATTTCAAAGTCTCAGCGACACGCTATCGACGCGGAACGTCGCGCCGGCGAACTCTATCAGACTGATTGGCTATTGTGGGCACGTTTTATGCAGGCACGCATACAATTCGAGATAGGTTTATACGAGCGCGCTGCGCAATCTTTCAGTTCATTATCAAGTAAAAATGAGTCGATAAACCTTTTCCGGAATTGGCGTGATAGGGCTTTTGCCTACAGCGATTCACCGATCGGCACATTTTTTGTGGATACAACTGATGATACAACATTTTTCCGCATAGAATCTGCCTTTTTACGCGGTGACTATGAGGATGCGATACGGGAAGCCGATGAATATTTGTCCGCGCCCAATTCGGTTCGTTTCCGGAATCCTGAACGAGTTGATTGGTCCAGCGGATTTGCGTTGATCGAAGATAGGGCAATTGGGCGGACCGGCTATGAACGAATTTCAAAACGCCTAGTGCGCGTATACCGTGCGTTTGCCTTGGCGAAAAGTGAGAGAGCCCATGAATCCGTTGCGGAACTCCGTCGGATCGTCAAGGATGAACCGATATCCGATCTCGATCCCTATGACGCTTTCTATTATTGGACTTTGTCCGTAGCGCTCAAGGCTTCCGACGCTCCCGAAGTTGACACCGGCACAATTCTGAGCATCGCCTTTAAGCGCTTGCAACGTCGTGCCAGTCGAATCGATGACCCTGAATCGAAACGTTCCTATCTCATGTCCAATCGATGGAACCGCGCTCTCTACGCGGATGCCAAATCCATTAATTTAATTTAAAATCGGTATCGTGGTAGGTCTTGACACTCGATGCTCTTCCTGATAATTTCGTGAAGCATTTAGCAAATGGCGGCATAGCTCAGTTGGTAGAGCAAACGGCTCATATCCGTTCGGTCATAGGTTCAAGTCCTATTGCCGCCAATTTATTGCTTGGTAATAACATATTAGCTTTTTCCGAACGTCGATTCCTTTACCTTGTTCGGCCGTCTTTTCCCAGCCTGATCGCTTCCGCGGCATAATTTTTAGCTTCGTCAGGAGCGCTTTGTGGATATGCATTCCATAGGGCGTCCAAGCAGTTGCCGGGTCGGAACGCGGAGAAAAACCAAGGACTTGAATCAACCAAGGGCGCAAGCAGCCCGACGTCGGAAGTTGAAAAAAAACCGTCGGGTAGCGCGAGACTGCGGAACTCATGGGCGACTCCGGAATGGGCGAGAATCGCCGCACTCCGTTTAAAAGCGAGACGGAATGTTTCGGTGTCTTTCCCGCCGATGAGCGCATAGCGTTCCGGCGATATTTTCAGATCCATCGCAATATAGTTGGGCGTCGTTTCTTTTTTAGACAGAAGGGTTTGCAGGGCATCGGGCAAGGTTCCGTTGGTGTCGAGCTTTACGAGTAGGCCTTCTTGCTTGATACGTTCAATTATGATGCCGATGTCTGAGTGGAGAAGGGGCTCGCCCCCGGAAATCACGACGCCGCCGAGAATAGCCCGGCGGCGTTTAATCACTTCTAGGGCGGCGTCCATCGTCACCAAATCTTCTCCGGATTTTTTTGCTCTGCCGCCAACCATCTCAGGATTGTGGCACCAGGGGCAACGTAGATTGCATCCGGGGAAAAAGAGCGTCGCTGATACCATGCCCGGGTAATCAACGAGGCTCGTTTTCCGAAAGCCGATCAGGTCAGGCATTTCCTAAAGAGACGCAACGTTCGCGAGTTCCTTGCCTGCGGTAAAGGACGCGATGCCTAGCGCGTCTCGTGCGCGCTTGATTTCCTTGCCTTCAGCGTCCAAAAGAATGGCTGTCGGAGTGGAAAATACCTGCAATAGCTCCGCGCGTTCAAGGCCGGCAACGGTATCCGCGTCCACAAGCTCCACCGCGACCGACAACTTTGCGGCCGCGTCCTTTGCCGGAGGACAGGCGGGACACGCCGCGCGTACGAAGAGCAGCACTTTCTCCCCGTCGACATTTGCTTCTACCGCAAGCGCAGCTGTCTGTTCATCGACTGGTTTTGCGAATTTGCGGTTTTCGGGCACTCCGCAACGTACGTCGTACAATTTGCGTTCGGCGTACTCTTCGCGTTTGCCGCGGTTCCAGTTCCGTACGGAACGGTAGTAACCGACAATACGGCTGTAGACCTCGGTCGGCGTCCCCTCCGCCTTCCCGAGCTCCACTTTTGCCGCTGTCAGTTCTTTTTCGATTTCCTCAAGGGTTCTCATCGTCTATTCCCTCCGTTTCTTATATACGTTTCATACGGCGGCGGCGAGCGCTTCTTCACGTTCCCGTTCGAGTTCGCGAATTCGTTTTCGCAGCATGCTTTCGCGCTCGGCTTTACAGGTCGGGCAGGTAAAGTGTTCGCCTTTCAGATACCCGTGTACCGGGCAAACCGAGAAGGTCGGTGAAATCGTGAAATAGGGAAGGCGATAATTATGCGCGATGGCTTTCACCAAATCGCGGCAGGCACGCCAGTCGTCAATGGCTTCTCCGAGGAAACCGTGGAATACCGTGCCGCCGGTGTATGCGGTCTGAAGTTCTTCCTGGAGGTCCAGCGCGTCGAAGATATCCGCGGTCTGCATAACCGGGAGCTGCGTGGAATTCGTATAATAGGGATCGTCAGCTCCGGCCGCGATGATAGCCGGCCATCGTTTCTTATCGTGTTTGGCGAGTCGGTATGAAGTCGACTCGGCCGGTGTCGCTTCCAGATTGAAAAGTTCGCCGGTTTCCTCTTGATAGTCGGCCAATCGCTTGCGCATGAATGCCAGAACTTCGAGCGCGAAGGCACGGCCTTTATCGGTAACGATATTCTCGTCTTTTCCTAGAAAGTTGAGGAGGCATTCGTTCATGCCCACTAATCCGATAGTGTTGAAATGGCTGTCAAGGTTTTTCAGATAGCGCTTTGTATACGGGAAAAGCCCATTCTCCAAAAGTCGCGTAACGACCTTTCTCTTTATCTGGAGACTTGTTTTAGCTAAATCCATAAGTCGTGAGAGGCGTTTGTAAAAATCCTTCTCGTCTTTAGCCAGATAGCCGATGCGGGGCAGATTGATGGTGACAACTCCCACCGATCCCGTCAGCTCATCCGAACCGAAAAGCCCGCCGCCGCGTTTGCGTAATTCCCGCTTGTCCAACTGCAGGCGGCAGCACATCGATCGGACGTCGCCGGGATCCAAGTCCGAATTGACGAAATTCTGGAAGTAGGGCGTGCCGTATTTTGATGTCATCTCAAATAATAAGCGCGCGTTGTCCGTATCACAGTCGAAGTCTTTAGTGATGTTATAGGTCGGTATCGGATATTGAAAGCCGCGTCCTTCGGCATCGCCTTCAAGCATCAGTTCGATAAACGCGCGATTGACCCTGTCCATCTCAGGTTTGCAGTCGCCATAGGTGAAAGCCAGTTCTTTGCCGCCTACGACCGCGTTTTGATTTTTGAGGTCTTGCGGCACCGTCCAGTCGAAGGTTACGTTGGTGAAAGGCGCTTGACTGCCCCAGCGGCTGGGAGTGTTCACTCCGAACACGAAACTTTGCAGGCATTGCTTCAGCTCCGCGTCGTTCATGTTGTCGGCTTTTACGAATGGCGCGATATAGGTGTCGAAAGAACTGAACGCCTGCGCGCCCGCCCATTCGTTCTGCAGACAGCCGAGAAAGTTTACCGCCTGTTGCATCAGCGTGTTGAGGTGTTTGGCGGGTTTCGACGTGATCTTATCAGGAACACCGCCGAGTCCCTCTTTTATGAGCTGACGCAATGACCAACCGGCGCAGTATCCCGAAAACATGGACAAGTCGTGAAGGTGGAAGTCCGCGTTGCGGTGCGCGTCCGCGACTTCCTCAGGATATATGTTCTTTAGCCAGTAGTTTGCCGTGATGGTTCCCGAATTATGCAGAATGAGACCGCCCAGGGAAAAATTGACGTTCGCGTTTTCGTTGACGCGCCAGTCGGACTGTCGCAGGTACCCGTCCATCGTTGCGTCAATGTCGAGCATTAGTTTTTTCGCGTCACGGATGGCTTCGTGTTTGGCTCGGTATAGTATATATGCTTTCGCGACGGCGACTTCATTCGCTTCGATCAAAACCGTTTCCACGAGGTCTTGAATTTCCTCAATGGCGGGAATGGAATGCTTATGCCGGCCGGTCATCATACCGGCAATCATTTTTTCCACCTTATCGGTGAGAATTGCCGCTTTCCCTCGACCGTCGGTGCTCGCGTCGGAAACACCGACGGCTTCCATCGCTTTGCCGATCGCGGATTCAACCTTGGATCGGTCGTAGGTCTCCAATTCTCCGGAACGCTTTACGACGCTCCGGATCGCACATTCGCTTTTCCCGTGAGCAGCGTCCCCTAGGATATTTTTCCATTCGGGGAAGAACGCCTCTTTCATGCCTTTTCTCCCAACTTTTGTATTTCTTTTACAAATTGATCCATATCTTCAAAATGTCGATACACCGAAGCGAAACGAATATAGGCAACTTTGTCCATTTGATTCAGCTTTTCAAGGACAAGTTCACCGATATCCTTAGAATCGATTTCGTGGTTCGTTTTTCCTTTCATAACCGAGGCATCTTCTATTTCGTTGACGATGTTTTCAATCGTCATCTGTGAAACGGGGCGTTTTTCTAAAGCGCGTTGAACGCCTCTTTCTATTTTTTCACGCGCGAACGGCTCTCTGCGTCCATCACGTTTGATTACCATGAACTGTTTATCTTCGATACGTTCATAGCTGGTGAATCGATATCCGCATCCGTTGCATTCGCGCCGACGCCGTATCGACTCCCCGTTAGCCAAGGTTCGGGACTCAATAACCTTGTCGTCAAAATTGCCGCAATGCGGACAACGCACTCGATTCCTCCGTCTAATTCGTTCATATTTCGATACATACACGATTATCCACATATCCACAGGTAGCGCGCTATATATAGGGTTTGTTTTCGGACCCTAACCAATATATCACGCTATCCCTTGAGTCGCAAGGGCAAAAAGAAAAACCTTACGCGATCTCACTTTTCTTTTTCCGTTACGACTGGTATGCTGTCGTTTGATCGGAGGGCAGCGTTGAAGATCGGTATCGACACCTTCGGGTGCGACGGCGGAAAATCCGGCATAGGCGTCTACGTCCTTCAGCTCTTGCGGCGGCTTCCTCGTTTTGAGGAACGGTTCGAGCTCTTCGGTTGGGAATTCGACCGGTATGTTTACGCTGAAGTCGCGCCTGACGCGGAGTACGTGCCGCAGGGATCTCGTACCGGAGCATTCGCGAATACACTCTGGCATTTGATCAATTACCCTGAGTTCGCTCGCTCTCGTGATTATCGTCTTGCTTTTTTTCCCGCCGCCAACCGTCGTTTGCCGTTCCGTTCTCCCTGTCCGACCGTAGGGACCGTTCATGATATGGCCGCCTATAGAGGCCCTCGCCGTAACCGTGAACATCTCGGCGCCGTGCTCAGAATGGTTATGCCTAATTCTTTGCGCGATCTGGACCGAATCATTGCCGTCAGCGCATGGGTGCGTGATGAGTTGATCGAGGTTGCCCGCGTTCCCGAATCCCGGATCGATGTTGTTCATGACGGTGTTGATCTGGAAGCATTCCATCCGCGGGCGAGAAATGAGGAAAGCGTTGTTCTCATACAGCCTTTCTCGTTCAGGCGTCCCTACATCCTCTACGCTTCCCGTATTGAACATCCGGTTAAGAACCATATAGGTTTGATTAAAGCGTTCGAGATTTTCAAAGCCAGGACAAAACATCCGCATCGGCTGGTATTGGCCGGTAGCGAGAAGCGCGGAGCGGAGGCGGTGAAAAGGGCGGCGGCGAAATCGCCGTACCGCAACGATATTTTTTTTACCGGGTATTTTCCTCTAAAAAATCTGCCTGAACTCTATGCGGGCGCCGACTTGGTGGTCATACCTTCCCGGTACGAAGGTTTCGGCATGGGCGCTTTGGAAGCAATGGCCTCCGGCGTGCCCGTTGCGTGCGCGCGCGCCGCCTCACTTCCTGAAGTCGCTGATCAAGCCGCACTCTACTTTGATCCTGACGACGCCGAGGATATGGCTGATAGAATTGTTACGCTCACCACCGATCGAGAGTGTTACCGGGAATATCGCAAACGCGGCTTGGATCGGGCGCAGCTCTTCTCGTGGGACATTACCGCGGAACGTACATTTAAGATTTTGCGGGAAACGGTAGGGCACTAAGAACTAACAGCTTCGGCGACAGGTTCTTCTTTTTTAAGGATGTTTTCTTCGCCGAAAAGAATGGCGAAAGCCTCTCCCGCGTTCTCTACCGGCATGATGGTCAGTCTTCCTTCAAAATCCTTGCGTATTTCGTCCAGCTCATCCTCGTTAGCTTTGGGGATGATGACCGTCTTCATACCATTGCGTACGGCGGCAAGGAGTTTTTCCTTGAGCCCGCCGATGGCTAACACCCTGCCGGTGAGAGTCAGTTCGCCGGTCATCGCGATCCGCGGCAGCGGCGGCGTTTCACAAAGAGTTGAAAGCAGTGAAGATGCGAGTGTGACACCCGCCGACGGACCATCTTTGGGGATGGCTCCTTCGGGGACATGAATATGGAAATCAGCTTTAGAAACATCCTCGATAGCAAAAGAATAACGGGAGGATACGCTACGGAGGTAGGAAAGAGCGGTTCGTGCGCTTTCTTTCATCACGTCGCCAAGGTTCCCGGTAAGTATGAGTTCTCCGGATCCTTCGAAACGAACAGTTTCTACCGGGAGCATAGTGCCGCCGGTTTCCGTCCACGCAAGGCCGTAGCAAACGCCTTGGCGAGTTTCGTCGTATACGACGTCCGGTTTGAATTTTTTCCTACCGATCAGTTTTTCAAGGTCTTTCGGGGCGATGTTGCGTTTGAAATCGGCCACGTTATCGCGGTTTTTAAACACCGCTTCCCGCGCTACCCTGCGAACGCAGTGAGCGATTTCCCGCTCAAGGCCGCGAACACCGGATTCCATTGTATAGTAACGAATTATATCTAGAATCGCTTGGTCCTTGAAGCTTGTTTTAGAAGCGGCTAGACCGTTCTCCGTAAGTTGCTTCGGGATGATGAAACTTTTCGCGATCTGCAATTTTTCCCGCTCGCCATAGCCTGGGATTTCGATAATCTCCATACGGTCAAGGAGCGGGTAGGGGATGGTATGGAGTGAGTTCGCCGTCGCGATGAAAAGGACCTTGGAAAGGTCGAACGGGACTTCCAGGTAATGATCGGTGAAGGTCGAATTCTGCTCGGGATCAAGAACTTCCAAGAGCGCTGACGCCGGGTCTCCCCGGAAGTCGCTGGACAGTTTGTCAATTTCGTCCAATAGGAATACGGGATTTACCGTTCCTGCTTTCCGCATTGATTGGAGTATTTTTCCCGGCAGCGCACCGACGTAGGTTTTTCGGTGTCCGCGGATTTCGGCTTCGTCACGAACGCCGCCAAGAGAAATTCGTACGAAGTTTCGCGCAAGCGCACGAGCGACTGATCTTCCCAGGCTTGTTTTCCCAGTTCCCGGCGGTCCTACGAAACAAAGGATGGGGCCTTTTATCGCGTCCGTAAGCTGTCTGACGGCAATAAACTCGACGATGCGCTCTTTCGCTTTGCGCATGTCGAAATGATCCTCATCCAAGATGCGTTCAGCCTCAATCAGGTCGTGCGCATCCTCGGTTTTTTCACTCCACGGGAGATCCGCTATCCATTCAAGATATCCGCGGAGAATGCCCGCCTCAGGGGAAAGGGCTTGCAGTTTCTTGAGACGGGATAATTCCTTGCGCGCTTTTTGAAGGACTTCTTCGGGCGGCATCCGTTCTTCGATCGCTCGCTCAATTTCTTTGAACTCGTCTTCGACACCGTCCTTGCCCAGTTCGCGGTTGATCTCCTTCAATTGTTCATTGAGGATGTACTCCCGTTGCGTCTTGTCCATTCGGTTTTTTACTTTTCCGGAGATTTTTCGTTGGATCCCGATGACCTCGTTTTCCATTTCAAGGACTTCCAGCACGTGTGAAAGTCGTTCTTTAGCGCTATCGATGGCGAGGAGTTCAAGTTTTCGATCGGATTTTACTGCCAAGGCGTTGGAAACAAGATTGGCAAGGCGTTCCGAACCATCGGCGTGTTCAACAGCCGCAAGGGTTTCGGTACTCACTTTCTTTGACAGTTCGGCGTATTGGCTGAAAGATTTTTGAATAGCGCGGACCAGAGCCGTTGTTTCGGGATCTTCGTCGACTGTTTCTCCGCCGATCGGCGCGATTTTGACGAACGAACAATTGTTGTGACGGCTAATCTCTAGTTGTCGGGCTCGGTATTCCCCTTCCAAAAGGATGCGTACGGTGCCGTCGGGAAGTTTTAGCTGTTGTACTAGACGGGCGACACTCCCGATTTCGTAGGAATCGTCATCCTTTGTTCCCGGTTTACGACAAACCGCGAACACGCGCCTGTCGCGCTTCAAGGCTTCATCGATAGCTTCAATTGACGATTTTTGGGAGACGAAAACGGGAATCATGGTGTGGGGAAAAAGGACGAGCTCCCGCAGCTGTAGCAGCGGGAGCTCGTCGGATTTCGGCTTTTTGGTCAAGGCCGAAAGAAGACTCATGCGCTCTTTTGTAGAAGGTGGACTTCCGGCCGCTCCGCTTTTTCAACAGTGGCCTTCGTTACGATTACACGCTTGCGTCCTTCAATAGATGGAATTTCAAACATGATGTCGGTCATCATTCGCTCTACGATAGCCCGGAGGCCGCGTGCGCCGGTTTTCTGCTTTATCGCCAGATCCGCGATCGCATCGATAGCGTCAGGGGCGAACTCCAGTTCCACATCATCGATAGCCATGGAGGCCTGGTACTGCTTTACGATGGCGTTGCGCGGTTCGGTGATGATGCGCTTGAGGTCCTCACGCTTGAGCACTTCAAGGCATACGGTGATAGGCATCCGTCCGATGAATTCAGGTATCATACCGAAGCGAATCAGGTCATCCGGATGCATTGCCGCGTAAATTTCTCGTAAATCTCTGTTGTTCTTTGATTTAACGTCTGCGCCCAAACCCATGGGATGCTGAGTGACGCGCTGTTCGATGAACTTTTCAAGGCCCACGAAAGCGCCGCCGCAAATAAAGAGAATGTTGGTCGTATCGATCCGGATCATTTCCTGATTCGGATGTTTGCGTCCGCCCTGCGGTGGTACGGAGGCAATAGTCCCTTCCACGATCTTGAGCAGTGCCTGCTGGACGCCTTCTCCTGATACGTCTCGGGTAATCGACACGTTTTCACCTTTACGGGCGATTTTATCGATTTCATCAATATAGACAATTCCGCGTTCAGCGGCGGCAATATTGCCGCCCGCGTTCTGTATCAGCTTGAGAAGAATGTTCTCAACGTCTTCGCCGACATAGCCGGCCTCGGTGAGGGTAGTGGCGTCGGTGATCGCGAAGGGAACTTTCAACTTGCGTGCAAGGGTTTTCGCCAAAAGCGTTTTACCGGTTCCCGTCGGTCCGATCATGAGGACGTTCGATTTTTCAATCTCAACGTCGTCGGGAGTCTTTGCTGGATTTGCGATACGCTTATAATGGTTGTAGACCGCGACGGAAAGAGCTTTTTTCGGAGCTTCCTGTCCGATGATGAACTGGTCTAAGTAATCCTTTATCTCTTTGGGCGTGGGAATATCGCCGGTGAACTGAGTTGAAAGATCGTGATCTTCTTCCACCAGTATTTTTCTGCAAACGTCGACGCATTCATCACAGATGAATACATTATCCGGCCCCGCTATGAGACGGCGCGCCATATCCGCGCTCTTGCCGCAGAATGAACAGGATCGCTCGGCGTTTCCGCCGCTATTTCGTAAGCGCGCCATCAGTACTCCTTGCGAGGATTCGGTCGACGATACCGTACTCGACGGCTTCGGATGCGGACATATAAAAATCACGCTCCATATCTGAGGCAATCCGCGCTTCTTCCTTTTCGGCGTGCTTTGCGAAGATATCGATAGTTATCTTTTTCAGACGGAGGATTTCTTTCGCCTGGATACCGATGTCACGGGCTTGGCCCTGAGCACCGCCCCAAGGCTGATGAATCAGAATGCGGCTGGATGGCATCGCAAAACGCTTTCCCTTCGCGCCGCCGGTCAGGATGAGCGCGCCCATTGAGGCCGCTTGGCCGATGCAGTAAGTCTGCACATCGCACTTGACCCATTGCATCGTGTCGTAAATCGCCAATCCCGCGGTTACCGAACCGCCGGGAGAATTGACGTACAGGTTGATATCTTTCTCCGGATCCTGGCTCTCCAGGAAGAGGAGCTGGGCGACTACCAAGTCCGCCGTCAGATCGTTGATTTCTCCATCAAGGAAAACAATACGATCCTTCAAGAGCCGCGAGTAAATATCGTAAGACCGTTCGCCCATGCCCGTTTGTTCAATAACGACGGGGACGAGTCCGTGCATGCGTTCATTCATTAACTTAATTTACCCATTTTGGGCAACCAGGTCCAGATATTTGACCTTTTTGCCCTTCTTCGTTTTAGTTTCGGCGAATACCAGATCAAACAGACGGCGTTCTTTAATGTCGTCGCGCAGATAATCCTTCATATCGTCCCGCTCGTAATGCTTCTTGACTTCGTCGATACCCGCGTTCATTGAGGCGGCCATCGTTTCGAATTCTTTCTCCAAATCGGCGTCGTCGACTTTTACATCGAGTTCTTTCATGAGGTTTTCGACAATCAGGCGCGATTTGAGTGCTTTTTCGACGTCTGGTTTCCATTCGGCCATAAGGCCTTCATAGTCCTTGCCGCCGGAAGCGAGAATCGCCATAAGTTGATCGGCGTTCGCGTTGAAGCGGCGGGCGAGAGTCCTCCAGCGAGATTCAAGTTCAATCCGAATCATCGACTGGGGAAGGTCTATCGTTGTCGTCTCAAGGACTTTCTCAAGGAACGCGTTGACTTTCTTTTCGCGGATCTTGTTCTCAAGGGTCTTTCCAAGGTTGCCCTTGATGTCGGCTTTGAGATCGGCGAGCGTCTTGTATTTCTCGCTGATGTCCTGAGCCAAGTCGTCGTCGAGTGCCGGGAGCTTTTTCTCCTTGAGCGCGGTGACGGTGACGCGGAGTTTTTTGGTCTTACCGGCGAACTCGGGGTCCGGGAAATCGGCGCCGTAGGTCTTGTCGAAGTTTTTCGTCTCGTCCTTTTTCATGCCGACGATCTCGTCGTCGAACTTGAAGACGTTCTGACCGGTTCCCACGGTGAATACGTAGTCCTGGCGTTCGGTGCCCGGGAGAACGGATCCGTCTTCGGCCAGTTCGGAATAGTTGACGGTGACGACGTCGTTTTTAGCGACCTTTCCCTTTTCATCTTTATCGATCACGACGGCGTTGCGGTCGCGAAGTTGTTCAAGCTCACGGCTCAAGTCTTCTTCAGCGACTTCGGCGACCGGGACCTCAACTTCAATACCCTTCCAGGTTCCGACCTTCACTTCCGGGAATACGTCGTATTCCACGGTGAACGTCAGATCCGAGCCGAAGTCGAGTTTCGGCTCATCCTTGACCGACGGTGTCGAGTAAGGGAGCGGGCGGTTCGCCGCGTCGAAGGCCTCTTCCTTGAAAATTTCCTCTAGGGATTTTTCCATGATGTGGCCCAGGGCTTCGCCTTTGAGGGATTCCCCGAATTTCCGCTCGAGCACGTCGCGGGGAACCATTCCTTTGCGGAAACCTTTTATTTGAATGGACTTACCGTAGGACTTCATGAGGTCATCATACTGGGCTTTGACGTCGTTTTTCCCGACGGTTACGGTCAATTTGACCGACGAGTGTTCAAGACGGGCGATTTCTTTGGATACGACCACTTCTCTTCCTCTTGCTGTTGGAGTCGCGCGGAGCGCCGGAATCGGAGCCTGCGACGCGCGCTATATGAAAAAGGCGATCCGGTATTCGGATCGCCTTCCGCCGAAGAGCGGGAAACGGGAGTCGGACCCGCGACATCCACCTTGGCAAGGTGGCGCTCTACCACTGAGCTATTCCCGCGTATATTGTCTGCCCTTCGCTCGTAAGGTATGCGAGAGAAGGGACTTGAACCCTTATGCCAAAGGCACCAGATCCTAAGTCTGGCGTGTCTACCAATTTCACCACTCTCGCTCTGCTTCGGACGACGCAAGTGAGTGTATAGGAACGACAACTTGCTGTCAATATACGCCCTTTTCTGCGCTCTCCGCCTGAACGAGCTGATGAGTGACTCGCTGAAAAAAACAAGGCGCCTTTTAGGCGCCCATGTATTTTCCTAGCGAAAAACGGGAGTCGGACCCGCGACATACGCCCCTTCGGGTCGTTTGTCGAGCGGAACGGATTGTATGGTCCGTCTCCCGCCTTTTCTCACTATTTCAAACCGAAGAGCGGGAAACGGGAGTCGGACCCGCGACATCCACCTTGGCAAGGTGGCGCTCTACCACTGAGCTATTCCCGCACTCTGAGCCGCGAAGGGATCGAACCTTCGACCCGCAGATTAAGAGTCTGCTGCTCTACCAGCTGAGCTAGCGGCCCAAGTAATGTCATCGTTTGACGCTTCCGCGCTCGTAACTCTTGCGTTCGACAGGAGTCGAACCTGCGACCTACGGATTCGAAGTCCGTTGCTCTATCCAGCTGAGCTACGAACGCACGCGCTGTTTCGTTCAAGCGCCGGTACAATAACCGGAAGGGTGGATGA
>JBAYHM010000048.1:0-19699 GCA_041666155.1 Treponemataceae bacterium
GAAAACTGCACGCACATCTCTGCGCGTTTCACTGCTTCTCGTACGCTTCTACAAGAAACATTCGTCAGAATGTTTCAAGCTGCTTCTTTCCCCATCCCTAATTTACCAAAGAACCTTGCGTCAGGATTTCGTCGCTTTCTCGCGACTCATTCTTTCGCTCTTTCGCGTCAGCAACTTTCGTGCCACTAAGACACTTGCTGGACGCGAGCGGGACATTACCACGACTTACCGGATCTTGTCAACCGCTTTTTTCGCTTAAAACTCACAGAAAATCAATATTTTCTACACCCGTGTTACCGACATTTTCATGTTGACTTCGGATTGTGTTTTCGGCGACGAAAGTCACTTTATAACAAACGCCTCTTTCATGTCAATCGGTCAGACTCATTTTTAATGAATGATTTCTCAGACAAGCGCCGACTACTTAGAACTGTTTTTAAAAACACGTAAGTAATCGACAAACGAAGTCACCGCAAGTACGACCGCAATACTAAAAATACCTATTGAAGTCCACTTAAGGATTCGAAAAATCATTGAATCAAAACCAAGACGTTGAACGCTTACAGCGAGTAACGCGACAACGCCGGTAACCATATACATGACGGCTTTAATCTTTCCGCCGCTCCTGGCGCCCATTGCGATACCTCGACGCATCATAAGAGTCCGAAGAAAAAGGATACCGAATTCGCGGTATAAAACAATTGCAAACAGAAAAGCAGGGAGAATACCCTCAACGACGAAGCAGAGAAAATAAGTGATGCGAACAAGCGTATCCGCGAACGGATCAAACAACTTTCCAAAGTCGCTGACTTCGTTCCGGGAACGGGCAATCTTGCCGTCGATAAGATCCGTAATTTCACTGACAATGAAAATGAACCAGAGAACAAAGGCTGTCCACTCGGGACCGATAGGTAGCCAATCAGGCAGAAAGAACACAAGAAAAAAGAAAGGAGCGAGAATAAGTCTAACTGCGGTAACCTTATCAGCCATTGTCATAACGAAATTATGGGGTTTGACAAGGGGCATGTCAAGTAATAGGATGCGCCCATGATGGGATTAAAACTCGCGCCGCTGACAAGCTCCATCGTCTTAGTGCTTGCAAGTTATTGGAGCATTGAGACAATAGGGTTTATTGCGGTCGGGCAATTCTACGGGTTCCCCCGTCTTACTATGGGACTTTTCCTGATCACACAAACCGTATTTTTCGGCATTCTCGGGCTTTTTCTCGGTTTATGTCGAAATTTCTTTTATATAGAAGAAAGCGGTATCCGGCTTGAAAAGGTCAATATTGCGAATAAGGTCACCTTGATCCGAGTGAGCATGCTGCCGTCGATCCTTTTTCTTATTCTTTCAGCCCGAAACTATGATATTGCGACAATTCTAACCGGAGCCCTAGCGATCACTTTCATTACCGACCTGATCGACGGAAGGTTGTCACGGGCAAGACACGAAGTCACCCATATGGGCCGAATACTCGACTCCGTCAGCGACTATTCCTTACTGATCGTAATAGCGGTGACTTATCGCGTTTTTGATTTACTGCCGCCCTGGCTGTTTTTAATTATTTTCTTCAGGTTAATGTTTCAGGCTATCGGGATGTTCACCGTCCTCATGATAAAGAAGAAAGTCGAACCACAAACTACCTTTTTCGGGAAAGTTACGATTGCGACTATCATGTCCCTATTCGCGCTTGAAGCATTGAAATTAGTGATTTCAACGAAAGCTCTCGGTTTTTTTGTCTATATCGAAATTTCGGCCGGTAGCATTGTCGGCCTATCAATGCTTGATAAAGCGTATTTCTTTTTCAATCAGGCGCGTAAAGAAACTAACCCGCGCGACGATCAGAACGAGGCTTAACCAACACTGATCCGCCGATACCGTAACTATACAATTCACGGTATCCCGCTTTTTGTTTTCGTAGTATCAACCGGTTAAGCCAAAAAGTACGTTCCCGATCACTCCCAAAGACGTGCATGACATCCTTGCCGGTCTTTTCACCAATCGAGTTGGCGACAGTCAACGCAAATGAACCCAAAAGCGACCTTTGCAAATCGTGGATGATGCAGAAACGGAGACGACCAGTAATATCCGCCTTGAACAGGGTTACCATCATACCCGAAAATGATCGGCGCATCCTCTGGATTACTTTATCAAGACTAACGCGAAAAGCGAGGACGACCGTTTGCCCAAAGGATATCAAAGCGGGCTCCGGGTGCCTCATTGGGATCCGACATCGCGAACGTTACCGTTTGTATCGAAACGCCCGGCACAATGAAAAAAGACCGTCCATCCGGGTCACCGAGCAACTCAAACAGAGAGCGACGGGATCGAAAGCTGAGAAAATTGCTTTCGGACGCGATTCCCCGAAGTGCGACACGCGTTGTTGCACCCACTAGGGGTATTCGGCGATCAAAATCGATCCTAACCGCGGCAAAACGCAAAAGGCTCCGGTCAGCGGCAACAACCGAAAATACGGGAGACGGATCGGACTCGAACCAAAATCGAGCTTCTCCCGATGAGCCTACGCGAGCGCGACCCAGCAGAACGCCTTCACGAGCTTCGGGAAATACAAGAAACGTCCACGAAAAGAGAATAAGAGCGGACCCGAGCGCTACGCACAAGGGGAACCCGACAATTCGTGGGAAAATCACGCCGGCAAAGGCGAGAACTATAAAAGGAAGCGACACCGTGAGAAGCTGAGCATCCGAAAAGATCGTTCCAGCCGAAAAGACAAAGGCAGTCGTACCGGAAATAACGCCGAAGGTAAAAAAAAACGCACCGACTACCCGGCGGCGGGCCCGACCGCCCCGAGTGATTTGACGGCGAAAAAAAACAAGAGGAAATGCGGCGCCAAGAGAAACGCCAAAAAAGAGAAAGCTTAAATACAAAACGTCCCGCGCAAAAGGGGCAACATTAGAAGTCATATAATTCGGAGTACTTCGCTTCAAGATAGTCAAGAAACGGCGAAATGGAAAGCGACTCGCCACACACCGAGCGTACGAGGTCCTCAGGCTGAACGCTTCGGCCGAGACAATGGATCTTCTCATGCAACCACGATGACAAGACCGAAAAATCACCGGCTTCAACGTGTTCAGCAGCGTCTGGAACGTCAAGCCTTAATGCGTTCCAAAACTGAGCTCCATAAAGGTTTCCCAAGGCATAGCTCGGGAAATAACCGAAAGCACCCATAGACCAATGAACATCTTGAAGGACGCCATCGGCATCAGTCTCGTTTTCCACACCCAGCAGCGATCGCATTCCCGACCGCCAAGCTGAGGGAAGATCATCCACATCCAGTTCACCTGAAAACAACTTACGCTCCAAGTTAAAACGGAGAATCACGTGGAGGCTATAAGTCACCTCATCAGCCTCTACGCGAATAAGCGAAGGCTTCACGACGTTCACGGCGCGATAAAAAAGCTCAGTGTCGACGTCGCGCAAGGAGTCGGGAAACGCGATCTTCAAAGATGGAAACATCCCATTCCAAAAAGCCCGACTCCTGCCTATCACATTCTCCCACAAGCGGGATTGCGATTCGTGAATCCCCATCGACGCGCCGTCCGCGAGATGAGTACCGCGGATGGAAGAATCGAAACCGAGTTCATAGAGCGCGTGACCGGTCTCATGTATGACGGAAAAAAGACCCGAAAACATATTCGTCGAATCATAACGGGTAGTGATTCTGACGTCGTCACTCCCCAAACTGGTGGTAAACGGATGCGCGCTGCGATCAAGGCGTCCGCGTCGGCGATCATAACCCAATGCGTTCATGACCGAGTCGCAGAAAGATTCTTGAGCCACGATCGGATACGTGCGAAGGAGAAAGGCGGAATCCGGTTGCGGCCGAAGAGTTATTTTTCCCAATAAAGAGGTCAAACCGAAAGAAAGCGGACCGAACAGAGCGGCAAGGCGATTCTCATTCATCCCCGGTTCATATTCATCAATTAAACCGTCATATTGGCGTTCAGCAAAACCCCAATATTCCGCACGTTTCTTGGCGTACCCAACCATCGCGCGCAAATGCGGAGCAAACAAGGCGAAGTCGTTCGACTTGCGGGCGGTAACCCACACAGCCTGAGACAGGCCTTCAGCTCGTGCTTTTGAAACGACGAAATCGTGCGGCAACTTTGTCCGGCGGTCATAATCGCGGCGCATCGCACGCAAAAAATCACGCTCAAGACGCGGCAGAGACTCATCGCCGAAAGGGAATGAAGTGGTTGAACCGAGCTTTTCCAATAGATGCCCAATTCGGGGATCTGTCGCTCGCTCGTGCGCAATACCTTCAATGTCGGCCAATTGATCGGCACGTTCTTCAACGGCGGCCGGCGGCAAGTAGGTTTCTTGGTCCCACTGAAGAATAGCGGATACGCGCGACATCCTCCGCGCGACAAGGTCTAAACCGTGCAGTTCCTTCAGCGCGTCGGTCTCCATGACGTCTCCTTGCGCCCATGATACTCCGACGCGCCGGTCGGGTCTACATTACGGCATTACGCTGTATTCCTGCACCACCTGAATCTCGCCGCGGACGGAACGAACGCCGGTAACTTCACCGGCGGCGGCGACCGCGGCCTCAATCGAAGCCTGCGAATTGGCGACACCACGCAAAACAACGGCGCCGTCTGACGCTTCTGCTTCAAGGAAGTGGATAGGGATTTTCTTTTCATACAACACGCGACTTACAACAGACTGAGCAAGCGCCATGTCGTGAAGTTTAACGCGAGTTTTAGCTTCCGCGTCCGGATTGATCACCAAGCGTTTCATCTCGATGATAATCTCCGCGACGGTCGCGGGGTGCATATTCCCGGTATTCAGAACCAAGTGGTAATTGGACGGTTTTTCCCAGTCCATATCGAAGAAGTAGCGATGGAAACCAGCTCTGTCGTGATCGCTCTGTACAATGATCTGCCGCGCACGCCGGTCGTCGCAGCGGAAGTAACTCTTTACCCGCTCAATGCGGATATCCATAGGCGCTACCAGGAGAACGGACACAATTGCCGGGATATCGCGGAATATCGCGCTGGCACCGCGTCCGATGAAAACTGCGTCACCCTCCAAAGCTTCGGAGAATACGGCGGTTTTCAAATAATGCAGGTAGTCATCCCTATCCTGCGAAAGGGATGCCCAAAATCCTGGTTTCCTTTCGTCGAATTTCTCCAGCTTTTTCTCGCTGAATCCGTAGGTTGTGAACCGTTTCTCAATGGCCGCTTTGTCAACAAAGCGACAACCGAGCAGTTTTGCGAGCTCACCGGCCGTTTCGTCGCCGAGGGCCGCGATCTCCCTGGAGATAGTGATGATTGCCATATCAAACCTCCTAAGCTCTGAGGGGAGCTACTTAAAGCATAGGACTATCAAGGCGAGTTGTCAAAAATTATGAGGCGGAGGGGTTTACGTAGGGGAAAGACACTATGAAAGAAGCTCCATCATCGCTTGTCCAAGAAAGGCCGCCTCCGATTTGGGAGCCAAGGGCTTGAACAAGCTGAAAACCGAGGGTAGCGGATGAATCTATCCTAAAATCAGGGGGCAATCCTTTCCCGGAATCCCGGACCTCAAGAGTCAAATGCTCGGCGTCTTTCGCCGTTAAAGAAACGAAAACGATTCCGTCGGACTCTGCCAGCCCATGCTTCAATGCGTTGGAAACCAGCTCATTCACAATGAGAGCGACAGGAATTGCCTGATCAATGCAGAGCGATACGGAAGCTGCCGATATCTCGGCGCGAATTCGGCTATCGTCCACATCGTAGACGTGGAAAAGATAAGCGACCAAAGACTCAATAAACGTATCCATTTCGATTGATCGAAGATTGTCGGAACGATATAACTGCTCATGAACAAGGGCCATCGCCTGAACTTGGGTCTGGCAATCGATAAAAATCTGCTGGGAGCGCTCATCGGCGATGCTTGAACTCTGCAAATTGAGAAGACTGGACACAACCTGCAAATTATTCTTCACCCGATGGTGTATCTCTTTGAGGAGTACTTCTTTTATGCGCAAATCCTCTTGAAGTTTGAGTTCTTCGCGCTTTCGATTCGTCACATCGCGAATAATACCGACCGTACCGATGGTCTCGCCATCGTATTCAGGTAATGTATATCCCACCGAAGATACTTCGCCGTAGGAGTCAACCTTACCCATCGTTGAATCGACAAGGTCTTTTGTTTTTAAGCGAACATCCAAATTCCGCGTCATTCGATTACCCGAACGCCGCTCATCGAATAACTTTGGAGCTGATTCATCCCCGGTGACAACCCCCTGAAGCGAACTCAGCACAAGTTCCCTACTGACCAAGGGAACATCCGCGTCCTCAATGATCACGGAAAAATGCTTTCCTAAAAGTTCGTGGGGGCTGTAGCCGAGCTGGGAAACCGATTCATTGATGTATACGAAGTGCCCGTTTCCATCCAAAGTGTAGACGATATCGGGCAAAGAACTCACCAAATCAAGATACCGGCGCTCGCTTAACTGCAAATGGGTATTTTGGCGATTCAAGCTTTCCCGTACGTTGAGAACTTTTTGAATCATGATCGGAAGACCGTTGATATGCCGAAATGAAGTATCACGCATGACGAAAGAACAGGACTCGTCGGAAATCAGCTCCCTTACGCGGTGTTCTTCTCCGTATTGCGCAACTAAAATAAATGGACGAGGCCATAAAGAAAGCCAGTCGGCAAACGCGCCACCGTCGAATGTAAGATCGGTAATGATAAGATCAATTGCGTGCTGCGATAATAGAGCATCGGCGGCAAGAAGAGAATCAGGAAAAAAAACCTGATACGCGCTATCGCTCGTACTAACCAATTCAAGAAAGCGAACGCGTTCTTCCACAACTGAGGTAGCAAAAAGTATGGCTATCGACGCGCTTTTATTCATTATCTCTAATATTATATACGCATCGGCATCAAAAGGCTATGGTTTAACTTAATAGCAAAAGAGGTGAGAAATGAGTTATCTCCATCTGAAATGGAAAGAAGAAGAGTCGAATGAAGCATACCGCTGCCGCGTGTTTTCCGTAACGGATACGAGATCGACAGCTCCCGATGGACGAGGCGGACATTTTTCAGTAATCCACGCCCCGGATTGGGCCATTGTAGTGCCATTACTCCGGGATCATAACGAGTCAAAATTCATAATGGTGCGACAATGGAGACACGGGTCCAATAACATCAGTTTGGAATTCCCCGGAGGGGTTATCGAAGAGGGCGAAGAACCGGCTATCGCGGCCGCGCGGGAACTCTATGAAGAAACAGGCTGGAAAGCCGCGACCATCCGGGAACTCGGCGTTATGAGCCCGAACCCCGCCATCATGTCCAACCGGGTCCATTTTTTTGCCGCTGAAAACTTCATCAACAACGGAAAACAAGAACTCGACGAAGACGAATACGTCGACGTCGAGTTTGTTTCAGAACAAGAGGTTCGGGGGAACATGGGGCGCGCGCCGTTCACGCACGCCCTAATGGCATCCGCCCTCTTCCTATTCTATCGACCGGGAAGCGGAGAGTAAGTCTTTCCCTTCTCCCATACGCCTTCGCGGTATTCACCGCGAATACTCGGGATAGTGATAACCGTACCGATCCGCAAAAGGTTCGGATTTTCCGGTCGCGGAAGTTTAGCCTTATTCGCTTCGTACAAAAGCTTCCACTTTGTAGCATCACCGTAAACCCACGCATATCCGGAAATGGTCCAGAAGCAATCCTTGGTTTGCGCCCATGGACGCACTTTGTAACGCTGTGGAAGAGGAGTCGCTTCCTGCACGGAAGCGAGTTCCGAAAGCGATTTCCGCGCCAATTCAAGGGCAAGGTCGTAATCTTCAACTTCCCGCGCCTTTTTTGCTCCTTCGTATGCGACGGTGGCCGCGGCGAAGCGTCCGGAATAGCTCTTCTGGGCACCAATTTTGGCGGCCCACTCCAACCGGGCTTTTGCCTTGGCGAGCGCATCGTCCACGGCTCGGATTTTAAGCCTGAGCGCGACGTATTCGTCGGATCGGCGAGCCGCAGAGCCGGCCTCGGCGGCATAGGACGCGGAAGCGTCGTAATCGCCGTAGTCGAACGCTTCAACGGCAAGTTTCTTCAGGCGGATACTTTCACGATAGTGCTCGTTGTTCAAAAGACCGCGCAGCACAACTTCATCAACTTTTTCTGTCGCGTCGGTCGCCACGGTGGTGGCCTGAACGAAAGCCGCTACGGAAACGAAATCCATCGGCTCGGAAACGACACCGACTCCACGGTCAAAAGCCTGCAAAGGAGCGATGCCCCACAGTGTGGCCAATTGAGCGGACGGCGCGAATGGATCGGCATCTTGCGGATCAATCTCAAGATCCCAAAGTTCCGTGACTCGCAGGGAAGGATCGAACAAATCAAGTCCGACGGGATCAGGAGGCAGAGCCCACAAATCCGCCGCCGAAACGAGAGAATAGCGGACAAGACCAAAATTCGGCGTCGGGAACTCCGCCCCCGGACCAACAGCTTCTGTCGCGGAAACAACGGTAAACATGACCGGTTCAGGCAGCGGAGCTGCCGAAACGATCGAGGTCGACGCAATCAAAAGAGCGCCGAGGAGGTATGCCGAGCGTTTCATCGAGCGCCTCCTTCAATTATCGAATCAGCATTTTTAGCTGTTTTCTCGCTTTCCATCATACGCTGGGAAGCGGCTTCAATGGCTTTCTCGGCGGCTTGCCGCTTTTCGGCGGCGGTTTGACGGACCGATTCGAACTGCTTTTCAGCATCCGAGTATTGGTTGGCCGCAACATCATACTTTTCAGCCTTGAATGAAGAGTCGGCCTCGGCCTTTATCTTCGTTGCGGCGTCAAAAGCGGCTTTCACCGCTACATGAGCTTTAAGATCCCGGGCCGCGACACGTTTCGCTTCCGCCGCTTTTCCACGGTCCGAAGCGTACAGTTCGCGCCCCTTTGCCAGCGCCAGATTAAAGCGTAAGAGCGATTCTTCGGCGGCGTCGCGCGAAGAATCGACTTTGCCGTCATCGTAGAAACGCATCGCGACATCAAGGCGATCGGAGGCTCGGGAATAGTTGCTCGGATCATAGACAGACAGGGCTCGGCGATCTATTTCCGTTTTGACGCCATACGCGCGGGAGCCGGTCGCTAATACGATGTAACGATCACGAGCCGATTTCCAAGCATCGTACGCCGCGTAGTAGTCTTCCCCTTTGTACAATTCCAGCGCTTTGCCGGAAGCGTCGTCGGCAACCGCGAAACGATCGCCGGACAATTCGTTCGCGCCCACGGAAACGGCCGCGGCGCGGACTTTCTCCAAATCAGACTTTCGGGCGTCGAAGAAGATCGGCAAGGCCTTACGAATCAACGCCGCAAACGCGTTCGAGGCGGACTCATACGAGGACAGCGCATCAGGGTACGCCTCCAGTTTGCCGGATTCAGCGGAGGAAGTTTGGTTCCGTCCTTTGAGGAAGAAAGCATCCGCGGTTTTCCAATCATCGGGCACCGCTGTCTGAGCATCCAAGTCAAAAGCCTGCTTTCGGCCCTTCTCCGCGTCGGAGCGGGCTTTCGCGAGCTTTTCCAAGAAGAGGGGTTTTGACTTGACGGAGAGAGCCCCGAAAGCTTTGGCCGCCGCTTCGTACGACGTACGGGAAGCGGCATTGTCAACGTTATAAGCTTTTTCACCGGCCGCGAAGGAAGCATCGGCTGCTTTCCATTCATCGGCAAAAAAGGACTCGGCGCTGAAAAGCGCAGCCTCCGCTCGTGCTTTTTCCGCGGCAGCCTTAGCTTCTGCCGGAGCCGGAACCGGAACGGGAGTTTCTGGAGCGGCAACCGGCGGCTTCGTCGGTTCGGTGGGTACGGGTTCCGTCGGCTTGGGAGGCGTGCTCGCACAAGAGAAAGCGAACAGGATGAGCGGCAAGGCGTATACGGCCAAGGCCCTCGATCTACGTATCATACGCGACTCCTTTGTACATATCAATATTAACAAAAACACATGTATTCCTATCAAGGTTACCCTAATTCCCACGCCCTAACAAGAAAAATTGTTTTTTTCTTGTTAGTTGAAAATCTACATCAATAGAAATAAATATAAAAAGGATGGGCTAGATGTCGGGAATTTAGTTTGGAATCAAGAAATAATAGGCCAGGCGCTCAAACACCGCGGCGGCTAGTTCCGCAAGGAAGCGATCGCCTCTTGCGTCAGAGCGTCGCAACGTTCGTTGTATTCGTTGCCGGCGTGGCCTTTCACCCAACGCCAAGTCACCGACACTCGGGCGGCCAGACCGTCCAGCGCTTGCCACAGTTCTTTATTTTTCACAGGGTCTTTTGACGCCGTGCGCCAACCGTTTCGTTTCCAAGACGCGACCCACTGGCTGATCCCTTTCTGCACGTATTGGGAATCCGTATAGACCGTCAGAGGCCGAGACGAGAGAGCGGAATCGGCAAGAACCGTCTCCAACGCGGCGATGACTGCGGAAAGTTCCATCCTGTTATTGGTGGTTGCGCTCTCGGCGCCCCATTTTTCGCGAACGGTGCCGTCGGCCACGATTACGTACGCCCAACCGCCGGGTCCGGGATTCCCGGAACATCCGCCGTCGGTAAAAACGATAAGCTCATCCACGGCGTTTCATCCTCTCGTTCGGGTCGGTACGCGCCCATGCTTCCGCAAGAAGTTCTTCCGTCTCAGGCCATCCGATGCAGGCGTCGGTTACCGACACACCGTAGCGCAACCCTTCCCCGGCGGGTGTCGGCAATTGACTACCGGCCTCCAGATAACTTTCCAGCATGAAACCAACCAACGAGGAATCAGATTCCGAACGTTGAGCGAGCACATCGCGAAGCACTAAGCCTTGGCGATCATGCTTCTTTTCCGAATTGCCGTGGCTGCAATCAACGACGATTGCGGGATTGAGCTTAGCCTTTCGCATTAAACGGGCGGCTTCGTCCACGTGGAGGCGATCAAAATTCGGTCCTGACTTGCCACCGCGCAAGATCAGATGTCCATCGGGGTTCCCGGAAGTACGAAGTACGATGGTATGCCCGTTCCAGTCAATACCGACGAAAGAATGCGGACTGCCGGCGGACAGGATAGCGTTAATGGCGGTCTGCACGTCTCCGTCGGTCGCATTCTTGAAGCCGATCGGCATAGAAAGCCCCGAAGCCATTTCACGGTGCGTTTGCGATTCGGAGGTGCGCGCACCGATCGAAGCCCAGGAAATGAGTTCAGACGTATATTGAGGAACGATGGGATCGAGCATTTCAGTCCCGGCGGAAAGGCCCAGCTCATTGATTTGAACCAGGAGACGCCGCGCGGTCCGCAGGCCGCGCGCGATATCGTAACTGTCGTCCATTCCCGGGTCGACCACGAGCCCACGCCAGCCGAGAGCCGTGCGCGGTTTTTCAAAGTACACGCGCATCACGATGTGCAACCGATCGGAATATTTCGCTGCAAGCGCGGACAGGCGCCGGGCGTAGTCGAGCGCCGCGTCGGGATCGTGAATGGAACACGGGCCGACAACAGCGAGCAATCGTCCATCTAGCCCGTTAAGTATGTCCGCCACACGGGAACGGGAGTCGGCGACGGTACGAGCGGCCGCGTCCGACAAGGGGACTTCCCGCGCGAGTTCGGAGGGAGAGACGAGCGGCAATTCCGCGGTAATGCGAAGGTTGTTTGTCCGTATCATGATTTCGGCGCCAATATACCCCGAATTGCCGCGCGTCGCAACTACTCACGCCCTGACGACAGACTCCCAAGCGCCGGAGGCGGTCGAGGCCGAAAGCGCGTCAAGGACGGCCATGTTGGCGATCGCGTCATTGATCGGAGTCGGGACCGGCGTCTTATCCAGCACCGCCTGGGCGAACGAATCGAATTCCAAGAGGTATTGGTCAACCATTTCGGTCTCCACCGTACGCCGACCGACGTCGTTCGTAATGTGAATACGCCCGGGTACGTCACCGAACATATTGAAGGGGACTTCAATTGAAAGGAATCCTCCCGTACCGTGTGCTTCCACCCGCTGCAGAGGAAACGCTTGAGTTCCAACGGTTAACGTGGATCGCCGCCCGCCGCCGAAATCAAGAATGCCGGAACTCAGGACATCGGTACCGAAGGCCGGATCTTTTTCACTGAGGCACAAAACCCGCTCCGGCTCCGCGCCCATCAAGAAGCGAGCGGAAGAAACGGCGTAGCAGCCGATATCCATGAGCGCGCCCCCGCCGAACGCCGCGATGTTCCTTATGTTTTTCGGATCCTTATTATTGAAAGAAAACCAACAATGGGTTGAGCGAACCATACCAATATCCATAGCGTCCATCAGAGCGCGCGCATGGCGCCATTGCGGGTGAAAGCGATACATGAAAGCTTCCATCAATAATACGCCTTTCTTTCGGGAGTACTCGGCGGCGGCGCGCGCGTCGGCCGCGTTGAGGCAGAGCGGTTTTTCGCAAAGGATATGCTTCCCCGCGTCGGCCGCTTTCCGGATGTACTCCAAATGCAGGTGGTTCGGCAGGGGAATATAAACGAAATCAATCTCGGGATCAGCCAACAGGGCCTCATAGGATCCGTAGGAAGCGGGGAAGCCCCACTCGTCGGCTTTAGCCTTCGCATTGGCGGCATCACGCGAAGCGATCGCGTAGGGTTCGATCAATAGCGATTCGCGCAGAGGAACGGCAATCCGTTTAAAATAATGAAATGAACAACCCAGCACACCCATCTTGAGCCTTTTCATATCGTCTCCTTTAGTTTTGCGTTTGAGCCATTTTGGCTTTGTATTTTATACCGGTCGCCGTCGCGGCGAGTCCGCCTTCGGCGTTTTCTTTGATCGACTGAGGAAGAGAATCTCCGATCGATTTCATTGCGGCGACTACTTCATCAAATGGAACGGCGCTTTCTATTCCCGCAAGAACGAGTTCTACGGCCACGAGCGACGCGGCGGCGACGAAGGCGTTCCGTTTTACGCAGGGTACTTCCACCAGACCCGCAATAGGGTCGCAAGCAAGGCCGAGCGAGTTTTTAAGCGCGAGCGCGGCGGCCCCAAACCGTTGTTCAAGGGACAAACCTTCCAGGAACGCGATCGCGGCAGACGCCATGGCGCCCGCCGCGCCGCATTCCGCCTGACACCCGCCCTCAGATCCGGCCAGCGTCGCGTTTTGCGCGATAAGGACGCCGACCAAGCTCGCGTTCAGAAAAGCGCCGCGGAGGCGTTCGTCGTAGGGCGGTTCAGCGCCGCCGGGGCCGCGCGTATCCCACCACGCCCAGATCGCACCGGGAACGATGCCCGAAGAACCCGCCGTCGGAAACGCGACGACTTTGCCGCCGCACGCGTTAACCTCGTTGACCGCGAGCGCGTAGCCGATAGCGCGGGAAAAGAGGTCGTCGCTGACGAGAACGCGCGACCGGGTGGCAAACTTGACCGCCGCGCCGTCGGTAAGACCCGAAAGAGAGCGCTGGCTTTCACAGCGGCCGCGATCAAGAGCGGCGCGCGTCACCGCGATGCGACGGTCCAGATCAATCAGAATATCGGCTTCGGATTTGCCGCTGATGAAGGACTCGCGTTTGATCGCGTAATCTTCGGCTCCGATTTTTTCCTCGGCAAGGATTTTAAGGAGATATTCAAAGGAAGAAAAGCGGAATTTCATAATGAAGGGACCCTCAATGCCATAAAAACGGGCGGCAAGCCTTCAATCTGCTTGATGATGGCAGGGGGAATCGCGCCGTCGGTCTCCACGACCAGGAGCGCTTCATCCCCTTTTTCCTTACGGTGACTGGAGGTACCGGCGATGTTGATCCGGTTGGCGGCCAAAATATGAGACACGATGGCGATAACGCCGATCTCGTCCTTATGCAATACCAACAAGGCTTCCAGTTCACCGGAAAGACGAACAGCGTAGCCGTTGATTTCATCGATCCGGATGGCCCCGCCGCCGACGCTGGCCGCGCGCACTCGAAGTTTTTCATCGCCGGCTTTAAGATCGATGACGACGGTATTCGGATGCCAGGGCGCGGGCTCGGCCGGTTCGGCGATAATATCGATGGGAAAACCCTCCCCGCTCGCCAACGCCTCGGCGGCCAACTCCAAACCGCGCGAAAGGCGTTCGTCTTCGGGCGAAACGCCCAGAAGCCCCGCGACCACGGCCTTATCGGACCCGTGTCCTCGGTAAGTCGCCGCTAGGGAACCGTAAAAACGCACAGTCGCTTGATCGGGCTTGCGGCCGAACATTTTCCGAGTCAGAAAAGCGATCCGCGCGACACCAGCGGTGTGCGAACTGGACGGACCGATCATGACCGGACCGAGAATATCGAAAATCGATACATTTTCTTTAGGCATAGGTGCTCCGGACACAAGTCTAATCGATAGTCAGTGCGAATTCCTATTGCCGCGAGAGCCCTTCTATGAGTATCTTACTGAAAAGCCTTTGGCGAAAATTTATACCACCAGGCCCGGAACCCGTTACCGGTTTGTTCCGGCCAGAACAAGAGAGGAGAAACAGACTTATGGCGAAACAGATACTGTTCAACGAGGATGCTCGGCGAAAATTGCTCGTCGGCGTAGAAACGATTTCCAAGGCCGTTAAGGTCACCCTCGGTCCCAAGGGCCGCAACGTGCTCCTGGACAAAAAGTTCGGCGCTCCCACCGTCACCAAAGACGGCGTTTCGGTCGCGAAGGAAATCGAACTTTCCGACCCCTTTGAGAACATGGGCGCGCAGCTTCTGAAAGAAGTCGCCACGAAGACCAACGACGTCGCGGGCGACGGAACCACCACCGCCACCGTCCTGGCCTACTCACTCGTCAAAGAAGGCCTCAAAGCCGTCGCGGCAGGTATGACCCCCATCGAACTGAAGCGCGGCATCGACAAAGCCGTAGCGCTCGCGGTTGAGGAAATCAAGAAGAACTCCAAAGAGATCAAAGACAAGGAAGAAATTTCCGACGTCGCGTCCGTCTCCGCCAACAACGATTCAGAAATCGGCAACACCATCGCCGACGCGATGGAAAAAGTCGGCAAGGACGGCGTCATCACCGTTGAAGAGTCCAAGACCATGGACACTTCCATCGACTTCGTGGAAGGCATGCAGTTTGACCGCGGTTACATTTCCGCGTACTTCGTCACCGACCGCGACACCATGACTTCCGTATACGAAGACGCGTTCGTGCTCATACACGACAAGAAAATCTCCAACATGAAGGACATGCTCCCGCTGCTTGAAAAAGTCGCGCAGAGCGGCAAACCCCTCCTCATCATCTCCGAAGACGTCGACGGCGAAGCGCTCTCCACCCTCGTGGTGAACAGCCTCCGCGGAACGCTCCGCACCTGCGCCGTCAAGGCCCCGGGCTTCGGCGATCGCCGCAAGGCCATGCTCGAAGACATCGCGGTCCTCACCGGCGGCGAAGTGATCTCCGAGGAACTCGGTCTCAAACTTGAGAACACCGACATTTCCCAGCTCGGAAAAGCCAAGACGATCAAGATCGACAAAGACAACACCACGATCATCAACGGCGCCGGCAAGCAGAAAGACATTCAGGACCGGATAGCGCAGATCAAGGCCCAGATCGAGGAAACCACTTCCGACTACGATCGAGAGAAGCTTCAGGAACGCCTGGCCAAGCTCGCCGGCGGCGTCGCCGTCATCAATGTCGGCGCGGCCACCGAGGTCGAGCTCAAAGAAAAGAAGCACCGCGTAGAGGACGCCCTGTCCGCGACCCGCGCCGCCATCGACGAAGGTATCGTCTCCGGCGGCGGTCTCGCGCTCATCCAGGCCGCGACCGCGCTGGACAAGGCCGACATCTCCAAGCTCACCGACGACGAAAAAGTCGGCTTCAAGATTGTTAAACGCGCCCTTGAGGAGCCGATTCGCCAGATCGCCGAGAACGCCGGAGTTGACGGCGCCATCATCGCCGACAAGGCCAAGAGCGAGAAAAAAGGCATCGGTTTCGATGCCGCCAAGATGGAATGGGTGGACATGGTGAAAGCCGGTATCATCGACCCCGCCAAGGTCACCCGCTCCGCGCTGCAGAACGCCGCGTCCATCGCGGCCCTGCTCCTGACCACCGAATGCGCCATCACCGACCTCCCCGAACCGAAGTCTCCCCCCATGGGCGGCGGCGGCGGCGGAATGGGTGGTATGGGCGGCATGGGCGGCATGGACTACTGATGAAACGCTAGCGTTTCATCTTGCAGTTCGCGAAAGCGAACTGCCCACCATTTCTGTAATTGGGTCGGCCGAAAGGCTGGCCCTTTTTGTTGTATGCTCCGCCCATGCCGCGACACACAGTCGAGGAGCGAAGCGACGAAGGCGGCACGCCCAGCGCGGCTGTAGAGCCGCGCGGTCCAATAAACTTCCAAAAGGTAGTTTCTCAATATTCGATATCTATTGGATTCTCTTGCTACAATTTGAATATTTTAACCAAACCAACATAAAAGTCGTCACAAATACAGCTTCATACATTTATGTATCTTTATTTTTTATTATTTTGTTATTTTACCACTTGTATTTTTTCTCTATTGTGATTAATAATCATTTAGCGTATATTTATACGTTATTTCAGCGCGAAGGAGTATTTTTATGAAGAAACTAGCACTAGTTCTTGCCGTTACCGTGGCGAGTGTATTCGCCGTTAATGCCGAGCCGATCGGAATCAAAGTGGGAGCGGACGTATACGACAACGCCGTTCTCACCACTTCCTATTTTAGCGCCAATCCCTATCTTGCGTACAGCAACAGCGCCCTCGGTTTCGATCTTGGACTCAAGGTCGGTTACTGGGCTACCTTGACTCCGGCTTTCAGCTCCGACAAGGTGCAGTTCGATGTTTCCGGCGCCAAAAGCTTTAAGATTTCCGATGATTTCTCCCTAGCCCCGTCTTTGACGCTCCAAAATGAGTTCATCACGATCGGTACCACCGGCTACAAGCTCAACGTGCGCCCGGGCGTCGCCGCTACCTACGCGATCTCCACCACGTTCATTCAGCTCCGATCCTATGTGCCCGTCGGGCTGGTGACCGAGACCGATCTGCTCCTCTACGCCGATGAATCTGTCGCTCTCGGCAGCCTTGGACTCGGAGCGTACCTCGGCTACGCGATCGTCCCGACCGCGGATCTCTCTTGGGCCGGCGTTTACGCCAGCTACCCGGTCGGACCCGTCGGCCTCGGTCTCTGCGCCGAGTTCTCCGGCTTCAAGACCACGCTCGACATGGCTCTTTGCCTCAGCGTGTCCTACGCGTTCTAAATCGAACAAGTTAAGATCATAAAAGCCCCTTCGGGTTCTGCCCGAGGGGGCTTTTTGTTGAAATGACCCCATTTATGTGATTTTTTAGTACATAAATGAGGTCATTTATATGCGAAGACATTCCGAAGCAGTTATCCGCGAATGGTATACACGACAGGGGCGAAAACCTCTCATAATCAGAGGCGCCCGGCAAGTTGGAAAATCAACTCTCGTAAAGCAGGTTGCGGAGCGACTTTCAATCCCTCTTTGGGAAGTCAACTTGGAACGAAATACCGATTAGAAGCGCTACGGGAAGATTCGCTGGTAGACCTCCTCACTTCATATACGCCGCAAGAATCGATTTCGCCTCTTGCCCACGAAAAACTACTTACGCTATTGCGCGATTTCATGTTAGTCGGCGGCATGCCGGAAGCGGTGTATCGATTCGCGCAGACAAAAGATCCTCTTGAGGCGATTGAAACACACAGGTCCATACTGGAAGGCAAAGGATATTCGCAAGTGCCTGGAACTTCTTCAGCGCGCCGGGATCGCTGCTACCGCTGTTCATTCGGAAGGCAACGGCGTACCGCTGGGCGCAAACGAAGACCCAACAGTCGCGAAGCTTTTCCATCTGGATATCGGTCTTGTGGGAACCGCGACTGGAATAGGGATCGGAAAACTAGATGATTTCAAGAATGGTCGATTCATAAACGAAGGGAAACGACCGGTCAGGTATTCGCTTTGGAACATGCCGCTATATTTAGCGGAAAGGGTCCGCGAATTGATGGAAAGGCACATCGAAAAATAAAAACGGAGAAAATCATGTTCACCGGACCCTGCGGGTAGTAAAATACTTCATGCAATATGCTTGCAATATCATGAAGTAGTGATATGCTAGTGATGGAGGCAATTCATGGCTACATTACAAGTCCGTGATATTGATGATAGGTTATACAAGCTCCTGAAATCATCCGCAAAACGACAAAACCGTTCCATTAGCCAGGAAGTTGTTACAATAATAGAAAATCACCTTAATTCTTCTGTAAATATAACAAATTCGACACTGGAATTTCTCTCTTTAACAGGAGCCTGGAAGGATGAGAAATCAGCGGAAGAAATAGTGAAAGATATTAAAAATAGTAGGAACCAATCAAGCCGTTTTGGAGCCAACAATGGCATATTTGATTGATACTGATGTAATAATATATAGCCTGAAAGGAAATACCTTGGTTCAAAATTGGATGCTTGAGAACCAAAATATTCCAAAATATATTTCAGTTATTACTTATGGCGAAATGATCTATGGAGCAAGAAAATCAAAACATTCGGAGCGAAATATAGCCACGGCAAATCGTATTGCTGAACTTTTTCCTGTTATAGATATTAATAAAGGAATAATTGAAATATTTGGCGAGATAAAGGCAAAATTAGAATTATCTGGGAATAGAATTGATGATATGGATTTAATAATAGCCTCAACCGCAATGTATATGAATTTCTCACTTGTCACCAATAACAAAAGTCATTTTAGACAAATTGATGATATTGTTTTAGAAAATTGGGATAAATTATAAAGAGCCTCTTGCGGTATTTTTTTACAGTGAAGATGTAAGTCATTGTATTATTAAAAGATGTTAAAAAACTGCGTGACATCTAAAGTTGTGTTTTAAAAATTGATTGACAAAAAGCGTAGAACAATGACTTCAAGCAGACTCCGGGGACAAGCCCCGGAGTCTGCTTAGGAGTATGTTAGAAGCGAACGCCGCCCATGAGCCAGAAAGTGTTCTGAGTGCTGGTCACGTCGTAAAACCCGGTTTTGACGAAGGTCACGGTCTGGAACTGGTATCGGGCGCCGGCCAGGAACATACCTAGACGTACATCAAGCCCAACATCTATCGCTATTTCCATTCCGTCGGCGGTGTAACTTGCGGCCTCCGGCCAGGTTATAGAGGCTAAACCAAATTTCATGCCGGCCCAAGGCATGAGGATACCGATAGGAAGCGCATAGGCAAGTCCGACGTCAGCCGATGTTACCGAAGCGCCCTTGGCTCCGGATGAGGCATCCAGGAACGTCACGTTGCCGATAACGCCGATGCCGCCGAACAGCCCCCAAAGAGCGTAGATATCAAACCCGGTGGGCGAAAAAGAATCTGAAAAAGTGTTGAAAGCGAGATCCTGCGTTCCGCCGCCGATGCCGACATATACGCGAAGTCCGATGCGCTGCGCGTCCGCGGCCGGTTTCGGCTGCGGCTTCACCGGCTCAACGACAGGTATCACCGGCTCGGCCGTCCGGTTTTTCGGATCCGCGGCCGCCGGAGCGAGCACCGTACCGCCGGAAAGGACATCGCCAACCTTTTCGGCTAATTTAATAAGAATGGAAAGTTTCCCCTCGTTCTCGGCGGAAGTCTGGTTCGCTATGACGCCTGTCTTAACGGCAATCATCTTGGCGGTAAGGAAGTAGGTGTCGGCCACGCGCTGGACCTTGGCGACCACCACGAAATCGGCGCCCAGGTATTTACCGGCTTCGGTTATCTCCGCGTCGGAAACAAGA
>JBAYHM010000049.1:0-19362 GCA_041666155.1 Treponemataceae bacterium
GCGATAGCTCGAAAGATGGTTGTACTGATGTATACCCTCGTTAAGAACCGTGACTTTTATCGAAGTACGGCGCTAAAAGATCGTCTGGCGAAACTGAAAAGATACAACTTAATGTCAATTCGGAGACTGGGGGTTGACCCAACAACATAGGAACCGTTCATACCCCCAGTCGCCTGGCGCGGCCCGGCCTTTTTCAAGAAAGGCAGGTTCTCGCCAAGCGAACAACACAGTTGGTACTATTCAAATTGTTTGTTCTTATGTAGATGAGCATCACCTACTAGTGAAGAAAATCACGCAGTCCGAACACATATGCCGGGCGCGCCAGGTAAAACGGGGTACGATCGGTTCCCGCAGGCGCTCCGCGCCGAGGACGCGGCATCCATGCCGCCGCAGAATCTTCGAACAGGAAGTTCGCGCGATTCTGCGCATCACTCTGGCGCGGCATCCATGCCGCGATCGGCCGACACGCCCACGGATGGGCGCGCAGTATAAAGTGTAGATCGCAACCGATCTACACCGGCATGGATGCCGCAGCGTCGGCAGCCCGAGCTTATGTAACTCACTTGCGTGTTTTTCTTCACTCCCACTCTATGGTGGCGGGCGGCTTGGACGAAATATCGTAGGTCACCCGACCGATGTCCTTCACCGTATTTGTGATCAGCGTGGAAATTTCCAGCAAATCCTTCATTGGGAAAGAATAGACGTCGGCGGTCATGCCGTCTTCGCTGACTATCGCGCGCAAAGCCAGCACCCAGCCGTATTTTCGCACGTCGCCCGCGACGCCTACCGATCGGATCGGCAGCAGCACGGCAAAGGCCTGCCAGATATCGTCGTAGAGGCCGCGCTTCTTTAGTTCGCTCACGTAAATGTGGTCGGCTTCGCGCAGCACATCGCACTTTTCATTCGTAACTTCGCCAAGGATGCGAACCGCGAGGCCCGGGCCTGGGAAAGGATGGCGACGCACCACGTCTTCATCAACGCCGAGGAGTCTGCCAAGAGAGCGTACTTCATCTTTATACAGGCGATCCAGGGGTTCGATGATGCGGCCGGCGTTTCGCTTGGCTTCCACCAAGGGGCTGCGCACGTTGTGGTGGCTCTTGATGACGTGGGCTTTTTTGCCGACGCCCTTGCCGCTTTCAATGAGGTCGGTGTACAAGGTTCCCTGGGCAAGGAAATAATCTTCGGCGACGCCGAGTCCCAGTTTGGCTACCTCGCGTTCCTGTATCGTTATGAAGAGGTCGCCGATGGCTTTGCGTTTGGCTTCCGGCTCGGAAAGTCCGGCCAAGGCTCCGAGAAATTCCTTCTCACAGTGAACGATGTGTAGATGCGTGGCTCCGAGCCGTTCCAGGTTCGTCTTGACCAACTTGGTCTCATCTTTGCGCATGAGACCGGTGTCCATATACATCAGGTGGACTTGCGCCGGATTGAGAGTCTTGAGAAGAAGCGCTCCGGCAACAGTGGAATCAACACCGCCCGAAATCAGAAGCAGCACCGGCTGTTTTCCTACCCGTTTGGTCAAGTCGGCGCGTACTTCCTCCACATATTTGTCCATCGACCATTCCTTCTTCGCGCCGCAGACACCGAGGGCAAAGTTGGAAAGGATGGTCATGCCTTTTTCGCAGTGGGTGACCTCCGGGTGGAACTGGAGGCCGAACCAAGGCTTATGGCCGTGAACGACGACAGCTGGGAAACCGTGCGAACTGATACCAATCTGGACAAAGCCGGGCGCGAGTGCCGCAAGCGAATCACCGTGGCTCATCCATGCGGTAAATTCGGACGCTACGCGTCCGTGGGAGTTGTTTTTGGCGACTCCCTTCCGAACAGTTGTGCTTTCATCAAGGTCTTTCAGAAAAGCTGCGGCCTTCCCGTTACCGGAACGCGTTTCAAGGAAGCTCGTATCGAGGGTAACCTTTACCGCGCCGTATTCACGTTCGGACAGGGGTTCGACCCGGCCGCCGTGGTCTGCGGTCATGCGCTGCAAACCGTAACAAATGCCTAGAATTGGAAGTCCAGCTTCGTAAATCTTGCGATCGGGTGCGGGAGCCCCTTCATCGTATACGGAACACGGGGATCCCGAAAAAATGATGCCCTTGGCACCGTCCAACATGGCGGCGGTAAGGGGAGCGTCGCCCGGGTAGATTTCGGCATACACGCCCAGTTCACGAATTCGTCGGCCGATGAGCTGGGTTGTCTGGCTGCCGAAATCAAGGATGACTATTTTGTCCAAGGATTCTTCCTGATGAAAGTGTCTTTGCGTTCGTAGCCGACGGATACAATGCCGATGCCCGTTTCGCAGTAATTTTCGATAAAGTCGATATAATCGCGCGCTTCAACCGGAAGCGCCTTGTAATCACGCACGTTCTTCAGCTCTTTCTTCCAGCCGGGAAAAGTACGAAGGACGGGTTTCGCTTCATTGAGGGCTTCAATGGACGCGGGGAAGTCTTCCACGATTTTGTCGCCGATCTTGTAGGCGACGCAGGCCTTGATCTCATCCATCGAGTCATACACGTCCAGATGGGTCATCACCAGGGAATCGATGGAGTTGGTGCGGCATGCGTAGCGGAGGGCGACCAAGTCCAGGTAGCCGCAGCGGCGCGGACGGCCGGTAGTCACACCGTATTCTCGTCCGGTTTCCCGCACGAAACGGCACAAAGCGTCTTCGCTGTCGGTATCGAACTCGCTGGGGAACGGACCGTTGCCGACGCGGGTGGAATACGCCTTAAAGACGCCGAGGATGAAGTCAAGGGCTTTCGGCCCCACGCAGCCGCCGATTGCGGCGCCCGCGGCGCAGGACATCCCTGAAGAAACGTAGGGGTAGGTACCGAGGTCCAAGTCAAGCAAGGTACCCTGCGCGCCTTCAAAAAGGATCTGGGCATTTTTGTGCATTGCCAGATACGCGGTGACATCCATTGACATCGGCAAAAGCCGCTCACGGTATTTATCAAGAAATTCCCGATCGGCACTCTCAAGTTGTTCGAGTTTATCGGCCCAGGTGATATCGGCAAGACGTATGCCATCGCGCTCACTCTTCATGGAATACGTGATGCCGATGCCGCGACCAGTCACGCCGATGGGCCTCTTTCTTTCGGCGTCGCGTTTTTTGTCCATTTCTTTATATCGGGGAAGAACGATATGAGCGCGGTCGGAAATAAGCACGCGACCCGCGCAGTCGATCCCGCGGTCTTCAAGCATCTTGAGTTCCTGGAACAGGGCTTCAGGATCTATAACCATGCCCGCTCCCAGAATCACCGTCTTGTCGGAGTACAGTATGCCGGACGGAATGAGGTGCAAGGCGTATTGCTCGCCTTCAATGACCAGCGTATGCCCCGCGTTGGCGCCGCCGGAGAAGCGAACGATTATCTGCGCTTTATCGGCCAGATAATCGACTATTTTGCCCTTTCCCTCATCGCCCCACTGGGCACCAATCACGACTACGTTCATGCTCGCTCCTACGACCGCGAATAATTCGGGGCTTCCTGCGTTATCGTCACGTCGTGTGCGTGACTTTCACGGAGGCCCGAGGCCGTGATCTTAACGAAATTCCGATATTTCTTCAACTCATCAATTGTAGAACAACCGCAATAGCCCATGCCTTTTCGTAGCCCGGATACCAACTGCAAAAGAAAATTCTTGAGTTCGCCCTTGTACGGAACGCGGCCTTCAATGCCCTCGGGCACCGGAGACTCGTCCTTGCCGATCTGGTACCGATCGCCACCCCCATCCTTGATCGCGCCGAGGCTGCCCATGCCGCGGTATTCCTTGTAGATCCTGCCGTCGAATATTATTTCGCGGCCGGGAGCCTCTTTGAGGCCGGCGAAGAGGTTACCGATCATAACGACACTCGCGCCAGCGGCGATAGCCTTGGTAAGGTCGCCTGAGAACTTGACGCCGCCGTCGGCGATAACGGGGATACCGGATTTCGCGGCTTCTTCGGCGCAGTCCCATACGGCCGTGAATTGGGGAACGCCGACGCCCGCGACGATGCGGGTAGTGCAGATCGACCCCGGGCCCAAGCCGACTTTTACCGCGTCGGCGCCGGCATCGATAAGACGGCGAGTACCGGCTCGGGTCGCCACGTTGCCGCCGATGACGGGTATGCCGAAATTCTTCTTGATGGCCGCGACAGCGGCGATGACGTCCTTCGTATCCCCGGTTGCGGCGTCTATTGAAACGAAATCAACCTTCGCGTTCTTGAGGAGCGGTAGACGAACTTTGTAATCGTGCGGGGAAACGGCGGCGCCGACAACCAAGCGACCGCCCTTGTCAAGCGCGGCTTTCGGAAAGCGCTCGTGTTTTTCCATGTCCTTAACGGTAATGAGGCCGGTCAAGTGTCCGTCGGCGTCAACGACGGGGAGCTTTTCGATTCGGTGTTTATCAAATTTCTCCCTGGCGCTGGTGACCGAGGGATCGCCCTGCTCCACTACCGGTTCTTTCGTCATCACGTCGGCTACGGACAAGGTATCGTCGCGGCAAAAACGGAGGTCGCGACCGGTGATGATACCCACCAGCCGGTTGCGGTCATCAAGGACCGGCATGCCCGACACGTTGAAGCGATCCATCATCGCCTTGACGTCCTTGACCGTCTGTTCGACGCGGACGGTGACCGGTGAATCAATGATCCAGTTGAGGTAGCGCTTCACGTTGGCAACCTGCTGAGCCTGCACTTCGGGGCGCAGATTGCGGTGGATGACGCCCGCGCCGCCTTCAAGGGCGATGGCTATGGCGAGTTTTTCTTCGGTGACGGTATCCATGGCGGCCGAAATAATCGGTACGTTGAGCTTCACGTCGGCGCACAAAACGGTCCGCACGTCGCATTCTTTGGGGAGGACTTCCGAGTAACCCGGAACCAACAGGACGTCGTCGTACGAGTACGCTTCTTGAAACATATATTGTATCTCCTTACCTAGTTAAAAAAAAGCGCCCAAGCGGGCGCTCTGCTCTCTCGTTACTTAACGGAACCCATGAGGTCCCGATACTTGGCTGCGAGCGCGCGGGCCTTTTCCGCCGCGAGCCCCCGGTACCGTTCCGGATTTTGGAAAAATTCCAACGCGGCCGACGCTTCACCGATAAGACCGAGTTCCGCCATTTTTTTACCGATGCGCTCGAGTGTTTGGGGATTTCGACTCAAGGCCTCCGCGAATGGAATCTTCCCATTTTCAGCCTCAAGCGTGATCTTGCGGATTACTTCGTGCGCGTCGGACTCTCCCGATTCAGCGAGGAGTATATAAGCGGGTTCCGCGAGCACGCCGCCGAGAATCCCGTCGGTGGCGCCGGGCGTGCCGCGTAGGTTGGACAGCATGCGCTCCCGGTTGACACCGAGACCCTCAATCACCTCGGTCATCCTTTTGAGCGCCTGGGAGAAACCGGCGACATAATCGGCAATAAAGCGCTGACTGGCCGAATTGGTGAGAT
This sequence comes from Treponemataceae bacterium, assembly GCA_041666155.1. Taxonomy (GTDB): domain Bacteria; phylum Spirochaetota; class Spirochaetia; order Treponematales; family Breznakiellaceae; genus SZUA-426. The sequence goes on from JBAYHM010000049.1 coordinate 5,413, forward strand.
CCCGTTGATGCTCTGAAATCTGATCCATGAAAAAAGTCATCACGCGGGGAGAAAAAGCCTTCCAGAGACTCTTCACATGTTCGGAATTCCAAGGGTTCCGCTTCTGCGGCATCGTGGAGGAGCCGACCTGGTCGGCGCCGAAATTTTCACGGATTTCGCCGATTTCGCTCCGCTGAAGGTTTCGTAGATCGTCGGCAAGATTGGCAACGACGCCGAAGGCGACATTCATTTCCAAAAGAAGGCGCAGGAGATATTCGGGCTCCACCAACTGGGTGGAATGCTCGGAAGGCTGAAGACCAAGCTCACTCAAATACGCGCGTTCCAGGCCTTGGGGGTCGCTGACAAGAACGCTGGTCGCGTTGTAGGCGCCGACGGCACCGGCGAGTTTCCCGCGGAGGTCTTTCGCGCGCCCTTCAATTTCCGTCACGCATTTCCCCAAACGGGAAACGTATTCCGCCATAGCGAAACCGTAAGTGATCGGAACGGCGTGCTGCCCGTGAGTACGGCCGACTTGAGCCGTCTCCGCTTCTTTTTTTGCCAGCTCGCACAGCGCGATCTCCAGCTTACGCAAGAGCGGCAACACCACGTTGAGAGAAACGCCTTTCATACGGTAGGAAAGAGCCGTATCCAACACATCGACGCTGGTGGCACCGAGGTGCACCAAGGGAGCGACCTCCGCAGGAACTTCTTTTTTGAGGACGTTCACCAAAGCGCGAATATTATGTTTGGTCTTTTCTTCTTCGGCGTAGACCGCCTCAGGCCTTACGCGATCTTCGGCTTCATCAAGCGCGGCCAGCAGCTTGGCCGTCGCCGTTCCGCGTACCGCCAAATGCGCCTTTACCAAAGCAATTTCCGCTTTTACGCAAGAGGAAACCGCCGCCTCCTCGGAAATCCAAGGAACGAGCGCGTCGAAAAGATCTTTCTCTGAGATTGAATAACGATGGTCGATCGGGGAAATGTTACGAAAAACGTCGCGGGCTTCCATAAGGAAGCATGTCATATCCGTACCTTTTTGTCAAAGCCCCGGCTACTCGGCTTGTTCGAAGAAAAGGCATACCAGCTGCAAGTCTTGGGGTCCGGACGCGTACAGAACGGAGTCGGCGGCCTTCGCCATGAGCGCTCGGCCGAAACCGCCTTCGGGAAGCGTTTCCATGTCGCTCGCGATCGCCGGCACGTGCCCGGCGAAGGGTTTTCCGCGATAAATCAAGCGGACGGAACTCCAGCCCTCGCTTTGGACAAACTCCGCGCGAAGCGAATTTTCGTCAAGAAAAACCTTCTCATCGATTTCTTCAGGACCGTCTTCATCCAGATAATCTTCCGTACCCGCATCCTTGGTTTCCGATGAAGGATTCAAGCCGATCCCGTGGCGAATGACGTTGGAAGCCGCTTCCGATACCGCCAAGAGTATTCGATCGATCGATTTATCGTTGGTGCCGATCAATTGCGTTTCAAAGAAGGCCCTGATATCGCCCAGCGAAGCCGACTGGGCGGGAAAGTCCGTGAAAACCCTCCGGGGAGGAACGAGGGAGTGATCGATAGAAAACACAATGCATGTCACGTCATCCCTAAAACCGATGGAAGACGTAAAGTACATCGCGGTATTCAAAATACGCCTGACCAGTTCCGCCGGCGCGAGAGAAGCGTTGGAGTTTATGATTGAAGAAAGCCGCTTATCGCCGAACAGTTCCCCGTTTTCACTAGGGGCCTCGGTGATGCCGTCGGAATAGAAAACCAGGCGGTCTCCTTCCGACAGCGGAATTGAATAACGCGCATACGTATTTTCGTCGGTAAAGCCGAGTGGCAAATTGCTGCCCTTGATCGCCCATACGAGATTCGTGGCCGAATCAAAATGGAGAATAGGCGTATGCCCGCAATCGACAAAATCGAGGCGAGAGCGTCTGGAATCGACGCGCGCGTATTGCAGCGTCGCGAAACTATCCAGGTTTGACAGTCCTCCCGCTAAACCGTCGTGAGCCGATGAGACTAGGTCATCAAGCTTCGGCAGCATACCCGGCGTATCGACCAAAAGATGGAGCGAAGAACGAAGGAAGGTGCTTTTGATAGCGGCGCCCAGAAGCGCGGCGGGTACGCCCTTTCCCATCACGTCTCCGACAAGGACATCGATGGAATCTACGGTGTACGGGACAAATCCATAAAAATCCCCGTCTACCGCGTTCGATGCTACGGTGATAGCCTCAACCCGCAAGCCCTTACAGACGGAAGACGGTACGTCCAAGAGGAGCGCGCGTTGAATACGGGCCGCGATTTCCACTTCAGCGTCGCGCATTGACGCCAGCGCATGTTCGCGTTCGACTCGCTCCTCCGTTTCATTGTACGAGCGGCGCGCTTCTGAACGCTTCATCATATAGACGAGAGCGGCGATAGGCAGGAAAGAAATCAGCGTGAATAAATTACCGAGATTCATCCCGCCGCCCGCCAGACCAACGGCGGCCATGAGGCCGCAAATAATGGAAACAGCGGCGACAATAACAAATGATTCAAATATCGAGGCAAAAAAAGCCGCGACGACAAGAATAACAGGCCACGGGAAAATCGCGTATTCCGCAAACGCGTAATCAAGCAAGGCCAGGATCGACACAAAAACGAAGGGGAGCGCGGGAAGAAAAAAATAGATTCGCCGAGGTACTATCAACACGTTTTTTGAAAACGACGACTCGGCTTTTCTCAGGTCTCCGGGAAAAAAATGACGGAGCGCGACAACAAGATACACTGCCGCGAGCACAGCGGACGAAACCGCGACGAGGGGGCTTCCATACGAGAAAACAATGCCTGCCAAGAATCGGTACGTAAAAACAATAATCGCGACCGATTCAAGGAAGGGTGGTCCCAGGCGAAAGCGCTTAATCTGGTACAGATGAAAATTTTCACCGGAATTCACGGCACCCCCTATTGCTTGCCTAACGCGGCTAGGGCTGACTTTTTATTCGTACTTCGCTTTCATGAAGATATCTCACCGTTTCAGAGCTAGTAGAGATTCAAGATACACGGCAACGCCGTCTTCTACATTTGAAAAAGCGACATCGTCGGCCTTATGTTTCACATTGGCTTCGGCGTTTGCCATCGCGACGCCCCAACCGACCGCCTCCAACATCGAAATATCGTTTTCCATATCCCCGAAAGCTACACAGTCTTCCGCCTCTACGCCGCGCAGGTTGAGCGCGACTTTCAACGCGTGTCCTTTGTTGACGCCGTTGTTCATAACCTCGAGGAAAGTCGAGGTTGAACGTGTTCTATACACCCGAGTTCCAAAAAGGGAGTCGACGGACAGTTGGGCCTCATCTAGTTTGTCAGGTTCGGCGATGAACATACATTTGATGAAGGAAGGAGCATTTGCTCCGGAGAGGCTCAGCAACTGGTCGAAATCGAGAATATCGCCCTGCAGTCCCGTACGTACTTGGTACGCGGCGCGTTCGGGCGTGTCGGTTCGGCAAACCAGGCGATCGTCGGAAAGGAACGCTTGAAAGTGGAGACCGAGGCGACGCGCCACCTCAAGGCAGCCGGCGACGACGTCCGTTGGAACAAGCGTGGAAGCGAGGACTTTTCCCGAAGGCGCGTCCACAACCGCGGCGCCGTTGTAGTACACCATTGGGCCGGTTGATTGCAGAAGGGCCCTGAATTTTTCCGCGGCGCGGGGACTTCGACCGGTTACGATCACAACGGCGATTCCCCGATCGGCGCAGGCTTTGAGCGCGGCAAGGTTCCTTTCGGAAAGAGTTGAATCCGGACGAAGAGCCGTCCCGTCCAAATCGACGGCGACTGCGCGGAAGCGGGAAGCGACGGCCTCGATGCTGGCCGATTTTGACTTATGATCCATGGGATAATAATAACCGACGTCGACGTTTTGTCATATACCGGGGAAACGCTGATTACGCAAAAACTACGCCGAGCGCTTTTAAACGCGAACTCTCGGCACGTTCAACTTGTTCCAAATCAACGCGGCGCAGCCTCTTACGAAAATTAACCGAATCATCCTTCATTATGGCAGAAAGATAGGACATCTGTTTATCTATGGCTTCGCGGTACAGATCTCGGTCTTCACCGCATCTGACGGCGAAATGAACTCTTGCGTCATGGGACACGACGACCAAAGAACCTTCCAAACGCGCGACGATGCTTTCATAAAAGGTAGCCGTTTTACGCAATACGTCAAAAGCCGTTTTGTACCCGCCGATGCCGGCTTCCCGAAATTCGTAATAAAGGAAAAGAAGTTTTTCCAAATAGGCGCGATCGGCCATCTGCCCCAGTAAATCGGCGGCGGCAAGAACCGCGGTAGCCGTTTTTCCGTCCGGGTCATCAAATTTGAGAGAATCCCAGGGGATCGCCAGATCGGTACCGAGAATAATCGCCGCGACGTTCGCCGCACGGGTTGAACTCAGGCGGAAAGCCGCGGCGTGGGTTTGGACGAACGCGGCCGAACGCACGACATGGGTTTTAGTGTACCGGGCTCCGGTACCTTCTTCATTTCCGATTTCTTGAATATATCCGCAATCGTGAAGCAACGCTGCGATGAGTACATCTTCGGCGAAAGACTCCGACAAACGACGAGCGGAAAGCGCGGCTCCGTCCAAAAGGCGGACAGCGGCAACGAACACATCGATAGTATGGCGATAGTCGTGATAACCGGTCCGACAAGCGGCATACCCAGGGAAGCGGCCGGAATACAAATCATGCGTAAGGCTGAATGCTTCATTAATTTGGGAAAAGTCGGCACTGGGATAGGCTGCTAAGTAAGTGGTACGGACGGATCTGATTACCGCATCGGGATTCCCGTGATCCAAAATGCCATGAAGATCAAGCGCGCGTGGATTTTCCATGATGAAGACCGCCTTTCAGCGACACAACATAACAACCGTGATGATCTACGGCCGCTACGATGCGTCGGTTCATCAATTATAACTCACGTTTTTTTGAATTCATAAGAAGAAAGCCGTCTCGGAACCAGTTTTTTCCAAGACGGCGAAAAAAAACGAACTTGGTCAGCCAAGAGTGGCGATAATGGCTTCGGCCGCGTCGCGACCGTCGGCAATCGCGTTCACCACGAGACTCGCGCCCTTACGAGAATCCCCCGCGGCCCAAACCTTCGGATTGGAGGTATGGAAGGTTCCGGCCGTCCGAACGTTGCCGCGCGGATCCAGCTCTAGGCCGAAATCGGCGACGACACCCAGCTGTACAACATGCGTAAAGCCCATCGCCAAAAGAACGAGATCAGCGCCGATCTCAAAATCGCTGCCTGAAATCTCTTTCATGACTGCCTTGCCGTTTTCGTTGAGCCAATCCACCCGGGAGGCGCGTAAGGCGTCGACACGGCCGTTACGGCCGATGAATTCCTTGGAACCGATGGACCAGAGCCGGTCGCAGCCTTCAAGATGCGAACTGGAGGTTTTCAGGACCTTAGGCCACAACGGCCACGGTTCGGAAACCGGGCGGTGCTCCGGAGGCTTGGGAAGAACTTCAATCTGGGTAACCTTGGCCGCGCCCTGACGATTTGCGGTGCCCACGCAGTCGGCGCCTGTGTCTCCGCCGCCAATCACCAGAACACGTTTGCCGTGGGCGCTGATCGGCCCATCTCCGTCCTCGCAAGCCTCGCCGGCGCAGGACCGGTTCTGCTGGGAAAGGAAATCGAGTGCCTGATGGACACCCTTCAAGTCACGTCCGGGAATTGGAAGATCGCGCGCGTCACGCGCGCCGATAGTCAAGAGTACGAGGTCATTCTCCGTCTCAAGCTTTTTCGCGTCGATAACCGTAGAATCACTGCCGTTCGTCCCGAACGCGTACGTGGCTGTCCCTACGCGCGCGTTCGTGACGAAGGTCACGCCTTCGGCCTTCATTACCTCTATGCGGCGATCAATGAAGCTTTTATCGAGCTTGAAGTCGGGAATTCCGTAGCGTAGGTAACCGCCGACATTTCGATCGCCTTCGTAGAGGGTGACCGTGAAGCCCGCGCGGTTCAAGTAGTACGCGGCGGACAAACCCGACGGACCTCCTCCCACGATGGCGACTTTTTTGCCGTTGCGTCGTTTGGGTGGCTGCGGTTTCACGAAACCGAGTTCCCAGGCTTTTTCAATGACGGCCAGTTCGTTCTGGCGGATGGTGACCGGCTCGTCGTTGGCGCCGAGCACGCAGGAGGCCTCGCAGAGCGCGGGACAAACACGTCCAGTGAACTCCGGGAAAGGGTTGGTGTCTTCCAGAAGTTCCCAGGCGCCCCGCCAATCGCCCCGGAAGAGCCGGTCCTGCCACTCCGGCATCACGTTGGAAACGGTACACGACCAGTGACAAAACGGAACGCCGCAGTCCATACAGCGCGACGCTTGTTGACGCCGCTCTGTTTCCGAAAGACGCATTTCGACTTCACTATAGTCGTTGATCCGTTCTTCCACGGGCCGATAGCCCGACACCTTTCTCTTTATCTTCAAGAAACCCTTGGGGTCGCCCATGCTTTATGCCCTCACCGCGATGTCTTCTTGTTCCCGGATCTCATAGAGTTTCCGGTCCAGTTCGGCCAGCATCATCTGCTGGAGAGCCCGCTTGTACTCAACGGGCAATACTTTGATGAAAAAGCCTTTATTATCGCTCCAGGCATCAAGGATACCTTTCGCGTACGTGGAACCTGTCCAGTAGACATGTTTCCGGATCATTTCCTTCACGAAGTTTTCATCCTCCGCGTTGTCCAGGCGTGATAATTCAACCATGCCTTTGTTTAAGAAGAAGTCAAGCTCGCCGGCCCTGTCCAGCACGTAGGCGATACCGCCCGACATACCCGCCGCGAAGTTGCGCCCTACCCTGCCAAGCACCACCAGCCGCCCGCCCGTCATGTACTCGGCACAGTGGTCGCCGGTGCCCTCGACGACCGCGATCGCGCCGGAGTTGCGAACACAGAAACGTTCGCCGGCCACACCGGCAGCGAAAACTTCGCCGCGCGTGGCGCCGTAGAGAGCCGTGTTGCCGACCAGGATGTTTTCGTTTGTCTTGAAAGTTGAACTCTCGGGCGGCGCGATTACCAGGCGTCCGCCGGATAGTCCCTTGCCCAGGTAGTCGTTGACGTCGCCGGAGACGCGGAAGGTGATGCCCGGAGCCAAAAAAGCGCCGAAACTTTGCCCGGCGGAACCGGAGAAGTCCACCGTGACGAAGTTGTCGGGCAAGCCGCCTTCACCGAAGCGCTTGGACACCTCGTAGGAAAGCATGGCGCCAACGGCGCGGTCGGTGTTCTTGATCGGCAGCTCAATGGCCGCGGGAACCTTCTTATCAAGAGCCTTTAGACACTTGTCGATTAGCGTGCGGTCCAGCACATCGTCTATCTTATGCATCTGGGACTGGACGCAATGCAACGGCTCCTTGCCCGAATCAACCTTGTACAGGAGTCGGGAAAGGTCGACTGTCTTGGCCTTGGAGTGTTCGCTCTTGGCCTGGACCAAAAGGTCGGAACGCCCGATGAGGTCATCGAAATTCTTGAAACCGAGTTGAGCCATGTATTCACGGGTTTCCTCCGCAAGGAAGCGAAAGAAGGTAACCAGGTGCTCACTCTTGCCGGTGAACTTCTTGCGGAGTTCGGGATCCTGGGTCGCCACGCCCATGGGACAGGTGTTTTCGTGACACTTGCGCATCATGACGCAGCCCATGACGATCAGCGTTGAAGTGCCGAAGCCGAATTCCTCGGCGCCCAGCATTCCGGCGATGACGATGTCGCGCCCGCTTTTGATCTGACCGTCGGTCTGGAGGCGCACGCGGCCGCGCAAGCCGTTGAGCACCAGGGTTTGGTGCGTTTCGGCAAGGCCGATTTCCCACGGAAGGCCCGCGTGCCGAATGGAGCTTTGCGGGCTCGCTCCGGTACCTCCGTCGTAGCCGGAAATCAGAATGTTATCGGCGTGCGCCTTGGCAACGCCCGCGGCGATGGTTCCTACGCCGGTTTCGGAAACGAGCTTCACACTGATCCGCGCGGTCGGGTTGGCGTTCTTCAGATCGAAGATAAGCTCAGCCAGATCTTCAATGGAGTAGATGTCGTGGTGAGGCGGCGGGCTGATGAGCGTGACGCCGGCAGTGGAGTTCCGCGTCCTGGCGATGAGCGCGTCGACCTTGTGACCGGGTAACTGGCCGCCTTCACCGGGCTTTGCGCCCTGGGCGATCTTGATCTGGAGCTCAATGGCATTCGCCAAGTAGTTGCTGGTTACGCCGAAGCGGCCGGAAGCGACCTGCTTGATCGCGCTTCGCGCCCAGGTACCGTCGGGACGAACGGCGAAACGTTCAGGGTCCTCGCCGCCTTCGCCCGAGTTGGAACGGCCTTTGATCGAGTTCATCGCAATAGCGACAGCCTCATGGGCTTCCTTGGATATGGACCCGAAGGACATGGCACCCGTTGTGAATCGCTTCATGATCTCTTCGATCGATTCGACTTCATCGAGCGGTATCGGGCCTTTCGGCGCGCCTTTCACCGTCCCCGCGGCCGCGAAATCAATGAGACCGCGAATAACGTGGGGTTTTTTGTTGAGCGCGTCGGACGCCGCCGTGAACTCCTTGAACTTCTTGTAGTCACCCTCCCTGGTAGCCCACTGAAGAAGATGTATGGTTTCCGGATTCCAGGCGTGCTTTTCACCAAACTTCCGCCAACGGTATTGACCGTCGCTGGGAAGCAGACTGCCGGAAGAGGAGCGGGCTTGGCGCAGGCGCACGACCAACTCGGCTTCAAGCTCACGGAAACCGACGCCGCCGATGCGGCTGGCCGTGCCATTGAAGCACTTGTCGATCACCGCGTCTCCAAGACCGATCGCCTCAAAAATCTGCGCGCCGCGGTAGGAACGGAGCGTTGAGGTTCCCATCTTGGAGATGATCTTCAGAATGGCCTTGGCACTGCCCTTAAGATAGTTCTTTTCAGCATGGGCGTAGTCACCCGTACGCGCGACATCCGGCCCCTTGCACACGTCGGCAATAACCGCCAATGCGCCGTAGGGAACGATGAGATCGGCGCCGTAGCCGAACAGAAGCGCGAAGTGCATAACCTCTCGCGGTTCCGCCGATTCAACGACGAGTGAGGCCAGCATGCGGCGACCGGAACGGATAAGACCGTGGTGAACGGCGCCGACCGCCATGAGCGAGGGGATAGCGCAGCGGCTCGCGTCGACATCGAGAGCTGATTTATCGGAAAGCACAAGAATGGTGGCGCCGGAATCGACGGCCTTTTCCGCATCTGCGACCAAACGATCAAGGGCGGTTTCCAGAGCCGATTTGTCACCGCTTGCCGCGGCGCCATGACTAGGAACGTAGAAAGTGGCGTCCAAGGTTTCCACCCGGAAAGCGGCGTCACCCCAGTGCCGGATTTGCGCGAGTTCGACAGGCGTAAGAATGGGGTTGAGGACCTTGAGACTTCGGCAATGCTCTTCGCTTTCGGAAAGGAGATTCTCGTGGCGACCAATATAGCTGGTCAGCGTCATAACGAGTTCTTCGCGGATAGAGTCGATAGGCGGATTGGTAACCTGCGCGAATACTTGTTTGAAATAATTGTAGAGACGCTGGCTCTTATCGGAGAATACAGCCACGGGGGTGTCGGTACCCATGGAGCTGGTCGGCTCCTGACCGGACTCCGCCATACTGAGAAGAAGCGTATCCCTATCCTCTCGGGTGTAACCGAACGAACGTTCCATGAATAGGACTTCGTCGTCCAAGGGTAGTTTGGGTTCAAGTTCGGCGGGTACCGGGGGAAGCATCTCCAAAGTCGTCACGTTCTTCTTAACCCAGTCAACGTAGGGTCGGCGCCTACAGACGGCGCTTTTGACCTCGGCGTCGGGGATGATGCGGCCTTCTTCCATATCCACCAAAAGAAGCTTTCCGGGGAGGAGACGGCCCTTATAAGCGACTTCGTCGGCCTTGAAGTCCTGGACACCGGTTTCGGAGGCCATGACGACGAGGTCATTCTTGGTAACTGTGTAACGGGAGGGGCGCAAGCCGTTGCGGTCAAGCGTTCCGCCGACGAAGCGACCGTCGCAGAAAACCATGGAAGCTGGTCCGTCCCAGGGCTCCATAAAAGTGGCGTGGTATTCGTAAAAACTCTTGAGATCCTGAGGAATCGGATTTTTATCGTTCCAGGATTCGGGAATCAGCATCATGAGCGCGTGCGGAAGGCTTCTTCCGCTCATTACCAGAAGCTCCAACGCGTTATCGAAGCTGGCGGAGTCGCTCTTCCCCGGCTCAATTATCGGGAGGATGTCTTTCAATTCATCGCCGAACTCGGGCGATGAAAAAAGCGCCTCGCGGGCGGTCATCCAGAAGCGATTGCCTTTTATGGTATTGATCTCGCCGTTGTGCGCGACCATACGAAAGGGTTGGGCGAGCGACCAGGAGGGGAACGTGTTCGTACTGAAACGGGAATGCACCAGAGCGACGGATGTCTGTATACGTGGGTCGGAAAGCTCCGTAAAATATGAACGGAGCTGACTGGACATCAACATGCCCTTGTAGACGATAGTACGGGAGGAAAACGAGGGGAAGTGAAAATCACCCTTTCCGGCAAAAGCGCCTTCCCGGATGGCTTTCTCAAGCCGTTTTCTAAAGATGAACAGTCGCTTTTCAATCGCGCTCACGAGCGTGTCATCTACGACTGCGGCTGCGACTTTGGGAGCTTTCGCGCCTTTGACCGCGAGAAAGACCTGCTTGACGGCGGGTTCGGCTTTCCGAGCAATCGCGCCGATCACCGACGGATCGGTGGGAACATCGCGCCAGGCGACGACGGTCAAGCCGGACGCGGCGGCAATTTTTTCCAGTTCAGTCTGAATCGCTTCACCCGAGCCGCCTGAAGCTTTTGACGGAAGAAAAACGAGTCCGGTGCCGTATTCTCCCGCTTTGGGCAGCTTCGGCTCCAATTCGGCATAGAAGGAATGAGGGATCTGAAGCAGAACGCCGGCGCCGTCGCCGGTTTTGTTATCGGCGCTTTCGGCGCCGCGGTGCTCCATACGTTCGAGGACTTCAAGTCCGCGGTTCAGGATATCGTGAGACTTCCTGCCTTTAATATCTGCGACGAAACCGATTCCGCAGGAATCATGTTCGTCTTGGGGGCGGTATAGCCCAGGCAGGGAAACGCCTTGGTCTTCACGTTGATGGTCGCCCATTACTGCTCCTTGAAACGGATTTGCGGGGATATCCCTAAAAAAACAAACGAGTTTTTCGGGAATTCCTTGAATCAGCTACCTTATACACAATATGCAGCGTTTATGCAATATAACCGCATTATCTCCAAAATGATTGCATATATATACCGTATTTTTTTAAAGATTTGTATAAAAAAAGGGCGATTCAATGATGACGACGTAGACCGCGGTTCACTATGTCGGCGTTCGGGCGCGGGACTAGATTTTGTACTAGAATTGATTGGAGACGGAAGATTGTAGTCTCCGCCCAAGGAGGTTCAAAATGACGAAGCATCTGTACCTATCGCTCATCCCTGAAGCGCTGATCGCCTCACAATTGGAGCCGGAAGAATTCGGCGCCTATTACGCTGTTGGTTTCGAGAAAAAAACACAAGGACAAGCCGCATTCTTCGATCTTGATCCGACGTTCCGAGATCCTTTTTTTTCCATCGACGCCGCGCTTTTGCGCTGTGTTCCCCATTCAGATGGAAAGCCTAAGCGCTCCGTATACATTTCGGTATACCGGGTTGTCGAACACGTCCCCCTTTCGGCGATTCAACGTTTATACCTAACGACAAAGGACGGACGAACTCTAGGAGTCGACCGCGCGGCGAGCATCGCCCCGGACGAAAGCGGCCTGCATTTGTACCAGGAAATCGCGCCGCTTAGTCCGCTTGTCGCAAGTACGCTTGGCCCGATATCTTTCCATCAATTTCTGACTAAAAAGGACGGCCCATTATCGGTTCCATGTCTCTCCTGGACGGAACTTCGCCTCGGAGAGCTCGCGTCGAACCCCGAACTCGGCGCGATTCGGGACCTGCCGTACGAAAACATCGACCATCTGCGAAGCTGCCTTGCGCAATTGAAAACGAAAACGGTCACGACAAAGCTTGTTGAGCGGCTGCATACAAAGGGTTTTAGTTATCGCACGCTGAAAACCGGGTTGTACTACGGTACTCGCGAAGGCCTCGCGCTTTTCCAGATGCCGCAAACCGAAACGCTCCAGGAAAAGCACTATCAATGGTGGCGCTCGGCGAATCTTTAAAACTCGTTATTTTTTTTTCGCCTTGACGATTGTTGATTCTTGAGAGACTCTATGGCGCTTGTTTTTAACACAAGCGCTAGGGGGTTTCCATATTATGGCCAACGATTCATGGCTTTTTATTGGCATCGGAGCGGGCTTGGCGTCCATCGCCGCCTCGCTCATGTATTATTTTTGGGTTGCGAAGCAGGACGCGGGAAGCGATAAGGCGAAGCAAATCGCCCTATGGATCAAGGAAGGCGCATCGACCTATCTAGGGATGCTCTACAAAACCTTGATCATCGTCGCGCTCGTGGTAGGCGTGGTTATAGCCGTCGTATTCTCCGGGGACGCGCAGCGGCCTATGCACGGCGTTTACACGGCGGTCGCGTTCGGGTTCGGCGCGCTTTGTTCCGCGCTCGCCGGTTATATGGGTATGTCCATAGCCGTTCAGGCCAACGTCCGCACCGCCACCGCGTGCAACAAAAGCCTCAGCGCTGGTTTCAACGTCGCGTTCAAGGCGGGGGCCGTCATGGGCCTGGCGATGGTCGGCATCGCGGTCCTCGGCATGTGCAGTATCTATCTGATCACCCACGACGTTGAAATCGTGCTCGGTTTCAGCTTCGGCGCATCGTCTTTAGCCTTGCTGGCAAAGGCCGGCGGCGGCATTTATACGAAAACCGCGGATATCGCCGCGGACCTTGTCGGAAAAGTCGAAGTCGGCATCCCCGAGGACGATCCGCGCAATCCGGCCGTTATCGCGGACAACGTCGGGGACAATGTCGGAGACGTCGCGGGCATGGGCGCCGATATTTTCGACTCCTACGTGGCGGCCACCGTCGCGTCGATGCTCTTGGGCGCCTCTTTCGCGGCGACTATGGGAACTCAGTACATCGTGCTGCCTCTCATCCTCTGCATTCTCGGCATCATAAGCTCCATCCTCGGCCTTCAATTGGTCAAAGTAGGAGCCGACGGGAAACCCGGCCGCGCGCTCAACAACGGCACGGTGTTTTCGTGCATCATCTTCGCGGTCCTCGCGTCGATTTTCTTCTTCGCCGTCAACTCTCTTTCCGGTTCGACAGTCTTCAGCTGGGGCGCTCTCATCGCTACGGTGGCGGGATTGGCCATCGGCGTCATCATGGGCTTCACCACCGACTATTTCACCAATGACGAGCATCGGCCCGTCCAAAGAGTCGCGGAAGTCTCGGGGTCGGGAACCGGCCTCACGATCATCACCGGCTTCAGCTACGGCCTCGTCTCGATAGCTCCCGCTATAGTCGGCATCGTAACCGCGACGCTTGCGTCCTATTTCACCGCTCAAGCGTTCGGTCTGCCCGGCATCTACGGCGTCGGTATAGCCGCCGTCGGCATGCTCTCCCTGACCGGCATCGTCGTCTCCAACGACGCGTACGGGCCAATCGTCGACAACGCGAAAGGCATAGCCGAAATGTCGGGGATGCCGCACGAGGTGGTCGATACGGCGGACGTGCTCGATTCAGCGGGCAACACGGCAAAAGCGATAACGAAGGGCTTCTCCATCAGCGCCGCCGCGCTGACCGTGCTCGCCATGTTCGCCGCGTACACCGAGGTGATCTCCAAGTATTCCGCCGGCAAGACGCTCCTCCTTGATCTCCAAGATCCCATGGTGCTTTCAGGCATCCTGCTCGGATGCATTGTTCCCGCGCTTTTTTCCGCCCTGCTCATGCTGGCGGTGACCAAGAACGCCTTCACGATGATCGGGGAGATTCACCGGCAGTTCAAAGCTGATCCCGGCATCCTGGCGGGGACATCCACGCC
>JBAYHM010000050.1:0-19325 GCA_041666155.1 Treponemataceae bacterium
ACTGGACCGCCGCGCAGCTCGGCGTAAAGTAGGCTGACACGCTTCGGACCGCGACGCGGCGACGGGCTTGTCCCGCCGCCGCGTCGCGGCCGCGGCTTCGAGGGCGGACCGGAGGTCGAAAAATGACAGACACGATGTTGGAGATGAGAAACATCCACAAACGTTTCCCCGGCGTCCACGCGGTGGACGACGTCAGCCTCGCGGTCAGGAAGGGGGAGATCCACGCCCTCGTCGGCGAGAACGGCTCCGGGAAATCGACCCTCATGAAGATCCTTTCGGGTATCTACCCTCACGGAAGCTACGAAGGCAGCATCCTCGTCGACGGCGGGGAGTGCGCGTTCCGCGACATAGGCGACAGCGAAAAGCTCGGTATTGTGATGATCCACCAGGAGCTCGCGCTGATACCCTATCTGTCGATAGCCGAGAACATCTTCATCGGGAACGAAAGGGCCACCGCCCAGGTCATCAACTGGGACAAGACCATCCACCAGGCCAGGGCCCTCCTCGAGCGGGTCGGGCTCTTCGAGAATCCGAACACCCTCATCGCGGACATCGGTGTCGGCAAGCAGCAACTCGTCGAGATAGCGAAGGCCCTCTCCAAGAAGGTTAGGCTCCTCGTCCTCGACGAGCCGACCGCGGCGCTGAACGACGAGGAGAGCGCCAAGCTCCTCGACCTCCTCCTCGAGCTCAAGAGGAACGGGGTCACCTCCATCCTCATCTCGCACAAGCTCAACGAGATCGCCCGCGTCTCTGACACGATCACCGTGATCAGGGACGGCAAGCTCATCGAAACTCTGCCGAACGGGGGCCACGATGTCGATCAGGATCGCATAATCCGGAGCATGGTAGGCCGCGAGCTCGTTTCGCGCTTCCCGGCCAGGGAGAACAGCGTCGGGGAAGTGGTCCTCGAAGTGTCCAATTGGACGGTTTTCCATCCGCAGCAGACCGATCGCAAGGTCATCAACAACGTGTCGCTCACTGTACGGAAGGGCGAGGTTGTCGGTCTCGCGGGACTCATGGGCGCGGGGCGCACCGAGCTCGCCATGAGCCTCTTCGGGAGATCCTGGGGGATCCGCCACTCGGGCACCGTGAGCAAGCACGGCAAGGAGATCAGCCTTCACAGCGTCTCCGCCGCCATCGACCACGGTCTCGCCTACGTCACCGAGGACCGCAAGAACTACGGGCTCATCCTCATTGACGACATCAGGCGGAACGTGACGCTCGCGAGCCTTTCAAAAGTGAGCAAGCAAGGCGTAATCGATGAAAACCGCGAGAACGTGGCCGCGAACGAATATCGCGAAAAGCTCCGCATCAAATGCGCGGGTCTGGACCAGCGGGTTGAGAGCCTCTCGGGCGGCAATCAGCAGAAGGTAGTGCTCGGCAAATGGATCATGTCCGATCCGGACGTCCTTATCCTGGACGAACCGACGCGAGGCATAGACGTCGGGGCGAAGTACGAAATCTACACCATCATCAACAAACTCGCAGCCGAAGGGAAATCGATCCTCATGATATCATCGGAGATGCCCGAACTCCTGGGTATGTGCGACCGCATCTACGTCGTTACGGAAGGAGAGATCGCGGGAGAGCTTACCCGCGCCGAAGCGTCCCAAGAAAGCATCATGAAGTGCATCATGAGCCATCAGCGAAAGAAACGGTCGGCGACCGCGTCGTAAAGGAGAACCAAGTGGGAAAAATCGGATCCTTCTTCAAGGGCAATATACGCCAGTACGGCATGGTCGTAGCCCTTGTTTTCATCATGGGCTTTTTCCAGATTCTAACCGGGGGCATTTTGTTCAAACCGATGAACATTACGAACCTGGTGCTGCAAAATTCGTATGTGTTGATACTCGCCGTGGGTATGCTTTTGTGCATCGTCACGGGAAACGTTGACCTTTCGGTCGGTTCGGTCGTTGCCTTCGTCGGAGCGGTCGCCGCCATCGTGATGGTCGACATGAAGATGCCTGTGCCGGTCGGAATCGCGATCGCGCTCGCCATAGGACTCGCGGTAGGGGCGTTCCACGGTTTCTTCATCGCGTATCTCAGGATTCCGCCGTTCATCGTAACTTTGGCGGGAATGCTCATCTTCCGGGGACTGACCATGGTAATCCTCAAAGGGCAGACGAAGGCTCCGTTTGAAAAATCCTTCCAGAGCATCGCGGCCGGTTACCTTCCCGGCATGGAATGGAAAATCGCGGGAATGAACATTCTCGCGATACTTGCGGGAATCTTATTGTCCGTCATTTTCGTCGCGGCCCAAATGAAAGGGCGGGCGAACAAAAAGAAGTACGAATTTGAAGTTCTGCCGTGGAGCCTTGAGATCGGTAAGGCCGCTGTCATCGTACTCGCGCTCAACGCCCTGACCTTGAGCCTCGCCGCGTACAACGGCATTCCGTGGGTACTCGTGCTGCTGTTGGGACTCATACTGATCTACACCTTCATCACGCAGCGGACAATAGCGGGTAGGCACGTCTACGCGCTCGGCGGCAACGAAAAGGCGGCCAGGCTCTCCGGCGTCAAAACGCAACGGGTGATGTTCTGGGTATACGCGAACATGGGTCTTCTGGCCGCGGTCGCGGGCTTGGTCGTAGCCGGACGGCTCAACGCCGCCACGCCGAAGGCGGGAACAGGATTCGAACTGGACGCGATCGCCGCCTGCTATATCGGCGGAGCTTCGGCCTCAGGCGGAATAGGAACAGTGGTCGGGACCATCGTCGGCGGCTTGGTGATGGGTGTACTCAACAACGGCATGTCCATCATGGGCGTCAGCGTAGATTGGCAGCAGGCGATCAAAGGCTTGGTTCTGCTGGGCGCCGTCTGCTTCGACGTGTACACGAAAAGCAAGAACGTCTCGCGGTAACAATCCCTACACGGACCGGTTCGACCGAACCGCGACTACACGTCGGCCTCCCTCCACTAGGAAGGCCGACGTGTTTTCCTTTTAAAAAGCGCTGTTTCATATTAAAATTGCTTCAAGAGGGTTTAAAAATGTTGACGGAATTCCACAACCTGAGCCAGAACGACGCAGGGTTCCGGCGCTTGTTTACGGACGATTATTTCGACCTCTACCTTTGGTATGAATCCAGGGACGGTGACCTCTCCGGATTCCAGCTATGCTATTCGAAAGCGGACGATCCGCATTCCTTCACCTGGATGCAGAGCGGGTTTCGATGCCATGCGCGCATAGACGAAGGGGAGGACCGGGTCGGCGGCTACAAAGGAACCCCGATCCTCGTAAGCGATGGGGTCTTCGAAAAAACGCCGTTATTGCGCCGGTTTACGAAAGCGGCCGAATCGATAGACCGGGGGATCAGGGATCTCGTCGTCGGCGCGGTCCAGGAATACCGATAGCGACGATTGAAAAGCGATGGGCCCTGAACGCCGCTTCACAAAAACGGTAAAATCGATCATATTCGAGCCCCGAAACCGAACTGTTCGGTTCGCAAAAAATCGCAACAAGGAGCCCATTAATGGCCAATACGCGCGTAGTATTTGAAACAACTCTCGGAAATATCACGATTGAACTTGACGATGTCAAAGCGCCTGCCACGGCAAAGAATTTTGCCGACTACGTCCGGTCGGGCTTCTACGACGGTACTATCTTCCACCGGATCATCCCCGGCTTCGTCGTGCAAGGCGGCGGCATGCAGAGCGGCATGAAGGAAAAAAAAGGCACGGCGCCCATCCGCAACGAGGCGACCAACGGCCTCAAGAACCTACGCGGTTCCCTTTCCATGGCGCGCACGAACGACCCTCATTCCGCTTCAAGCCAGTTTTTCATCAACCTGTCGAATAATGCGGCGCTGGACCACAAAGCGCCCACCGGCGCGGGTTGGGGCTATGCGGTTTTCGGAAACGTTGTGGAAGGCATGGAAGTGGTGGACGCGATGGCGAAGGTTCCCACCGGCAGCGCCGGTTATCACGACGACGTGCCGAAAACGGACATCGTTGTGACCAAAGCCACGATCGCCGAATAACGGACGCGGCGGCGCTTAGGGCTTCGGCCCTTTGGCGCCCCAGCCTACCGCGCTACGGATACGGCTGTGCGCGTATGCGGAAAACTGCAATTTGACCGTGATTGATACGAAGCCGGGAGCCTCGGCGGAAGGCGCCGCCTGGACGCACTCGCCTTTGAGCAGACAGGACGGATCACCTTCGGTCGGCTCGAATTCCAGCACTTCCCCTTGAACGGGAAGCGCGCCATCAAGTTCTCCAAACAAACGTAACGACTTGGAAGAAAGTCCGATTATCTTCAAATGCTCGGCCGAGCAGCCTTCCTTCATCAAAGATACATGTATGCATTTGAAAGATTTCTCAATTTGTTCCGATGACAATTCGGCGTCGGGCGCTTCATTGTAGAAACGCTCGGCCTCATCGACCTCAACAAAATACGATACCAGAAGCTCCTTGAATGCCAAGGGCGCGGTCATGAATTCGATATCGATGAAACAATAGGGGGAATCGCCCTCAGGCTTCCGAAACGTCTGAATTCTACACCCGATAAAGAACGTTTCCGGTTTCGTACTGTACGGCGATTTCCAGGAAACGGAAAATTTATTGGTCTTCACGGGTAGCTTTTTAAAAAAATCAACTTCCCGTTCGCTTAAAAAAGCCAACAGGCTCGCTTTCGTAAGTGAAAGATCAAACGGCACGCACGAAATGGAGAACTCTTCCACGCGCAGATGGATGCTTTTTTTGACCAACCCGAGCCGGTCGAAAAGAACGGGAGTAAGGCGGATCGATCGATCCTTATAAGACTCGGCTTTCGCGTTGACGATGCGGGAATCCATCAATTTCCACTCTAGCAGCAACGAGAAGGTCAGTAAAGGCTTTATCCGCGGTGGGGCCTTGTGCTATACCTTGCCATGGAAACAACGACAATAAGAACCTTATGCGTATACTGCGGCTCCAATTTCGGCAGTTCAGCGGTGTACAAAGCAGGAGCCGAAGCCTTGGCCGCTGCTATGACCGAGCGCGGCATGAACCTCATTTACGGAGCGGGCAACGTCGGCTTGATGGGCGCCCTGGCCGATCAAGTCATCGCACAGGGCGGTAAAGCTATCGGCGTCATACCGAAAAAGCTCGCGGACCTCGGACTTTCCCACGCGGGACTCCATGAAACGATAGTCGCGGACACGATGCGGGAACGAAAAGCCGTTATGATCGAACGCGGGGACGCCTTCGTCGCCATGCCCGGCGGCATCGGAACTCTGGAAGAACTCGCCGAACTCATGACGCTCAACCAACTTGGTTATGTCGCGAAACCCCTTGGCCTTCTGGACTCAGGCGGTTTCTGGAAGCCCTTCATGGCGTTCATGGAGCATGTCGTGGCCGAAGGCTTCCTTAAAAAAGAACAACTGGATCAAGTCGTCGTGGAGTCCGATCCCGTTCGGCTCTTGGACCGCCTTGAAAAGGCGAAACCGGAGTACATTCCGAAGTGGAAATGAGAGGAATGCTATCGATCCGCTCCTGAAACTCAATCGGTGACGAAATAAAGCGCCGCCTCGGCCTTCTCGCGGTTGGCGGAGACGATGACGTCGCGGTCTTTCTCATTGACGACGGCGACGTTGCTCGGGCCAACACCGGCCTCTATCTCCACCGCGGCCAGGGAAAGCGGAGCGGTCGATGCCGCATGGACGTAAAACAGCTGCTGCTTGCCCCGGCGGCAACCGCCGATGAAGACCGGTTTTCCCCGCAGTTTCGCGCCGACGACGACGTGGTAAAACTCAGAGACTTCGGGATGCTCGAAAATGCGGACGTACTTACCGTCAATCTTTTTGTACACACGGAAATAACTGCCGTGCCAGGGCTCTATTGTAGCGAACTCCAGCTCGCCGTCCCCGTCGATGTCGATCGCGTCGATTTCGCTGATCGGCCAGTCCATGATTTGCTCTATCGACCAGTCTCCCGAAGATGACTGGGGAGGCGTGACGATAAACGCGCCTTCCTCGCTGGAGACGAGCCCGCGCGCGACGCCGTTCTGCGTAAGACGACTGTAGCCGTGATTTTTAAAGAGGCCGTCGCGTAATACGCTGAGCCGCAGCGGCTGATCCCAATCGGAAGGAAGCTCGCCGACGTAGATTTTTCCGGGCTTGGACCAATCATCGCGGGTTTCCTTGCTTTCCGCGAGCGTGCAGCCGAGGAAGTAGTGCCGGTCGCCGACGGTGAGCAGGTCGAAACGATGAATATACGGCAGATGAAGTATCTGGCGGAAGGCGAAACTCCCGTCTTTCCGGGGTTTGACCCAAACGACGATCGCCTCATCCCACTGAAATAGTTTAAAGAATTTCTGAACGGCCAGGAACTCGCCGTTTGTTCCGGGGATCGGCACTATGGACATCGTTCCGCCGGGTCCTTCCCACACCGTTTTCCGGGTTTGGAAATCTTTTCCCGTAAACGCGAAACAGGGGCCTTCCCCTTCGGTCGCGAAAAGAACATGCGTTTGACCGTCGATCACGGTGCTGTTCACGGCATAACAGCGGTTCATTTCCACCAGTGCTTTCTTTTGTATAGTCATAGTACTTCCACCTCTTCATGAGTACATACAGAAAGCGCCTCAGCGCGGAGGCGCTTGAACCACTATTACTTCTACTCCGGTGTCGGCGATCGCCCGCAATTCTGCCGGATCCGCCGATTCATCGGTCACCAGCGTCTTGACCGCGGAAAGCGGAAGGGAAGTAAAATTGGAAACCGCGCCGACCTTCGTGCCGTCCGCGACTACGATCACCGCACCGATACAACGTTCGACCATTAGCCGATTGATCGCCGCTTCCGGGTATACGGAAGTGGTCAGGCCGTGACGAACTGAAATACCGTTAGTTCCCAGGACACACAGGTTGGCGTGGATCTGGGAAATAGTGGCGACGGCCAAGTCGCCGAACAAGGAACGGGAGGTATGCCGGTACTCGCCGCCGACGAGGATGAGTTCCATCGCGGATTCTTCGATGACGTTCGGCGCCGCCGCGTTGTTCGTAATGACGCGAACCCGACGTTCCGACAGATGCTTCAACAGCGAAAGGGTCGTGGATCCGGCATTGACGAAAACGGTATCGCCGTCCTTCACGAGATCGGCGGCCCGTTCTCCGATGGCTTCCTTCTCCGCGGAGTGAAGACTTCCTTTAATTTCGAATTTGAATTCAGGAGCCGCCTTCTGTATCAAACGCGCGCCGCCGTGAAAGCGTTCCACGAGACCGGCTTCAAAGAAAAAATCCAGGTCGCGCCTGATGGTTATGTCGGAGACTCCTAAACTTTCGCTCAATTCGGTGACGCGAGCGGCACTATTCGATTGAAGAAAATCCAGAATTTTTTGTTGTCGCTGCGCAATGATTCTGCCTGAGGCTTTCATCGGTTTTCCTTTATGATCGCAATTTGACAGAATCATTCATAACAATCAAGTAAAGATCGATTCGCATCTCGTTCCTAGAGATTTTGTCCGCGATACGGGTAGAACCCACCTTCGTTCATGCGTTCCAGCATCCATTCGCGGGCTCGCCGTATTTCCGCCCCAGGATCGGCGGCTTTTTCCGTCCACATCTCCACGAGGAAGGATCCCCGATAGCCGAGAGCGGCCAAGGTCCGGAACACCTCGACGAAGTCGACGCAGCCTTCCCCGAAGGGTACGTCCCTGAACTTTCCGGGAAAATCCGGACCGACGGCGAGCGTATCCTTAAGATGAATTCCGGTAATACGGTCAAGGCCGAGTTCCAGTTCGCGCGGCACGTCGTTCCACCAGGCGGAAAGATTGCCGACGTCCGGGTACACTTGGAACCAGGGCGTCTTGATCTGATCGGCGTAGGTCTTCCATCGGGTAATGGAGTTCATGAGCGGATAGTCCATGATCTCCATCGCGATCATCACCTGCGCGCGGGAGGCAATGTCGGCGGCTTCTTCAAGCCCTTCCAGAAACCAAGCGCGGGAATCACGCGTAGACTTCTCGTAGTAGACGTCGTATCCGGCAAACTGTATCGTCCGGATGCCGACATCCACCGCCAAACGCACGGCTTGATCCGTTATTTTCCGCGCGCGCGCGCGGACGGCAGGGTCGGAACTTCCCAACGGGAATTTCCGGTGCCCGGAAAGGCACATCGAGGGGACCGGCAAGCCGGCGCCCGCGACGGTCTCCCTGAACTCTGACCGATCACGCGCGCTCCATTCAAGACGCGCCAGCCGCGCGTCACTCTCGTCCACCGACATTTCGACGAAGTCGTAACCTGCAGTCTTTGCGATCTCAAGCCGCTCGGCCCAGCTTTTTACCGGCGGCAGAGCCTTTTCGTAAATGCCGATCGTCGGCGCGTCCGTTCGCCTCGCCATGATCTACAGGAACGACGGGTACGGAAGGTCGGTTTCGCCTGAAAACACGTCGTCGAAACCGCGCGGGTAATGGTACTCGATCAGATCCTTGTCTTGCGGATAAGTGAACTTGCCGCCGACCTGCCAGACGAAAGGCTTGAACGCGTAGCGGAGCCGGTGCTTCCGCATATTCCACAGCGCCAAGATCTCGGAGGGGTCCGCCTGGAAGTTGGTCCAGATGTCGTGGTGGAAGGGAATTACGACCTTTGTGTTTAGACACTCCGCCATGCGGAGGATATCGACCGACGTCATCTTGTCGGTAATTCCACGCGGGTTTTCCCCGAAGGAACCAAGCGCCACATCAATACCGTGATCATTTCCGTGTTTGGCGAAATAGTTGGAGTAGTGGGAATCGCCCGAGTGGTACAGGTTTCCGCCGGGAGTCTTGATGAGGTAATTGACCGCCATCTCATCCATATCCTGCGGCATCTTTCCCTTGAGCGTCACGCCGACGGGTGCCGTGATGAGCGCGGTCCGGTCGAACGATTCAAGGGCGAGGATTTCGATGTCCTTGATTTTTACGACGTCGCCGGGTTTCACCGTCCGACAGCGTTCGGTGGGAACGCCCCACTCGGTCCAAAGTTTCACGCAGGAAGCCGGTCCGATGAAGGGAACTGTCGCGGGGCAGTTCTTCAAAACGGCGGCGGCGACGTTCACGTCGATATGGTCGCCGTGGTCGTGGGTCGCGAACACCGCATCGATTTCCTTGATAGCGAAGGGGTCAAGGGGGAAAATCGAGTTGCGGAGATTCAGCTGGAGCTTGCCGACGCCGGCCATGCGCTGCATCTGGTGCGCGGGGGTCATGTTCGGGTTCTTCATCGACCTTTTGCCGGTGCCGACCCAGAAGTCAACGGAGATGTTCGCGCCGCCGGGGGATTTAAGCCAGATACCGGTACAGCCGAGCCACCACATCGCGAAGCTGTTCGGCGCGACCTTTTCGCGCTCTATTTCCTCGTTGAGCCAGGTTCCCCACTCGGGGAAGGTGTTCAGTATCCAGGAATCCCTGGTGATCGAATCTATCTTAGCCACGATTTCCTCCTACGCTTTTCCGGTTTATCCTAAATATTCCGATCTTGTTGAACTTGACGTTACTTTCGTTCAGGAGCAGGGCCAAAATGATGACGACGCCCGTGACTATCGGGTGGAACTGGGCCGGCACGTTGAGCAGGTTGAGACCGTTGATGATGAACGCGACCATAACCGCGCCCAGGAGTCCCCCGATCACGGAACCGTTTCCTCCGACCGCGCTCGTGCCGCCGATGACCAACGCCGTCATCACGTCCAGCTCGATGCCGGAGGCCGCGGCGGCGAATATCTGCTGCGTCAGGGACGCCAGCACCACGCCGCCCACCGCGCTGGTCATGCCCGATATCGCGTAAGAAATCAGCCGCACGCGATCGGGGTCAACGCCGGAAAGTTTCGCGGCAGTCTCATTCGATCCCACCGCCATAACCTGGCGGCCGAAAGAGGTTCGTTTAAGAAGGAACTGGCTCGCGAGAACCAGAACGACCATGATGTAAATTGGGTTCGGCAAGCCTAAAAACCGTCCGATGCCTATTTGCACGAAGGGCGCCGGCTTGAGAACCGCCAACATCGCGCCGGAGGAAACGACCAGCGCCACACCGTACAAGTACGTCTTTGCCGCCATGGTCACGACGAAAGCGGGTACTTTGATTTTGGCGACGATAAAGCCGTTAAAAAGCCCAATCAGTCCGCCGATCACGACAGTCAAGACTATGGCGACCAGCCAATTCAGGTTCATGTGGTTCATGAACAGATCGGCGATGATTCCCGTCAAGGCGACCATGGAGCCCAGGGAGAGGTCAATGCCGCCGGTGATGCGCGGATAGATGGCTCCGGACGACAGTATTCCGATGATACAGACGGACCACACCACGTTGGTCAGGTTGGAAACGGTAAGAAACCGCGGAGAGATCAGAGTCAAGGCCACCATGAGCAGGACGATAACCCCGCCGAGCTTGAGTTCGGGCGGAAAGTTCTTGTGCTTCATTTCCTATTCCTCCACCGTTTCGCTTTCAAGTATTCCCGACGCTGCCCGCAGGATCTTCTCTCCGGTGATGACGCATTCCGTAAATTCTTTGATAATCCGTCCTTTCCGCAGCACGAGTACTCTTTCGGACAACCTCACCAGTTCGGGCAGGTCGGATGATACGAGAATGATGGAAACGCCCTGCGCGGAAAGCTTGCGGATATGATCGTAGATTTCTTCCTTGGCTCCGATATCGATACCGACGGTAGGTTCATCGATAAAGACGAGCTTGAGGTCACGGACCAGCCATTTTGCAAGAACCACTTTCTGCTGATTGCCGCCCGAGAGATTTCCTACCAAATGTTCGGAATTGGCGGGCTTCACATTCACCAGCTTGATGCCCCGCTCGGCGAACTCTCTTTCAGCTTTGCCGTTGACGACAAAACGGGGCGCAAGCCTATCCAGGTTCGTGATACCGATATTCCGGAGTATGGATTGGGTGGACAATATGCCCTGGAGACGTCTCTCTTCAGGGATGAAACCGATTCCGTTCTTTATGGAAGCGGACACCGACGGTACGAAGGGTTTGCCTAAATAGGTGACGCTGCCTTCGTCTATGGGATCGATGCCGTACAGGGCGCGGACAAGTTCGGTCCGGCCGGATCCGACCAGGCCGCCGATACCCAAAACCTCTCCCTCATGGAGATCGAAGCCGACGTTCACGAATTTACCGACCGAGGTAAGGTTGCGGACCGAAAGCACGACTTTGCCTTCGATTTTACCCAACTCGTGATGAAGGGCTTTCTCTTCCAGCTTGTGGCCGATCATCAGCCGGATAATCTCCGCCGGGCTGATTCTCTCCTTATCCACGACGTCCACCAGCTTGCCGTCGCGCAACACAGTGACCCGATCGGAGAGGGCGTACACCTCCTCCATGCGGTGGGAAATGTACAGTACGCTGATGCCCTCGGCCTTGAGCATGTGGATGATCTTGAACAGCAGCTCGACTTCGGTTTTGGTCAAGGAACTGGTGGGTTCGTCCATGATGATCATGTGCGCCTTGTCGGAGAGCGCCTTGAGTATTTCCACCAATTGCCGCTGCGCTATGCTGATCTGATCGATAAAATCTCCCGGTTTAAGGGGAAATCCATATTTGTCGATAAGGGCCTGGGCCATCGCCGTCATCTTCTTCTTGTCGATGATATGCAGCCCCTTGATCAGGGGTTCCTTGCCCAGGAAGATGTTCTGCGCCACGGTCATGCCGGGAATAAGGCTGAGTTCCTGATAGATGCAGGCGATGCCGAGGGCTTGGGCCGTTTTGCGGTCCAGGTTATCCGGAACCTGTTTTCCGTTGAATACGATGCGGCCGGAATTGCAACCGGTGACGCCGGTCACGATCTTGATGAGCGTGGACTTGCCGGCGCCGTTCTCTCCCACCAGGGAATGAACTTCTCCGCTGCGCACGGAAAAATCCACGTTGTCCAGCACGATCGGACCGTTATACGACTTGGTGATGTTGGTGCATTCAAGGAGTACGTTCACGATGCCCCCTCCCTTACGCTACGCTGTCGACGGCAGCCGCGTCGATTCGCTTCAGCTTCGCCTTGGCGGCCAAGGTTTCGGCGATATGCTTCTGGGTTACGTCGATGATGACGGTGACGATGATGACGCCGCCGATGACGATGGGCTGTATCCAGGGTGACATGCCCAGTTTGAGGATTCCGTTCTTGATGAGGGCCAAGAACACCGACCCCAGCACCGTACCCCAAATGTCGCCGGAACCGCCTGAGAAGGACGTTCCTCCAATGACGACCGACGCGATAACGTCCATTTCCATACCGAGACCGAGCTCGGGCATGGCCGTCATCATCCGGGAGGAAATGAAGATCGCCGCGATTGAGGCGCAGATTCCGCCGAAGACGTACACGCCGACGGTAGTTCTTTCCACGTTGATGCCGGTCAAGGTCGCGGCGACGGGATTCGCGCCGGAAGCGTAGATGTTCGTACCCGCCTTGGTATTCTTAAGGAAGAATTGCGTTCCCATACCCAACAAAAGAAATGCGATCGCGGTCCGGTAGATGCCCCCGACGGTGCTCGATCCGAACCACAAATAAATGTCGTTGTTGATATAGACGTTCTGAACAAAGCCCAGCTTATCCTTGACCGCGATCACGAGGGCCAAACCGGAAAGCATGCCCTTGGTCGCCAAACTGACGATGAAGGCAGGAAGCTTAAAATGGGCGATAAATATCCCGTTTATGAGTCCGGTGATCGCGCCGACCAGAAGAGTGATCGGAACGAACAGAACTACCGGAATGTTCGTATAGGAAATGAAGTTGATGGCGACCATCGAGGTCATGGCGATGATGCCTCCGACGGACATATCAATACCGCCGGTTATCATGACAAGACTGAAACCGATGGCCACGATGCCGATCTGTGCCGCTTCCTGGAACATCTTATTAATATTGCCCGCGGTTAAAAACACAGGGTTCATGGCCGTTAAGATGATCGCTATGAAAATCATCAAGCCGATAAGGATAAGTCGTCTCAGGACTTGGCTGGACATCATCAACCTCCGGAACGGGAACGGTTACTTGGAATATTTTTCGTGTCGAAAAGCTCGGGCGGAGAAATCGGACAATGCCTGATCTCTCCGCCGAATGATACGTTTTTACCAGCGGTCCTCGGCCTTGATCTGGCCGACGGTTTCCTTGGTGGCAAGGAAAGGAGGAATTCGGGAGATGGGCGTAGCATCGACCTTGGCGGGACCCAGGTTCTTTTCAAGGCGCTCCATGATCATCTTTGCGACAACGGTACCCTGGTCGTATGAATTATTGTAGGCCGTTCCGGCGATCTTGCCCTGCTCGATGAAAGCGAGGGTGCTCTTCTGGCCGTTGGCGCCCCAGACCTTGATCTTGTCCAAGCGGCCGGCGGCTTCAGCGGCGATCATCGCGCCTTCAGCCATGTTGTCGTTGACCGCGAACACGCCGTCCAGCTGACTGTTTGCCTGCAGGAAGCTGTTCATGATGGTGATGGCGATTTCCTTCTTCCAGCCTTCGGCGCTCTGCGCTCCGACGATCTTGATGTTGGGGAATTTCTCCTCAATAGCCTTGCGGAAACCTTTCTCTCGGTTAACGCCGAGAATGGCTCCGGGGGGCGATTGAATGATGACGACATTGCCCTTGCCGTTGATCTGCTTACCCATTTCAAGACCAACCGCGTAACCGGCGTCGATATCGGCCATCTGCACGCTGGCGGTATGGGCCTGGATGGGAGCGGTGTTGATGGAGATAACCAAGATCCTTTTAGACTCGGCCATCTTGACCGCGGCGGAAAGCGCGGCGGCGTCTTGGGGCTGCAGGACGATGGCGTCGTATTTCTGGTTGATCACGTCGTCCATGAAAGTAACCTGCATATCCGCCCGCAGCTGGGGATCAAAGGATTGTACCTGGACATTCGACTGGGTGCGGAACACCCGCATCATACCTTCAAGCCAAGCATTCGTGTTCGGCTGCCCGATACTCGTCGGAATGTAAGCAATCTTATACGTTTTCTTCGCGGCGCTTCCGGCGGCCTTTCCGTCACCTTCAGACTTTCCGGCGGCAGACAGAAAACCAACTGAAACGATACTCAGAATCAACGCGGCAATCACTGACCTCTTCATAAAACCCCCTTAACAGTTCACGAGGAATACGATCCAAATGATCGATATGATCATATCGTACACCCGGTCTCTCGAATTAGCAACATTATTTTGCATATTTTCAGGCATTTAACCTCTAATAAGCTCAATATCGGGTTTTTTCGATCATATAAAGGACCTTTAAGTTCATAACAACCATCTATTTGTGTTTTAATGATCTTTTTGATTGTTTTTATTGCGTGATAGGATAATCCGGGAGTATACTGACGCATATTGTTTCTGTAAGGGAGAAAACCCAATGGGCAAACCGGCCATCATCGCCATGGATATCGGCACCAGCAGTTTGAGGGCGGTCCTCTTCGACGGAACAGGCAGAATCAGGCATCTATCCCGCCGCGACAACGTTCCTTTCTTTCTTGACGGGGGACGCGTTGAACAAAACCCGGATAGTTGGCTGACTCTGGTGCCCGATGCAATCAGAGAGTGCGCCGAGGCGGCGAAGGGCCTGGACGGCGGCATGGACATCGCGGCCCTGACCTTTACCGCGCAGCGATCTTCCGTAATACCCGTAGACGCCGACTGCGCGCCCCTGCGCCCGGCCTTCATGTGGCAGGATACGCGAACCGAAGGCATCTGCGAGCGGATGCGTCCCGTCCAACGAAAAATCTACAATACGACTGGACTACGCGTCACGCCGGTCTTTTCTGCCGTTAAAATGACCTGGTTGCGGGAAAACGAAAGCGACGTTTTCGCCGCGACGAGCAAAATGATGGGCATCCAGGATTTCGTGATGCATCACCTGACGGGTTCCTGGGTCACCGACCGGAGTCTGGCCAGCCGGACAAACCTCTACAACCTGCGTACCGGAAACTGGGACGAGGAAATGATGGAACTCTTCGGGGTTTCCCGTTCGCTGCTCTGCGACCTGATAGATCCGGGAGCCGTCGCGGGAGTGTTGACCAAGAACGCCGCGGAGCGGCTCGGCCTACCCCAAGGGCTCCCGGTCATATCGGCGGGAGGTGACCAGCAATGCGCCGCGCTCGGCCTCGGACTCCTGGGCCCCGGAGACGTCGTCGTCAATACGGGTACGGGTTCCTACGTAGTCGCCCATTCTGATATTCCCGCCACCGATCCCGAGATGAGTGTATTCTGCAACGTTTCGGCGATACCGGGGAGCTTTATCCTTGAAGCCGGAACGCTCACGACGGGTACCGTGTACCGATGGTTCGCCGAAACTTTCTACGACGCTAAGAAAACATTCACGGAGTTGGACGCGGAAGCCCTCTCCTCCCCGCCCGGCGCGAACGGGGTTGTGCTGATGCCGCACTTCAAAGGAAGCGGAGCTCCGTATTGGAATCCCTCCGCACGCGGTTTCTTCTATAATTTGTCGCTGTCTACGACGCGCTCGGATATGGCCCGCGCGGTCTTGGAAGGCATCGTCACCGAAATGGCCGAGAATATCGACCTGATCGCGCGACTTTCCGGTCCAGTGGAAACCATCCGCGTTGCCGGGGGCCTTACCAAGTCGGACCTTTTCAACTCTATCCAGGCCGACGCATACGAAAGGACGGTAATCCGTTCCACGGAGGCGGAGGCTACCGCCCTAGGCGCTTGGATATCCGCCGCCGTCACGGTCGGGCTCTTCAGCGATTACGCGAGCGCACACAAAAGCGCGTCCTTATACGCCGAAGAGCAGACCTATCCGCCGAATGGAGAACGCTCCGCGATATACCGGGAACTCAAGAGAAAGAAGGCGATGCTCTACGAAGCACTGGATACGGGAGGCGTCTACACGACGCGGTAAACCGCCTCCCTCTAAAACAGCCGCTTATTTCTTCGCGTAATCCGTAAACTTCCCGAGCCCTTCCTTGATCATATCCAGATCGATGCCCGAGTAGGCCAAGCGCACGTAGCGCGAAGACTCACCCGGCAACGCACGCCCGAAATGGAGGCGCGTACAGAAGGACACACCGGTTTTGTGCAGCACGTCTTTACGGAAGCCGTCATAGTCGTCGGCGAAACCCTTCGCCGCCATAAGCCCCGTCACATCCGGGTATAAATAGAAGGTGGCGTTCGGCCTGAAGCACTTCACTCCGGGTATGGAGTTGAGAATGTCCGTCGCGACGTCCCGACGCTCTTTCAAAATACCGATTATCTTCTGGGAACCGCTCTGATCGCCGTTAAGGGCTTCCACGCCGGCAAGCTGGATAAAATGCGCCGTGCAGGACTCATCGTTGAGGTTGAGTTTTACGATAACATCAATGATATCCTGCGGTCCGATGGCGGCGCCCAGGCGCCAGCCGGTCATCGCGTACTTTTTGGAGAAGGTATAGAGGATGATCGTACGTTCCACCATGCCGGGGTACGCAAGAAGCGTGCGTGATTTTCCGGAAAAACGCAGATCGAAATAGGCTTCATCGCAGAGCACGAATAAGTTGTGCTTGACCGCGAACGCGGCGATAGCCTTCAACTCCGTTTCCGAGGATTCAGCCCCGGTGGGATTCTGCAAGTCGTTCACGATAAGAAGACGGGTTTTCGGGGTAACCGCTTTTTCCAGAGCCGCCATATCCAGGCCGAAGTTTTCCTTTCCCGGAAGAAAACCGTATGGTACGCATTTGCCGCCGTTGAACTCGATCTGGGATTCGTAGATGGGGAAGCCCGGATTGGGATATAACACTTCGTCGCCGGGATTCATGAGGGCAAGAATGAACTTACCGATGACCGGCTTTCCGCCCGGTTGGACGGCGACATGCGCGGCGCTGTAGTGGGTTCCATGAGTCGCGTTGATATCAGCGGCGAGCGCCTCCTTCAGTTCGATTATGCCGCCGTTCGCCACATAGCCGGTTTTTCCATCCAGCATTGCCTTATGCGCCGCCGCTATGATGTTGTCCGGGGTCCGGATATTGATATCGCCCAAATGAAAGGGGTAGACCTTGTTGCCCTGCGAAGCCCACGCACGGGCTTCAGCCGATACGGCAAAAGCGGTTTCCGTGCCGAGTTTTCCTATTCTATCCGCGCTCTTCATAACGCCTCCTATCATCGTCGATAACATCGTTCTACTTTCGTCCCGCCGACGGCGTATTGTCAAGCGAAGAGCAGGTAGGTCTCGGCAAATAAAAAAAGCGTCATGAAAGCGTTCGGCTTTCATGACGCCCATCATGGTTCCCGCTTAGCGGGCCCCTGTTACAGTTTGATACCCAAGAGTCCCATCGCGGTCTGGGCGATTACGACCAAGAACGCCAGTGTTCCAACGATCATGAATATATCGTAGAAGCGTCCAGGCTTGAGTTCTTTTGCAAGGATCTTATAGCGATGATAGAACGAGCTGAAAATTATAACCAATAGTATGAACGACGTTCCCCATCCGCCGATCTGCACCATGAAAGCGGGCGTCTTAAAGAGAAGCGCCATAATGGTATAGATGACCGGGAGAGCGATACCTGAACCGATGATGACGCCGTTGACGTGTTTGGCGTTTTCAAAGTCGATCAGCTTCAAGCGGGCCATGATGTCCGCCACGATGCGTTGATTCGCCGCGGTCCAGGAAATCAGGGTTGAATAGAGGGTCGTGAACGCGCCGAGCGCGAAGAAATAGATGACCCACGAACCGCCGAGCACTTCGGTATACATGAGCGAGAGCGTCTTGATGAGATTCATACCGCCGGGGACTTGCTTGGCGCCGTGAAGCACCGAGGCGCCGAGAATATAGAAGGCCAGGGTTGCGCAGGTATAGATCACCATGGCGATGGCGGCGTCCAGGTACATGACCTTGAACCACCCCTTGGCGCGGGCGTACCAAGCGGCGGAATTGTCGCAGGGGCCGGTCTTTGCGGCGTAGCCTTTTTCAACGCACCAGTAAGTGTACTGAACAATCTCGTCTCCGCCGATGCCGGTGATGCCGAACGCGGCAAGGGCCGCGAAGGCGGCTTCAGGAGGCAGTTGGAAGGTCATGCCGTTAAGCAGATCACCAAAATTGAATGCGTATTTGGTGAACTGGGTCAGAATCGCCATGCCTATCGTGAATATGACAAAGATGATAACCATGACGGTGGAAGAGAACTCGATTACTTTGTAACGCCCGAGCGTTATCAGCAGGATGACGCTGATAGCCACAAGAATAACGCCGAGTGTGTAGTTGAAGCCGGGGAACGCAAGCTGTATTGCTTGGGTAGTCGACCCCATGATGCCGCCGAACTGGATGATCTTGGTGGCCAAAAGAATGAACCACGCCCAAACGGCCCAACCGACCAGGAGGCGCGGACCAGGCATCGTATCCCAGAAATGCAGCATCGGCTTGCCGGTGGTGATGGACATTTTCGCCATCTCAAGCTGGAAAATGATCTTCAGAGCACAGCTGAGAACGATCGTCCAGAGGGTTATGAAACCCGCCTGAGCGCCGAGGGTCGTGGTCGCGATGAGCTCCCCGGAACCGACGATGGAAGCCGTAATGATGACGCCGGGACCGATATGTTTCAATCGGCCGGCAAAAGTGGTAGGCGGTTCCTGCCATTTGTCGGTGGGTAGTTTGTACGCGGAATAACGTACGTCGGCACCATGTTCAGCCATTTAAAACCTCCATGGAACAGAAAAAGATTGGATACAGTATTCTATATGCGTTTTTTTTTAACTGTCAATGAAAAAGAAGAGAAAGCCTTTTGCGCTCAAAAAAGTATCGATTCCTCAAATTCGTTTTATAGTCCGCGAAGCTACTCTTCTCCATTACATCAAAAACACTAGGGACTCTATGCACTGAAGGAGACCGCCATGGATTTAGACTTAAAAGGGAAAGTAGCGCAGGTGACTGCGGCGTCCTAAGGTTTGGGCAAGGCTTCAGCCATGGCGTTGGCTATGGAAG
The DNA here is from genome assembly GCA_041666155.1 of Treponemataceae bacterium. Classification (GTDB taxonomy): domain Bacteria; phylum Spirochaetota; class Spirochaetia; order Treponematales; family Breznakiellaceae; genus SZUA-426. Next base: position 18,841 of record JBAYHM010000050.1, read on the forward strand.
GCGCGCAGACGGGTCTCAGCTGGATCACCGTGCTCCGCAAACGGGAGAATTATCGAGCGGTCTTCGATAATTACGATCCCGGGAAAATGGGGCTTTACGATGAAACGAAGATCGCGAGGCTCCTTACGGATGCGGGCATCGTGAGGTTCTTGCTATGTCGGGACGACTCCGAATAACAGTCAGAGGACAGTTAGATGACATCCCGCAATGCGTCCTGCAATTTCGCGATGTCGATATCCCGTACGTTGGTTTTGCCTCTCTTAACGAGTTGAGCGGCCGCATTTCCCGTCGACTGTCCGAGGGCCATGCAGTAAGAGATGTTGCGCGCCGCGGATAGAGCTGGATGGTTCGCGCTGAAGCAGCGGCCGGCGATGAACAGATTGTCAAAGTCCTTCGCTATCACGCACCGATACGGGACATGGTAGCAGTCTCGGGTGCTGAGCTCCCGTATTTCAGTTTCCTTGCCGTGGGTCCCGTGGATTTCT
>JBAYHM010000051.1:0-18734 GCA_041666155.1 Treponemataceae bacterium
ACGGCATGGAAGAGCAGATGAAGATACTGGGCAATGTGGGACTCCTGCCTCGTTTCATCGGAATGCTTACGGATTCCCGCAGCTTCCTCTCCTATCCGCGGCACGAATACTTCCGACGCGTACTTTGTGAAATGCTGGGGCTCTGGGCCGAGGCGGGAGAAATTCCGGCATCGCCTAAATTATTGGACAAAGTCGTCGCGGATATCTCTTTCGGCAACGCTGAACGGTATTTCGCGAAATAGGTATTCCGAGCCGGCCGGTTTCCAGGGAGTTCCCGTGGCTAAAGAAAAAAAAACCAACCCGAAAACGATCAGCGCGGTAGCTCGCGCTTTCGTCATTGTTGAAAAACTCGCGCTGGTATCCAGCTCCAACCTTGAGGAGCTGGCGCGTGCGACGCGTTTGGCAAAACCAACGGTGTATCGTTTTCTGTTAACCCTGCGCGAACTCGGATACGTGAGAAAAGATGACGCGGACCGCTGGTTCCTCACGATGAAACTATTTTCGGTCGGGTCAAAGGCGCTAGACCACATAGAACTTCCAACCGTCGCCCGTCCGATCGCGCAGGCTCTCTCCGCGGACCTCGGAGAAACGGTCCACATGGGCATCTTAGATGAAGACGATGCTCTCTATATTCTAAAAATTGAGTCGCGTTTTAATATTCGTATGTATTCTCGCGTTGGGAAAAAAATCCCTCTCTATTGTACCGCGATTGGGAAAACCCTCTTGGCGGATATGGACGAAGCCGCGCGAAAAAAGGCCATCGCGGCAATGAAGCTGGTTCCTTTCACCCCAAACACGCTCCGAAACGCGGACACCCTAGAAACGGAACTGGAGCGGATTAGGAAAGAAGGAATCGCGGCTGACGCAGAAGAACACGAAATGGGCGTCACTTGCCTTGCCGCGCCCATCCGCGACCATTCCGGACGCGTGGTGGCGGCACTCAGCACCTCCTGGCCGCTGTTCCGCTACGACGCTGCCCGGCGCGACGAATACGCGGTACGCATCAAACGCGCCGCCGCCGAGATTTCAGCAATACTCGGGGATGCTGTTCTCTAGCTCAGGAGGAATTCATTTTGAACGAAATAATTAAGACAACCAAAATGGCTTTCAAAATACTGATCACTCCCCGATCTTTCGGAAAAAACGATCCCACGCCGATCAATATGCTGAAAGAACACGGTTACGAAATCGTCATAAATCCCTACGGCAGGATGCTGACGAAAAGCGAAATGCTTGAACACCTTCGCGACGCTGACGGCGTAATAGTCGGGATTGATCCGATCGATGCGGAGGTTATCGCGGGAGCGGGCAAATTGAAGGCCATCGCGAAGTACGGCGTCGGAATGGACAATATTGATGTCGCCTTCGCCGAAAGCAGAAATATAGCGGTGACGAAAACCCTCGGAGCAAACTCCGACTCCGTCGCGGAATTCGCGGTGACGCTCATGCTTTCCGTCGCGCGGCGCTCTGTCTATTTCGACGCTGAATGCCGAAAAAGCAATTGGATTAAAAGCAGTACGATACAAATGACCGGACGCACGCTTGGAATTATCGGCCTCGGCGCCATTGGGAAATTGGTCGCAAAAAAAGTTAAAGGCTTCGATATGTCAGTGATCGTGTACGACGCGTTCCAGGATCAGGAATACGCGGCGGCAAACGGTGTGGAATACGTCGATCTTGAAACGCTTCTCAGGCGTTCCGATTTCATAAGCCTGCACGTACCTCTTATCGACAGCACGAAGAAAATGATTTCGACTCCGCAATTCGAGCTCATGAAAAAAACCGCCGTAATCGTCAACACCGCCCGCGGAGGCCTCATCGACGAGGACGCGTTGATTTTTGCGTTAAAGTCAAAACGCATATGGGGCGCGGGTATAGATGTGTTCGAGGAGGAGCCGAATATCAGGCCCGAACTCCTGACGCTGGAGAATGTCGTACTCGGTCCGCATTGCTCCGCGTCGACATTAGAGGCCGTCGACAATATGGGCATCATGTCGGCGAATAATATGATCCGTAGCCTGGAAGGTCGGAAATAAAAAAGCCGGCGCCTAACGTTTTCCACGTTAAGGCGTCGGCTGCATAGATTATCGATGAATCGATCTATCGGACGACGCGCGCGCCGCCACCCTTCATTACTTTTTCAACTTCGCTCTTGGTCGCCATGGTGGTATCCCCCGGCGTAGTCATGGCGAGCGCGCCGTGAGCCGCGCCGTAGTTGACCGCGTCCTCAAGGCTCTTATCGGCCAAGAAACCGTAGATGAAGCCGGAAGCGAAAGAATCGCCGCCGCCGACGCGGTCCCAGATTTCAAGATTCTCGTACATCTTGGCCTGCGCGAACTTGCCGTCCGCGTACGCTATCGCGCTCCAGTCGTTGATCGAAGCCGTCTTCGCGTTGCGCAGCGTCGTTCCCACGGCTTTGAAGTTAGGGTACTCCTTCACCGCGCGTTCGATCATCTTCTTGAAATTGGCCGGATCAAGGGAACCCAGGTGCTCATCGACGCCTTCCACCTCGAAGCCGAGCGCGGCCGTAAAATCTTCCTCGTTGCCGATCATCACGTCGACGTACTTGGCGATTTCCCGGTTCACTTCCTGGCACTTTTCCGTGCCGCCGATATCCTGCCACAGTGACGGGCGGAAATTGAGATCGTAGGAAACGATCGTGCCGTATTTCTTGGCGACCTTAACGGCCTCTATGATGACGTCGCGGGTCGTTTCGGAGAGACCGGCGTAAATGCCGCCGGTATGGAACCAGCGGACGCCCTCTTTCCCGAAAATCCGCTCCCAATCGATATCGCCCTTTTTAAGCTGCGACGCCGCCGATAAGCCTCTGTCCGAACAGCCGACGGCACCGCGGACACCGAAGCCCCGTTCCGTGAAATTAAGGCCGACGCGGCACTTGCGGCCGATACCGTCGAACTTCATCCATTTTACGTTGCTGATATCCACGCCGCCTTGAAGCAGCAGATCCTCAAGAAGCCTGCCGACCTGGTTATCGACAATGGCCGTTACAACGGCCGCGCGCAGGTTGAAGCAACGGCGCAGGCCGCGCGCGACGTTGTACTCGCCGCCGCCTTCCCACACTTTGAAGGTGCGGGTGGTCCAAATGCGTTCATTGCCGGGATCAAGGCGGAGCATAACCTCTCCGAGAGAGAGGATATCGTACTTGCACTCTTCCGCCGGTCTGATTTTAAGCGCCATGTTTTACCTCCCTTATTTCTTTTTGTTCTGTTTGATTTCTTGAACCAGCGCGACGGTTTCACGCACTTTCTCTTCGATACCTTTCCAGTTTTTCGCTTTAATGTTATCCGATGTAATGAGCTCCGAGCCCATGCCCATGGCGACAACGCCCGCTTCTATCCACTCCGTCACCGATTCCCGAGTCGGCTTAACGCCTCCGGTCGGCATCATGCGCGTCCACGGCATCGGGCCGAGAATCGACTTGACGAATTTCGGACCGCCGACGCTCTCACCCGGGAACACCTTCACGATCTCACAGCCGTATTCCTGCGCTTCGGAAATTTCGGAGGCGCTGCCGCAGCCCGGGCTATAAGGAATCTGACGTCTGTTGCAAATCTTGGCGACTTCTGGATTAAACATTGGGCCGACGATAAAATTGGCGCCCACATTAATATAAAGAGCGGCGGTGTAGGGATCGACTATTGAGCCGGCACCGAGAATGAGCGAGGGATCTTCCTTGCGGAAATGGTTATCCAACGCGCTGAAAACTTCAAACGCGTGGTCGCCCCTGCTTACGAACTCAACCAATTTGCAGCCGCCGCGGGAAACCGCGGCGACGACATTGATCGCCGTCTCAAGGTCGGCATGATAGAAAACCGGCACAAGGCTGATTTCATTCATCGCATTCAGAACTTGCAAACGAGAAAAACGGGCCATACATACTCCTTCAACGCGAAAATTATGCTTTCAAGAACTGTTTGTTCACTATGAACTGGGGAACTTTGCCGGAAAGGACCTCGGCGACGGCGAGCGCCGCCTTTGTCTGCAGATCGACCTGAGACTCTTCCGAATACCAACCGACATGATCGGTGAGCACCACGTTATCAAGGGCGAACAGCGGGTAATCTTTCGCGACAGGTTCCTGCTCATGCACGTCGATGCCCGCCCAGGCGATAACTCCGCGTTTAAGCGCGTCATATAGCGCGGCCGTATCGACAATGCCGCCCCGAGCCGTGTTTACAAAAATGGCGGTTCGCTTCATTTTAGCGAACTGCTCGCGGCCGAACATGTGCTTGGTTTTTTCGGAGAGCGGAACGTGCGCCGAAATATAATCCGATTGCGCCAGCAGCGTGTCGAGGTCTACGAGTTCCGCGCCGGCCGCAGTCACGATGTCTTTGCTTACGAACGGATCGCTTACTAAAATTCGCGCGAAACCGAAACCTTTCAGCTTGCGGTGCAGACACTGGGGAATACGGCCGTAACCGGCTATGCCCATCGTCTTTCCCTTGAACCGGAACATCGGTCCGCCGCTTCTGATGTTCCAATTGCCTTTGCGGACTTCGCGGTCGTGCAAGGGGGTCTGGCGGGCGCAGGACATGAGCAGCGCGAGCGCCTGGTCGGAAACGTCTTCATCGCAGTAGTCGGGAACGTTGACCACCATGATGCCCTTTTCACCGGCGGCTTTGATATCGACGCTGTCGAAACCGACGCCGTAGCGGACGATCACCCTGCATTTTTTTAACCCCGCGATCACTTCCGCCGTTATCGGCGCGAGGTTCACGGCGATGCCGTCGGCGTCCGCGGCTACCGCTAGTATTTCCGACGGCGAAGACGCCTTGCTTTCAACAATAACCGCGCCTGTTTTCGCGAGCGCCGCCTTTTCATAGTCGTGGTGGGTATAGCGATCCTCAAGCAAAACAACCTTTTGTGCCATGGTCGTGTACGCTCCTTATCTTACCGGCATATTCTGTCTTTAGAAAAAGCCTGATCTCTGTTTTTTGGAACGGTGTTCCAAAATCGATATTTGCTATTTTATCACTTTTTTTGAAATTGGATATCAAAAAAGCGCTTTAAAGGCGCTTTTTTTGATGGCGCGCCCATCGTTGCTAACAATAAAAACGCCCGGCTTTGTGCCGAGCGTTTCAAGCGATGCAAGGAATTCCGCTATTTCGATCGAGCGAAATAACCGTATCTCGTCCAGTGTAGTATAGACCTACTTATCGTTTCAGTTCTGGTCGAACCGAACCAGGACCTTGCAGACTTCTTCCGGTTTGGTTCGGACCAATTCGATCGCATCCTTGACCTTCGCGAACGGGAACTGGTGCGTGACGATGGCTTTAGGCGTTAAAGAACCATTCTCAAAGCCTTTTACCACCTCCGGGAAACGATAGTTGCTCAAACGGGAGCCCATCACGTCCAATTCTTTTTTGGTGATGTTCACCTGCGCGATCGGCGTGGGTTTGTTGTCCAGACCGAGCGAGATGACGCGACCCGCGGCGCAGGCGAGCTGCAGCGCGAGAGGAAAGGACTCGACCGAGCACACCGAGTCGGCGACGATCGTCGCGCCTAAACCCTTGGTGAATTCCTTAACGGCCTGTTCAAGATTCTCGTTCTTCACATTCACCGTTCGGTCGGCGCCCATTGCGCTTGCCCTTTTCAGACGCGCGTCGAGAATATCCGTCATGATGACTTTGGCGCCCCGGCTCTTCGCGACTTGCATGATGCACAAACCGATGGGTCCGCTGCCCATCACCAACATGAGATCGCCTTCGCCGGTCCTTGCGCGGGCATTTACCTGCGCCCCGATTGAGAAAGGTTCCGCCATGCACGCGAATTCCTTCGGCACGATCGAAGAGTCCAGCTTGTAGACGTTCGCGGCGGGCGCGAGCACATACTCGGCGAAACCGCCGTCCCGGTGCACGCCGGTGACTTCCAGCTTCTCGCACACGTTATGCCTGCCGATAGAGCAGGGGTAACAGACGCCGCAGGAGCGGACCGGATCTACGGCGACGACATCTCCGGCTTTAAGGCCTTTTACGCCCTTGCCGATCTCAGCGACCACGCCGCCGTACTCATGCCCGATCAAACGGGGATAGGTTGCCAAGGTGTTGGTACCGGTAAAAATATGAATATCTGAGCCGCAGATGCCTGCCCCGACAACCTTGATCAGTACGTCGTCATCGTTTCGGATCGTCGGTGTGGGGACTTCTTCAATGAGAATCTCAAAAGGCTTCGGTACGATAATCGCTTTCATGTGTATTACTCCATGGCGTCAATATGCCGTGTTTTCCGCGTAAGCTTCGTACATTGCGAGAGTATTGTCTATCGGGAAAATCGTCACAATGATGCGGCCGACTTTCATTTTGTTGCGTTGTCCGAACCGCGACGATTCACATATCCGCCAGCCATTCGCCGATGAATTTCCGCACGTCCTGCGGCCATTCCGTGATGCACAAGAAAAAGCGGCCGTTGTCGCTCGCGTACAGCGCCCGGACGGCGTCTTCAAAATTCGGGAGATTGCCGGCTAGGGACCTCAAAATGGTTTCAAGCGCTTCTATCCTTTTTTTCGGGCTGGCCGCGTCTTTCGCGCGCGCTTCATCCACCAAACGGCGAAGCGTTCCGGAGGCTTTCAGGGGTTGGGCGGCAAGCCACTCCCAATGGCGCGGAAGCAAGGTCACCTCTCCGGCGACGACGCCGAGCTTGGGGCGACCCTTTCCTGATTTCTGGGCTTCACCGGGCGCATCCGCCGCGGCCTTATCCGGCATCGCGCGGGAGAGAACGTCATCGAGCGTACCCCGAAAATCAAAATCGACCTGCCGACCGCTTGAATGGTCAAATATAAGAAGCCTTTCGGCTTCCCCGTCGACAAAAGGCTTCACGGCGGTAAGAACCGTTCCAAGATCACCTGTGGAAATTCTTCGGTAGCCGCTGAAAGCGCTATACGTGTTATTATTGTTCATATCGCATTATTACCCGGATAATATTATCGTGTCAATATCACCCGGGTAATATTGTTGTTCTTCAGAAATTTTTATTATGTAAATAATTACCAAACAATCATTTATTTAGTAGGTTCACCGGCATCGGCGCCAGGCGGGACTCGAATGCGACGCCGAATGCTTTTTCAAGAATTCCAAGATCGAAGGCGCGGCTTGGTTCGTCCTCGGCGACAGCGCGCCCTTGGCGAAGGACAAGCGCGCGGTCCGCCACCGCGGCGGCGAACGCGAGATCATGCGTCGCGAGCAGCACTGCCTTCCCGCTTTCCGCGATAACGCGGACGGCGCGGGCGACCGCGGAGGAATGTGCCGGATCAAGCATAGCAGTCGGCTCATCGAGCACGAGGAGAGACGCTTCCTGGGCGACGCAGCGGGCAAGCCTGACCAACTGAAGCTCGCCGCCGGACAGTTCAGTCACCGGCCGTTCAGCCAGGGCTTCCACACCAAGCGTTTCCAACGCTGACCGCGCGGCTCGGAAATCTTCGGCCCCCGGCGCAGCGAAGGGCGAACGTTTATGCGCTCTCGCGAAAAGCACGAAATCGAGGCAGGAAAAGTCGAACGCTACCCGTTCCGCCTGCGGCAGAACCGCGATACGGGCCGCGCGATTGAAAGGCGAAAGCCGCGCGATTTCCGCTTCACCGATTCGCGCGGTGCCGGACGCGGGACGTAGTCGTCCCGATGCCAGGCCAAGCAAAGTCGACTTTCCCGATCCGTTGGCCCCGACGACAACCTCGATCATACCGACTGAAAGATTTAAGGAGACTTCGTCCACCGCGCAACGATCCGCAACGCGGTAGCGGTAGGAAACCGACGCCAACCGAAAGGCGTTCATCGTATGATCCTCGTTCGACCGGAAGCGAGAAAGCCGACGAATACGAAAGCGCCGAGAGCGGATACCGTTGCGCCCAACGGAAGTTCTCCGGCAAACATCGTCCGCGCGGCCGCGTCGCACACAACGAGAAACAAAGCGCCGAGAATCATGGAAACGGGAACCGACGCGCGGGCGTCCGCCCCGACGATCGCCCGCGCGACGTGCGGCACGACGAGCCCTGCCCAGGAGACGACGCCGCTTGCCGCGACGGACGCGGCAACTCCCAGCGCGGCCGAAGCGAGAATGAAAGCCCGTTCGGCTTCCGGCCGCGCGCCGAGCGACCGAGCTACTTCATCATCCAAGGATAAAAGATCGATGCGACGGCGCAGAAGCAGCAAAAGGAGCAAGGATACGATAACCGAGGGCGCAAGCAATCGGAAAGACGTCCAATTAAGACCGGAAAGGCCGCCAAGTGTCCAATACGTGATATCCGGCAATTGCGACAAAGGATCCGCCGTATATTTTATGATCGCGATGCCCGCGGAAAAAACGGCGGAGACGGAAATGCCCGCCAGCACTAGACGTAAGACGGAGCCGCCGTAGCGGAATTTGCGCGCGAGAATCGAAGAAATCAAAAGAGCGATAAGCGCAAAGACGAATGCCGACAAAGCGGTTAACGGCCCTAAGCCGGCCCCTAAAATCATCGACAGCGCGGCACCGAAAGCGGCGCCTTGTGAAACGCCGAGAAACCCCGGTTCCACCAAGGGGTTGGCGAACACAAGCTGGAACGCTGCCCCGGCGCCGCCGAGCGACGCGCCGATTAGGACCGCGCCGAGGATTCGCGGCATCCGTGAACCAAAAACGACGGCGCGTGCGATGGGATCATCGCGCAACGCAAACGGCGGCAGGAATCCCGGCGCTGGATAGCGTCCCAGAAAAAGCGCCGCGCCACAAACCGCGACAAAGAGGCCCAATAGCAAAAGAATACGAAGGGCCTTATTTGACCCCATGATCTCCCTTCAGACGCGGCGCAATCACCGACTCGAATTTCATTTTATCTATTCCGTACAGAATCCGGAAGAACTCTTTGGCCTCGCCTCCGGCATCGGCGTTGAAAAAACTAGAGGGATGCAGAAAAGCGCCGATTCGTCTAAGACCGAGAACCCAACGCGTATCGGGTTGATCCCATGAGTAAAAATCCTGGGGCATCGCGAACACGTGAGATGCTTTAACCGCGGAAAGGTTGGCGAACCGAGGATCGGTTTTGAAAGCGGACGCGGACTTCGCGGAATCCTCACGATACGAAACGACAATGACGACCTCGGGATTCCAGGCGGCAATTTGCTCCACGTTCAGTCGAGTCCAGCCGTTGCCCGGCGTAGCCCCAACCCACACGGGGTCACCTCCGGCCATTTTTACCAACGTCGTTTGCATCCAAGCCGCGGGCGGCGCTTCCCAAAGACCCGCCCCGGAGGCGGCTTGCACGAGCAGCGTTCTCGGTTTCGGTTGCCCGGAAACCCGCCGCACGGTATCTGCGACGAGTGATCGATAATAGGATATCAACGCGTCTGCCCGTTTTTCATCACCAAACGTTTTACCGAGAGCGGCAAGATCGCGGAAATAATCTTCAGGAGTCTCCAAATCAAGGTAAAGGGTACGGAGAGAAAGAGCCTCCAAACTTTTACCGAGGCTGCCCTTCATCATGCTTTTCAGGATCACGAGATCCGGCTTCAGCGCCGCGAAGGATTCCGCGGTAGCGGAACGATCCAGGGCAGGCTTCTTCACGAACGAGGGATCAAGAGCGCCCAGGAAAGCGCCAAGCCCCTGATCGGTCCCCGCAACGGAAAGAACCCGATCGACTACTGAAGGAAAGGCGTATACCGCATCCGCGACCATGATCACGGCGCGTCCGCCTAACACGACTCGGGAAGGAAGGCCTGCCTCGTTTTGCGCGAACGCGGAGAAGGTACAACAAAGAAGCAACGCCGCCAATGAAACTATTCGATGAAAAATATTTTTGCTGTTCATAAGTCGAGTATACCATCCTTAGATCGCAGTCGTTCATAGTCTTCCGGCGTATCGATATCGACCAATACTCCTTCATCCTCGCATTCGACCAAGACCGGATTATAACGGGAAAGGTGATCGCGCATCTTTTCGGACCGCCCCGGTAACGAAACGGCCCCAAGCGCGATTTCCCGCCGTACGAAAACCGGATGCCCCGCCTTTCCCTGATAGGCGGCGAACAGCGGAACCTCGGGCAAACCTGAGACCATTCTGCGTTCGGCTTCAGTCGAAAGCTTTCGGTAGGTATTCGCGCTGACCAAGGGCTTGTCGCCGTTCATCAAGAAAACGGTCCGCCCTTCGCATGCCTGCAAGCCCTCCAGTAGCGAACCAAGCAGGCCACTTCCCCATTCTGGGTTTCGAACAACGATGACCCGCGGATGTCCCGCGAAACGATCCGCCAATTCATCACCCCGATATCCAACCACTAAAATCACGCGGAGCTCGGCCGAAAGCGCCGTTCCCACGACAGTTTCGATAAGGGTGGAATCTCCGAACTTTAAAAGCGGTTTCCACGTTCCCATACGGCTTGAAGCGCCGGCGGCGGTGATTACACACTCCTGGGTCATATGTTCATCCTAGCGAATAAGCCTTGCCGCTGAAAGCTCCGCTTGCTAAAGTCAATGAATGTCTCCCATCACCGATTACCGTACACGAATCTTCCGTGCCTTGGAATACGCGCGTGAACATTTGGACGAAAACCCAAGCCTATCGGAACTTGCCGATGCGGCAGCTTTTTCGCCCTTCCACTTTCATCGTATTTTCGCGGCGCTGACCGGGGAGACTCCCGCCGAGCATATCCGTCGGCTGCGCCTGGAAAAAGCGGCAAATTCACTCCTCTACAAACCGACTATACCAGTTACGCGCATCGCTCTCGATTGTGGTTTTGCCACGCCATCAGCTTTTTCCCGCGATTTCCGCGCCCGTTTCGGTATAACGCCGCAAAACTTCCGCAAGAGAAAACTGGGGCGAGATGGAGCAGCCGGCTATTCGGCACCAGCGGCGTTCGCTTTCCGTACCACCGCGGACACGACCATCGACTACCGATACGAAACACTTACGCCTTTGTGTGTCGCCTATTGTTCACACGTAGGGCCGTACGGACCGGGGATCGGTAAGGCCTGGGGCACGCTCATGAGATGGGCCGGACCGCGCGCGCTGATCGCTCCGGAAGCTCGCATTTACGGCATTTCCTGGGACAATCCGGACATCACCGGCGACGGCCAACTCCGGTATGACGCTTGTCTGGAAGTTCCGCAGGGAACGGAAGGAAGCGGGGACATTCATATCCGCGACCTTCCCGCCTTCCGCTGCATCGTACTCCCCTATAAAGGTCCCGAACGCGGACTTTCCGCCGCTTACTCGCGTCTATACTACGAGATACTCCCGCAAAGCACGTGCGAACCGGAAGACTTTCCCGCATTCGAACGTTATTTGTCGATGCCCAAGGGCTTGTTCAGCCGGCGCTTCGATTTGGAAATTTATCTGCCGGTTAAGCCGCTGACTTAAGCGGTCAAACTATTACAAAAGCAAGATTCGGACATCGATCCGCAAGAAACGGAAGGTTCCCGCAAACCTCCCTGGATACAATTGGGTTTGAAAACGGGAGGCTATCATGAACAAACTGGCATCTATTCTCATCGCGAGTACTATCGGCGGAACCTTATTCGGTTGCTCATCTCTTGATAAGGCGCTGGAGGGACGAACCGGGACCATTCAGGCGCGGGGTTCCTCCGCCGTAATCAAAGGCGGCCATTGCGAAAGTTCGGCCTTGACGAACGCGTTGCGCGCGATCGGTTACGACATTGTCGAAAGCGACATCATCGGCGGCGGCGGCGCCCCATCCTTCATGTTTTCCGCCGACGGCTTCCCCTTCCTGGGCGGTCGATCCTCCCGCATGCGAGAAGTCTTTTTTGTGGCGAGCGGCATTCCTTACCGCGTCGTCGTACCCGGAACCGCGGCGAAAAATTCGGGCGAAGTTAGCGACGCTTGGAAACCGGTGTTCGCGCTTCTTGAGTCCGGCATCCCGGTGCCGCTCCGCGTCGACATGCGCTTTCTTCCCTATCTATACGGCGGAAAATACGGCCCGAGCTATATGGAGTTCGGCTGGCATTGGATCACCCTTTTCGCTGTGGATTTTGACAAGCGAATAGCGCTGGTTTCCGATACCGAGCATTCGGGTCTTCAAGAGATCAGAATTGTCGATTTGGACAAAGCACGACACTCCAAGACCAAAGTCTGGCCGCCGCGTGCGGAGTTCGTGGAACTTTCCCGCCCCGCTTCCCCGACGGCGCCAACGATAAATCGACGATCACTAATCGATGCCGCGTTCAAAACGATCATCGACAATTACGAAGGACGCGACACTTGGACCGACTCATCCACCGCGGCCGCAAAACCTCTTCCGATTCCGACCGGACTAGCAGGGATTGAAGCTTTCCCCGCCGCGCTTCGCGACTTTGACCAGTACGCGAAACCCTGGATCGCAAGTCCCGCCCTTTCACTCCTAGCGGGTTGCATCGAACGCAACGGAACCGGAGGCGCGGCTTTCCGCGTCCTATTCCGCGATTTCATTGAAAAAAGCGCCGCCGCGTTGAGCGATACCGATCGGGCTGGCGGCGATCGCCTCCGAACCCTCCTACCGGCCTTAGACTCCTCTATTGCCGCGTGGCGCGCCCTCGCGGTCGAGTTCGACGCGGCCGCGGCGGCCGTCACCGCGAAAATGAAACCCGCGGAACGGAACGTTTTTTATGAACGTTGCGCCGCAAAGGCGGAAGCCCTTGCGAAAGCCGAACGAGATTTGTACACGCAGATCGTCACGCTTTGATGAAACGCAGAACCGTATCCTCGATATTTTTCCTGACGTCGGGACGTGTATCGGCCCAACGATGGATCGGATGAGGGCAGCTTTCGATAACAAAGGCCTCAAATCCGTTCTTACAGGAAAGCGCTTGCGTATATAGATCAATCACCGGTTTCGGGATGATCTCGTCTTCGGAACCGGTGATCAGCAACGCCCGACCTTGGAACGATTCCAACGAAGCGGCGATATCCGTCCTCAAGAACGAATCCTTTTCCCTAATTATCTCGGTAAAACCTGAGCCGAATTCCACGTCCCAGGCATCGGTCGAATACGCGGCCGGACAAAACAGGATCAGGTTTTTGATGGGGATTTTTCTCGCGATGGCGGCGGCTATATACCCGCCCATGCTCGTGCCGATTACCGTAAGTCCTTCATCCACACCGAAAAAGTCCAACACTGTAAGAGTCTCATGGAAGCGTTTTTTTAAACTGGACTTATGCATCTCACCCGAACTGTCGCCCTGGCCGGAAAAATCGAATCGGACGACGCTTTTTCCCACGTTCTGAAATACAGAGGAAAGATATCGGGTCGTTCTACGGGAAGACGGTCCGCCGCCGTGTAGACTGATGACCGAAGGTTTTAGCCTATCGGCGGAATAGTCGACGCTGCACGCGAGCGTTTCTTTTCCTGACTCGATTCTGTATTCAACGGTGTTCATCTAAGTACTTTAGAAAGAAACGCGGCCGGCGGTTCCCATGCACGTTCCCCGTACCCTCCTGCCATAATCCAAGCGGAAGGGATTCCCCGTTCGCGCAGAAAAGCGCGCACAAATAAATCCCGTTCGACGCATTGTTCAAGGGTGAGCGACAGATCCGCGCTGGAGGCAAGCCCATCGTGCTCATAGGGATCGGCGCCGTCCACGACAATAGCCAGATCGGGCCGGATGCCGCCGGAAAGTTCCTCTAAACGAACAAGACCGGCGGCAAGCATTTCAACGTACAGCCCATCATCGCCCCGCTTGATCGGAATTTCGACCTCGCTGGGAACGAACGGCGCTTTATCGTCACCGCGTCCTTGGCGCCGCGCCGTCTCAAGGCTTTCCGGGTCCAGAGGCCAACCGTCCGCCATGTGAATGGAGAGGGTAAGCATGTCCAGATCGCCTAAAGCGATTTCGGCCGTCCCATCGCCTTTGTGCGCGTCCAGATCAATGATCCAGATCGTTCTAACGCGTTTTTCGGCACGCAACCGATCGACCGCGATCATTGAATCGTTGAGCAGGCAGAAACCCGAGCCGCCGTCGCGCCGGGCGTGATGCATGCCGCCGCCGAGGTAAAAGCAGAAACCCCGATCCAAGCCTATCAGACAAGCCTGATAGGTCCCCGCAACCTGGAGTAGAATCGTATCGAACAAAGCCGACAGTGGCCGCGTCGCTTTGTTCGGTTCGTACCGGTGAGGTAACCCGTCCGAGCCGATTAATTCATACGTTTTGAGCAATTCCGTCTCTAACGATTTCCCGCCCGCGAACAAACGAGTCACATACTCCGCCGCATGGACGCGGACCACGTCCTCCCTCGTAATGCGTTCGGAGACACCGACACGCAGCCAGGCGCTTTCCGGGCCGAGGTCCGCGGTCCGCAGTTTCTGAACAATAGAAGCCGCGCGGGAATTGAGGGACGGTATGAGAATGCCGTACTCAAGGAAACGCATTGAAACCAACGGATCGTAAAGGACCATAATGAGGATAAGATACGTTCGGCGGGCCTATCGAAACAAGCGGTCGACGTTTAGTCCATGTGCGATCCGCCGTTCACGTCGATCTCTTCGCCCGTGATGTATCCCGCTTCATCGGAAGCAAGGAAGCATACGGCGGCGGCGACGTCCTCGGGTCTACCCATACGGCGACAAGGAATATCAGCCGTCATCTTCTTCTGGGTCTCTTCATCCTCGACCCCGCCGCGGATGTCGGTGGCGACAATCCCGGGCGTGATCGCGTTGATCGTTATGCCGTTTGGCGCAACTTCTCGGCTGAGAGCTTTCCCGAAAGCGAGGATACCGGACTTGGCCGCTGAATAGTGGGCTCCGCCGAATACGCCGCCGCCGCGCTTGGCGGAAACGGAACTCATATTGACGATGCGACCGTACTTGTTCGCGATCATGTTCGGAAGAACCGCTTTGGAGAAGAGGAAAGTACTCTTCATATTAACGTCGACGATGCGGTCCCAGTCCGCCTCCGTCATATCCAGGACCTTCACCGGCTGGGTGATTCCCGCGTTGTTTACCAGGATATCGACCTTCCCAAATTTGGCGATGGTCTGTTTTACGACTTCGGCAATTTCCTTCTCAATGATGACGTTGCACTGGATCGCATCGGTCTTCACACCCTTAGCCGCGACTTCGGCGGCGGTCTCTTTGGCGCCTTCGAGGTTCATATCGCAAATGACGACATTCGCGCCTTGTTCAGCTAGAGATAAAGCGATACAGCGTCCGATTCCGCGTTTGGAACCGGCTCCGGTAACAATGGCCGTACGGCCTTTCAAATTAAAAAGCATAGTAGGATCTCCTTAAACCTATTTATTTGGCGAATATAACGCTTGGAAGCCACGTCACGAGAGACGGAATATAGGTGATCATTACTAGAACAATAACTAGCGGAATGATGAAAGGAATGATGGCGACACAGAGTTTTTCCAACTTCACGTTACCGACCTTACTAACGACAAACAGGCTCATACCCACCGGCGGCGTTATGAGACCGATCATCAGGTTAAGAACGAGCACAACGCCCATATGGAGCGGATCAAGATGTAAGGCGGCCATTATCGGCATCAGCACCGGCACGATGATGATCAGGATGGAGAGTGCTTCCATAAAACAGCCGAGAATGAGGAAGAATACGTTGAACGCAAAGAGAAACAGCCAAACCGGCATGTTGACACCCGATATCCAGTTTGCGATGTCCTTCGGGATACCATCTATCGCGATAAGCCAAGCGAAGGCAGCCGCTCCCGCGATAATGAAGGTAACGGTGGAAGTCGTCACTAGGCCGTTGAAGATAATCTCCCTCAATCCTTTCCAGTTCAGTTCGTGATAGACAACAAAGCCGAGGAACATCGCATATACAACGGCGATGCACGCGGCTTCGGTGGGAGTGAAGATACCGCCCATGATTCCGCCGATGATGATCGCCGGAGTCATAATGGGAAGAAAGGCTTTATAAAAGGTGATGCCGACTTCTTTTATGCTGAATCGTTCAAGCCGCGGATATTTCCTCTTAACGGCAATGATGTAAACCAGGATGGACATCATTATGCCCATGAGAAGACCGGGGATCATGCCGCCGGCGAAGAGTTTACCAACGCTGACTTCGGCGGAAACGCCGTAAACGATCATCGGGATACTCGGTGGAATTATCGGCCCGATCGTCGACGATGCCGCGGTTACCGCCGCCGAGAAGTCGTCGTCAAAGCCTTTTTCCTTCATTGCCTTCATCTCGATAGCACCGAGACCGCCGGCGTCCGCAACCGCGGAACCCGACATGCCGGCGAAGATGATGCTGGCAAAGACGTTCGCGTGTCCGAGTCCGCCGGGGATGCGTCCAACGAGCTGGTTACAGAAATCGAAAATGCGCGTCGTGATCCCGCCGGAGTTCATAAGTTCGCCCGCGACGATGAAGAACGGAATTGAAAGCAGGATGTAGCTGGTGAGGCCACCGGTCATCGTATGAAAAACCGTTTCGACCGGGAAGCGACCCTGCGCGATGATCGCAGCCAATGAAGCGCCGATCAGAGACATGCTTATCGGAAGGGAAAGGCACAGCAAAAGTAAGAAAGAAAGGAGAAGTGCGGCACCCATTTATGCCTCCTTGCTTTTCCGCGAACCAAAATTGGCGCGGAGGTCGGTAAGGAATTCCTCAAGATAAAAAAGAACCAAAGGGATGAATGACACCGGAAGGGCTGCGTAAAGGGCGCTGACGGGCACGGGAATTGTCTGGAACTGTTGCGCCATCGTTTTAAGGACAACCTTGTATCCGAAATACATCCCGGTACCCGTAATCAATATGAGCAGAATAAATTTCAAAATAACCAAGAAACGTTGCAATCCTACCGGGACCAAATTGATGACGGCATCGAAATTGACGTGGCTTTTTGATTTAACACCTGCCGCCGCGCCAAGGAAGCAGACCCAGACGAGAAGCAGGATGGACACTTCATAGGCCCACGTCATTTGAGTCTTTAAAATATAACGGGTTATGACGCCCACGAACGTGAGCACGATCAACACGAGACCGGAGAAAATTAGGATTTCTTTGATCGCGCGATAGAGGATCGCGTTGACGCGACCCAGTGTGCTTTTCTCCATGCGGTATTCCTTTTCAAGGTATATGCCGCCGATTCATTTCTACGGAATCTTGAAACGATTCTGAAGGGGCGAGTCGACGGCGGCGGAACGACCCTTATTGAACCTTGTGAATCTTCAACCGATTACGGAAAAAGACACACAAGGAATCATAAAACCTAGGAACCTGGATGCTTAGTTCTTGGAAACTACGTCCAGAACCTTCGCTACGAAGTCCTTGCCGAAGGTCGGCTCGAACTCGGCATACACTGACTTGGTCGCCTCACGAAGAGCGGCAACATCAGCCTGGTTCTTCTTCATTCCTTTCGCCTCAAGGTCGGAGAGAAGGTCGTTGTTAAGCTTGCCGTTCATTTCGCGGTGAACCGCGGCATACTTCAGCGCGGCGTCTTTCAGAATTTTCTGATCCGCGGCGGAGAGTTTGCCCCAGGTCGCTTCTGAAACGATCATCGGACAGGTCTCGTATTTGTGGTTGGAGAGGGAAATGAACTTCTGGACTTCGTAAAGTTTGGCGGAGTGAATGTTCACGACGGGATTCTCCTGACCGTCGAAAACACCCTGGGAGAGAGCCATCGGGAGCTCACCGAATGCCAAAGGAGCCGGGCTGGCGCCGAGAGCGCGGAAGATCGCCAATGTAACCTTGTCTTCGGGCGTGCGGATCTTCAGGCCTTTGAGGTCTTCGGGCTTGTTGATCGGGCGCGCGTTGTTGGTGATGTGGCGGAAACCGTTCTCCCAGTACGCAAGAACGTGGAAACCGCTGGGAACGAGTTCTTTGGAAATCTGCTCACCGATTTCGCCGTCCAGGACCGCGTAAGCCTGCTTCGGAGTAGCGAAAAGGAAAGGCATACCGACCATGAGAAGTTTCTGATTGTAACCCGCGATCGGTCCCTGGGAATTGATGCTCATGTCCAAGGTTCCGAGAGCGACCTTTTCCGCCATCTGGCGATCGCTTCCGAGACTTTCGGAGGGATGTATCGCGATGGTAATGCGACCGTTCGTCTGAGCCTTTACATACTCGGCAAATTGAAGCGCGACGATGTGTCGGGGATTTGTGGTCGCGGCGCCATGACCCAAGTTGAGCGTTACCGGCTTGGATGACGCGGCTTCTTTAGTTCCACCCGCAAACGCGGCTCCGGCGACCAACGCGGCCGAGAGAATTACGCAGACGATTTTCTTTCCGTTCATAGTTCCTCCTCTGAAAATTCAGATCTGAAAAAGCCCTTGTTACGAATGCCGCCACACCCGTCCCGAAGGCTCGCCCGGTTATCGAAAAACGAATGGCCGGGCGCCGTATCTCTGATCGTCGCATTCACACGAACACGCGACAGGATAAGCACAAAGTATTGCGCTCGATATTTTGTATTCATTATTTTATCAATTATGGAATCTGTCAATAAAATTCGTTTCTATAAAAAAAGCGGGATTAAATGGAGATAAACTACAGGATGTAAAAAGCATCGTCCCGGGCCAGGACGATGTCAAAAAAAGACTAAAGGGACATCAAAAAGCTGATGTTTTTCGATGTCCCCTATTTTGTATCGCGGAGCTTAGCGATCAATACTTTTCGGCTGGCAAGGTGATGCTTCGTCATGAGTTCGCCGGCTTTGAGCGCGTCGCGCGCGCGGATGGCGTCCAGAATCGCATAATGTTCAAGAAGAGAATCGGTGGGAGGGCGAACAAAACCAAATTCGTACGACCGTAAGGTATACCCGAAATTCGCGTTGATTTCCTTGATGAGGTCTACACCGGC
>JBAYHM010000052.1:0-18703 GCA_041666155.1 Treponemataceae bacterium
ACGCCTACCACATCACTTCCCCCGATCCGTCGGGAGAGGGCGGCGCTCGGGCCATCAGTCTGGCGCTCAAGGACGCGGGCGTGAAGAAGGAAGACGTGCAGTACTACAACGCGCACGGCACTTCCACCGAAATCAACGACCCGACCGAGACCAGAATGGTCAAGATCGCCTTCGGCGACCATGCCTTCAAGATGAAGGTGTCGTCAACCAAGGGAATGACAGGCCATTGCATCGGCGCCGCCGGAGCGATTGAAGCCATCGCCTGCATCCAGGCCATCCGCGAAGGGTTCTACCCGCCGACGATCAACCTGGACAACCCCGACCCCGAATGCGACCTGGACTACGTGCCTAACAAGGCCGTTCCCGGTACAATCGACGTAGCGGCGTCCGGATCCTTAGGCTTCGGCGGCCATAACGGCGTTGTCGTGTTTAGGAAATATAAGTAGGATTGAACATAATTAACCACGAAAACACGAATACACGAAAAAGAGATAAAAACGGGATAGAACAATCCGTCGTTTTCCCTTCGTGCTTTCGTGTTTTCGTGGTTGAAACAGTACATTGTGCCGTCGTGGTTGATCCGTATATAAGGAGCTAAGTTTTGAACGAGATTGAGAAGCTTATTCCCCATCGTGACCCGTTCCTGTTTGTCGATGTGATTGATGAGGCGACGAAGGAACGCGTTGTGGCGCGTCGGAAGTTCACCGAGAAGGACTTTTTCTTCAAGGGTCATTTCCCCCAATATCCTGTGGTGCCCGGCGTCATATTGATTGAAACTATGGCTCAGGCCGGCGGCGCGGGCATGCGGAAGATCGGCATCATGGGTGACGACGCCTTGTTTTTTCTCGGTACTGTGGACAAGGTGAAATTCCGCCGCCAGGTGCGGCCCGGCGACGAAGTTCGGCTGGTGATAGAAAACCTCCGCATTTCCCCGCGCATGCTCAAACAAGCGGGAAAAGCCTACGTCGGCGAAGAACTCTGCGCCGAAGCCGAATGGATGTGCTTGGTAGGGAAGGCTGAATAATTCGAATGAATGAAGAGATATTTACCACAGATTAACACAGATAGGCACAGATAAGAAAATGCGAGAGGGAAAAGGAGAGATATTAGATTGTTCTGCTCCCCTTTTCTTCCTTCCTCATCTGTGTGCATCTGTGAAATCTGTGGTTGATTATTCTTTTTCTTAATTAACAGGAAACCGGAGAAAACAAATGCAAATCAAACCGATGATTCGGAACAACATCTGCCTCAACAGCCATCCGCAAGGATGCGTCAAGCAGGTGCGGACGCAGATAGCTCAAGTAAAGAAGGAAATGGCCGGAGAGGCTTCCGTAAAAGGAGCCCCCAAACTCGTGCTCATAGTGGGCTGCTCCACCGGTTACGGCCTTTCCAGCCGCATCGGCGCGGCATTCGGCTACGGCGCGGCGACCGTCGGCGTTTCCTTTGAGAAACCCGGCAGCGATACGAAACCAGGCACCCCCGGATGGTACAACAACCTTTCTTTCGACGCGGAAGCCGAAAAAGCGGGTCTTGCCTCAAAAACCTTGGACGGGGACGCGTTCTCCGACCAGATGAAAGCGGACGCCATCGCGGCTATCAAGGAAGTCGCCGTGAAAGCCGGCATTCCCGCGAAAATCGACCTTGTCGTGTATTCCCTGGCTTCGCCGGTTCGCGTCGACCCGAAGACCGGCGCCATGTACCGTTCGGTGATCAAGCCGATAGGGAAAAGCTACTCAGGCCAAGCCATGGACGTCGTTACCGGAAAGCTAACCGTCGCGTCGGCGGAACCGGCAACCGAAGGGGAAATCGCCGGAACCGAGAAGGTCATGGGCGGCGAGGACTGGGCGCTCTGGATTGAGGCCTTGGACAAGGCGGGGCTGCTCGCTCCGACCGCGCGGACGGTCGCCTATTCGTACCTCGGGCCGGAAATCTCCTGGGGCATATATACGCACGGTACCATCGGCCGCGCCAAGGAACACCTGGAAAAGACCGCTAAGGAACTGACCGCGAAAATGAACAAAACGGGCGGCCACGCCTGGGTGAGCATCAACAAAGCGGTGGTCACACGTTCCAGCGCCGTCATCCCGGTCATATCCCTCTACATCTCCAGCCTTTTCCGCGTAATGAAGAACATGAAGCTCCACGAAGGCTGTCAGGAGCAGCTCATCCGCCTCTATAAAGAAAAACTTTACTCCGCGAAAAACGCCCTTGATGCCGCGAAGGTACCGGTGGACGCCGTCGGCCGCATCCGTGTGGACGACTGGGAAATGCGTGACGACGTGCAGAAAGCCGTCGCCGAACTTATGAGCAAGATCACCGAAGAGAACATAGCAAAGCTCGCTGATGTCGCGGGTTTCCGTCACGATTTCATGGAGGTCCATGGCTTCGATGTCGCGGGTATCGATTACGACGCCGACGTAGATCCGTCGCGCATTTAAGAAGGAGAAAAAGCTATGGACGACAAGACCCTCATAACCCTCGTGGAAAAATTCGGCGCAAGCGACCTGACCGAACTCGAACTCGTGGACGGATCGACGCGCCTATCGCTCAAGAAAGCGAATGCCGGTTTCACCGGAAGCGCTGCCGGCGCCCCAGAAGCGAAACCCGTACACCTAGGCCTCCCCGCGCGCGCGGAAGACGCTGAAAAAGCCGCAGCCGCCGGACACTCCGTCCCGGCCCCCGGCACCGAGGCGATCACCAGCCCCATCGTCGCGACCTTCTACAAGGCTTCCGGCCCCGATGTGCCTGCCTTCGCCGAAGTCGGCAAGAAAATCAAAGCCGGTCAAACGCTCTGCATCCTTGAAGCGATGAAGATGATGAACCACTTGGAAGCCGAATTCGACTGCGAAATCGTCGCGGTCAAAGCAGCCAACGGCGACCTCGTGGAATACGGTCAGACCTTGTTTGAAGTAAAGCGGCTCTAGGAGAATTGTAAGTGATTAAACGGCTACTCATCGCCAACCGCGGAGAGATCGCGGTTCGCGTGATCCGAACCTGCCGGGAACTCGGCATAGAAACCGTCGCGGTCTATTCCACCGCCGACAAAGAGAACCTCCACGTACGCCTTGCCGATAAGTCCGTGTGCATCGGTCCGCCCGCTTCCGCCAAGAGCTATCTGGTCCGAGAAAACCTGATCAAAGCGGCGCTCGGCACCGGCTGCGAGGCCATACACCCCGGCGTCGGATTCCTCTCGGAAAACGCCGACTTCGCCCGCGCCGTACAGAAAGAGGGGCTGATCTTCATCGGTCCCGATCCCGACGTCATCGACCTCTTGGGCGATAAGGTTCAGGCGCGCGATACGGCCAAAAAGTTCGGTCTCCCGATAACCCCGGGAACCGACGGCCCCGTTTCCGAACCGAAAGCGGCGATTGCCCAAGCCGAAAAACTCGGCTATCCGATCATCATCAAGGCGGCTTCGGGCGGCGGCGGCAAGGGCATGCGCATCGTGGAGAAATCCGCGGACATGGCGGAAAACATCGCCATCGCCAGCCGCGAGGCGGAAGCCAACTTCGCCGACGGCACGGTATTCATTGAAAAGTACATCATCGATCCGCGCCACGTGGAACTCCAGATCCTCGCGGACGGCAACGGCAACGTCGCGGTCCTCGGCGAGCGCGACTGCTCCGTGCAGAAACGCCACCAGAAACTGATCGAGGAAAGCCCCTCCCCCGGCGTCGACGACGCGATGCGCAAACGCATGAAAGAAGGCGCCGTCCGCATGTTCAAGGAACTGAAGTACCGCGGCGCGGGCACCATCGAGTTTCTCGTGTCGGGCAAAAACTTCTACTTCATGGAAGTCAACGCGCGCGTCCAGGTGGAGCATCCCGTTTCCGAGTTCGTTTCCGGCGTGGACATCATCCGCCAGCAAATACTGGCCTGCGTCGAAGGAAAGATGGAAATCGACCCGAGCAAGGTCGAGCTGAAAGGCTGGGCGGTGGAATGCCGCATCAACGCCCTCACGCCCGGAAAGATCAGTGCTCTGGACATCCCCGGCGGACCCGGCGTGCGCTGGGATTCCTTCCTCTATACCGGCTATGCCGTTCCCTCGCACTACGATTCGATGGTCGCAAAGCTCATCGTCTACGCGCCCACCCGAGACCTCGCCCTGGACCGCATGAACCGCGCGCTCCTGGAACTCAACATCGAGGGCATCAAAACCAACGCTCTGCAGCAGCGCTGGATCGTCAATCACCCGAAGTTCCGCTCCGGTATATTCGGCACGTCCTATTATGCCGAAATCGAAAAGGAAGTCGAGAATGTCCGATAAGCCTACCGTCGGCCCCATACCCTGCCCCGTTTGCGCCGCCGAGCACGACGCCGCATCGATCGCAGTCGCTCTTCGAACATGCCCCTCGTGCGGCCACCATTACCGCATGGAGCCGGTGGACCGCATCGCCTATATCGCCGATAAAGGCACCTTCGTTGAGTTCTCGGCGAACCTCCGATCGCTCAACCCAATCGACCTGGCCGGCTACGAAGAAAAACTTTCCGAAGCCGAAGCCAAGGCGCGCATGAAAGAAGCGGTCATCACCGGCACCTGCGAGATCGACGGACGCCCTGTGGTACTCGCCGTCATGTCGTTCAACTTCATGGGCGGCTCCATGGGCTCGGTCGTCGGTGAAAAAATCTCCCGCGCGCTTTTGAAAGGCGCCGATGAGGGACTCCCCGTCATCGCGTATGCCACATCGGGCGGAGCGCGCATGCAGGAAGGCATCTTCTCCCTCCTGCAGATGGCCAAGACTTCCAGCGCCGCGGCTGAACTGGAAAAAGCGGGCCTCCCCTTCTTCGTGGTCCTCTGCGACCCGACCACCGGCGGCGTCACGGCTTCCTTCGCGATGCTCGGCGACGTGCACATCGCGGAACCCCGCGCTCTCATCGGCTTCGCCGGTCCGCGCGTCATTGAAGGTACCATCCGCCAAAAACTCCCCGAGGGCTTCCAGAAAGCGGAGTTTCAGCTGGAGAAAGGCTTCGTGGACATCATATCGCCGCGCAAGGAACAAAAAGCGCTTCTGGCGCGCTTGATCGACTTGCACAAGCTCGGATGCAGCATCGTCTCCAAGGACGAGGAGTAAGCATGCCCAACACAAACGATCTGAACACCAAGCTCGATGAGCTGAAAAAACTTGCCGACGCGTCCGGAATCGATATGGACGAGGAACTTACCACGCTTGAAGAAAAGGTTAAATTCGCCTCAAAGACGGAACAGACCTGGAAACGCGTAGAGCTCGCCCGGCACCCCGAGCGCCCGTATTCGCTGGACTATATTGAACGAATCTTCGACGGCTTCGTCGAACTCCACGGCGACCGCTGTTACGGCGACGACCCGGCCATCGTCGGCGGCATCGGATTCCTGGCCGGCCGCCCTGTGACGATCCTGGCCAACCAGAAAGGACGAACGCTCAAAGAGAACATGGTGCGCAACTACGGCATGGCGAACCCCGAAGGCTACCGCAAGGCTCTTCGCCTAGCCAAGCAGGCTGAAAAGTTCCATCGACCCATCGTCACCTTCGTGGACACCTCGGGCGCGTACCCGGGACTCGGCGCCGAGGAACGCGGCATCGGCGAAGCCATCGCGCGCAATCTCCGCGACTTCAGCCAGCTCAAGACTCCCATCATCTGCGTCATCATCGGCGAAGGCGGTTCGGGCGGCGCGCTCGGCATCTGCGTCGGCGACAAGATCTACATGCTGGAAAACGCCGTCTACTCGGTGATCAGCCCCGAAGGTTGCGCCTCCATCCTGCTCCGCGATGCGACCAAGGCCAAGGACGCCGCCGCGATGCTCCGCATCACGAGCGCAGACCTCTTGGACTTCAAAGTCGTCAACGGCGTCATTCCCGAACCCAACGAAGGCGCTCACTCCGACCCCGATGCCGCCGCGGCATCCATCAAGGAAGTGCTCATCCGAGAACTGGATGACCTGTGCACGCGCAACCCGTCGGTCCTGGTCCGCTACCGCAATCAGAAGATCCGGAAAGTGGGACATTGGAACGAAGGGGAAGCGGAATAACACGCGGACCTACGATGTAAGCACGGGGCGCGCAAGAAAAAAGGCGAGTTCGCTAGTCCTCACCAGTAGGTTGCGGATTCGCTCACTCGCCTTTTTTCTTGCGCGCCCCGCCTTTTCGGTACATGTCCGCGCGTTTTCCGCAATGCGGTAAGGGTGTCGCCGGGGGTGGGGGCGCTATGTATCTGGCCGGCGTTGACGCATGACGGCTCCTATCTTTTCATTTCTGGAATCTATAACTGAGTGGAGGGATACCGGTGACTTTCTTGAACTGAGTTGAAAAGTATTTGACATCGGGATACCCAACCATCTTGGCGATCTCGTATATTTTTAGATGCTGTCCCTTCCGGATCAGTTCCTTCGCCTTGCCGATCCGGAACTGGATCAGGTAGTCCGCGAACCCCAGACCGGTCTCTTTGGCGAAAATGCGGCTGAGGTACGGCGGCGAGATTCCGATCTCGTCGGCGATGGAGGTCAGGCTGATCGGTTTGTCGTAGCGCTGCTCTATCCGCTTGATGGCCATCAGTACAGGCTTTGAGACGTCGAGATCGGGCGGCGGGAGCGCGCCTTCGTCCTTTGCCCTCTCGTCCAAGACCCGGACACAGCGGTCCAGCTGGTCGAATATGGTTTGGGGATCTATCGGCTTGAGAATGTAATCTCGGACGCCCAATTGGACGGCTTTCTGGGCATACTTGAAGTCGGCGTAGCCGGTAAGGAGAAGAACCTCCGCCCGGCAATCTCCGTCTTTTAATTCCTGGAGCATCTCAAGACCGCTCATTATCGGCATGCGTATGTCGGTGATGATGATGTGCGGTTTGAACTCGGGCGCCTCCCGAAGTCCTTCCTTTCCGTTCTTCACGGCCCGAACCTCGTAGCGATCTATCCTCTTGGCGAGTAAGTCCCGCAACCCTTCCCGCGCGTTCGTCTCATCTTCGACGATCAAGACTCTATACATACCGCGTCGATCCTTTCCTGGGGAATATTCAAAACAAAGCGCGTCTCCCCAGGCGCGGAAGTGAACCAGACTGTGGAAGAACTGCCGTAGTAACCGATCAGCCGGAGGATCATGTTCTGGATGCCGACGGCGTTCGGACACTCTGTTTGGGGATTATTCAGCAGTTTCTTGATGAGCTCGGCCTTCTCATCCGGGATGCCTACGCCGTTGTCCCTGATGTCGATAGCGAGATACTTCATGTCGTCTATCGTCTTGGTTGATAGACGCAACCGAAGGAATCCCAGGTAATCGATATTCTCAAAACCGTGGATGATTGAATTCTCAAGAAACGGCTGTAGGATCAACTTGTGTATCCGACAATCGAGGGTTTCGGGTGAGGCGTCGATGGCGTACTCGAAATTAAAACTGAATCGATTCTGCTGAAGCTCCAAGTACTTGGTCATCCACTGTAGTTCCTGGTTGACCGTGACCACCCCATTTACGTCGTAGACCGTGTACCGTAGTATCTGCGCGAGATTGGTCAGCTGCTTGCTGATTTCGTATTCGTCCTTCCGTATTGCCATCCAATTAATGGTGTCGATGGTATTGAAGAGGAAATGCGGATTTATCTGCAACTCCAAGGAACGCAGCTCCGCCTCTTTCGACGCTTCGGTTGCCGTTACGATACGACGGTATTGTTGCTCG
This sequence comes from Treponemataceae bacterium, assembly GCA_041666155.1. Taxonomy (GTDB): domain Bacteria; phylum Spirochaetota; class Spirochaetia; order Treponematales; family Breznakiellaceae; genus SZUA-426. The sequence continues at coordinate 7,644 of JBAYHM010000052.1, forward strand.
TTCTCGAACAGCAAGCGTTCTATGCGGTGCACCATCTCTTCGAAAGATCGCTCAATCGTTTGGATCTCGTTTGAGTTTACGGGAAGCGCGGGAGAGGGCTTGTCGCCATCGGGCGCCAGGCTGTTCATGAGTTGGGTGATGTGATTGATAGAATGGTTGGTCTTACGCGTGGCGAAGTAAACGATCAGAAGCGAAATAATGGTGGATACCAGGATCGCGCACGAAGTGTACAGCCAAAGTGTCCAGATGCCGGACATTAAACGTTTTTTGTCAACAATTTCCAACAAGTGCAGATCGTATCCGTCTATCTCGGCGCGGTATACAATCGTTTTTCCGTCCTCGTAGAAATTTTTTTTATCACCCTCGTGCGTTAGGTAGGTCCGAGCCTCAGGGATTGCCGTCAACATGCCACCGATGAGGTTGCGCTTGGAGCAGAGGATCAAATTGTCTTTCGTGAGGATCACTTTTTCTGAAAATTGATAAACCGCCTGGCCCTTGTTGTTGATGGCTTCGTTGAGCGAGGTCGGCCGGAAAAAAAGGATGACGCTCCCGAGGAATTTCATCGTCTCGTGGTTGTAAACCCGGTGCGATACGTAGAAGAATCCTTCTTCTTCGGGGGATCGGGAGGCATCGCTCGGTACAACCTCGAGCATGGGGAAGGTCCGGTTGATGGCCTGCGCGTGAATAGTCTCCGCGTTTGCCTGGAAAAAGGAGATCATTCCCTGATCTTGCACTCGGCCTTGGCTGAACATCAATGTCCGGCTGTTGATATCTACGAGCCCGACGCTGCGGACATCGGGAGAAAGAAGAATGTTGGTGAGCATTCTCTGCTGCAGTCGATCGAAGACGCGCGCGTACTGCGCGGTTTCAAGCGAGGTTTCGCCGATATTCTCAAAGTAGGTCAGAAAAGCGTCGTCCGTGACGATTTGATAGAGTGCTTTCTTGTAATTATTGATCACCGAATTCGCGTTGATTCGGGAGAGCATGAGATTGTCATTCAGCATCGCGTCGTTTTTGTCCATGATGATCTTGGCGCCTAGTATGTAATTCACGACCAGCGCGACCACGATGGGGGCAAGGGACGCGAACACCAGGGTCAAAACCAATTGCACATGGAAACGTCTAAAATAGTCGCCGGCCTGTCTCCAGAAAATGCGCAACATGGGGGGTCGCCTCGGTCCGAAGTATATCGGCGGCAACCCGAAATCACAAGGACTGAAGGTATTCCAGGACAAAAAAGAAAACCTTTCACAAAAGAATCATCCTTTACGTTCGGAAAAATCAGGGAGACACTTGGTTGTTCGCAACTATAAGGAGGAAAGAATGAAGAAGCTAATAACGTCATTAGCGATTATCGTATTCGGTCTTGTCGCGTTCGCCTCAGGGACGTCCGAAACGAAAACCGCCGCACAGGCATCGAATGCACCCACGACGATACAGATGTGGTATCACATCTCCCCCGATCAAGCGAAGGTGCTACTCACGATGCTTGACGAATTCCAAACCCAGAATCCCAAGATCAAGGTGGAGACGCAGAGCATTCCGTTCGCCGAGCTCAAGCGCCAACTTTCCGTCGGCGTCGCGGCGAATCAACTCCCTGATATCACGCTCTGCGACACGGTTGACAACGCGGCGTTCGCGGCGATGGGTGTGGCAATCGACATCACTTCCGAGGTCAAGGCTTGGGGAGAAATCGACAAATACTTCGACGGTCCTCGAAATTCCGTTATCTACAAGGACCGGTACTACGGTGTTCCCTATTACAGCAATTGTCTGGCCATCATGTACAACAAGGATATATTCGACCGGCTTGGCATCGCGTATCCAACCAACGATTGGACCTGGAAGGAGTTCAGGGATCTGGTGAAGCGAACCACGACGAAAGAAAACTATGGCCTTACGATGAGCCTCTTCAAATCTGAAGAAGGGACCTTCAACGTCCTCCCGTTCATCTGGCAGGCGGGTGCCGACTACGACAAGCTGGACTCGACTGAAGCCATCGAAGCGGTCTCCATGATCGACGATTTCTACCAGAAGGGCTACATGAGCAGGGAGCTCGTCTCTATGACCCAGGCCGACATGTGCGCGGCGCACTTCGCCACCGGAAAATCGGCAATGATGGTCGCCGGCAGCTGGCTCACGCGAAATATCAAAAACGAGAACCCCAAGCTTAATTACGGCGTCGTGACTTTCGCGAAAAACAAGAACGGAGCCTCTCCGATCGGCGGCGGTAATCTCTTGATGCTCCGCGACACTAACAAAGCGGCCGCCTGGGAGCTTATGAAGTTTTTGAGCTCCAAAAAGAATCAACTCAGGTATTGCGAGGCGACCGGCTACATTCCGCCGCGCAAGGATTCCGCCGACGAGGGCGCGGCTTGGAACAACGACCCCATCATGAAAGTCTACAAACAGCAACTGGAAGTCGCCAGGGCCCGCGGGCCTCACTCCAAGTGGCCCCAAATTTCCGGCGCCATCCAGGTTGCCGTACAGGAAACCCTGGCGAAGGTCAAGACTCCCGCGAACGCGATGCAGGACGCGGCCGCCGCGGTGGCCAAGATCAAGCAGTAGAACGGCCGGTGAAATAGTCGAGGCAGGCCTTTCGCGCCGAGCCTCGACTCCAGCGAATACTGATCCCGAGGTGAAAGATGGCAGTCTCATATATGGCAAAAAGGCGATGGGGAAAATACGCCTTTTCCCTTCCAGGAGTTTTGTTTATTGCAAGCTTGATCGTCATCCCCATCGCGTACAACGTGGTCATGAGCTTCCAGAATGTAGACCTCATGAACTTCGCGCGGGGAGAGCGTCTTTTCGTTGGATTCGGTAACTACAGTAATATTTTCCGAACGGACGTTTTTGGGACGGCCCTGAGGAATACGCTCGTTTTCACGTTCTGGTGTCTCATCTTCCAGTTTCCACTAGGCTTCGCTATGGCCCTCTATTTCGGGAAGTCTTTTCCCGGGTCCGGCTTCATGCGGGGAATCTGCCTGATCGCCTGGATGCTGCCGATGGTGTCGGTTGCCGGAGTCTTCAAGTTCATGTTCAACGGCGATGTGGGTATCATCAATAATATTCTGCTTCGCTTGCACCTCGTGGGGGAGACTATACCCTGGCTTTCTAAGCAGGACACCGCAATGACGGCCATCGTCGTCGCGAACATTTGGAAGGGTATTCCCTTCAACATGATTCTCCTCGCGACCGCGCTCACGACGCTCCCCGCGGATATCTACGAAGCCGCGAGCATCGACGGGGCTAGCCCCGTCCAGAAATTTTTTTTGATCACCGTACCCCTGCTGAAGCCGGCAATTTTATCCGTCCTGACTCTCGGTTTCATCTACACTTTCAAAGTGTTCGATCTCGTCTATGTCATGACGGGCGGAGGGCCAGGTTCGTCAACGGAGATGCTCTCAACCCTCGCTTATCGGTACTCGTTCAACGAGTACAACTTTTCGGAGGGAGCCGCCGTCTCCAACGTCCTCTTCGTAATCCTGATGTGCGTCGGGATCTTCTATATCAACCTCGTGCAACGAGAAGATCGGTAAAGGTGGCCTCTCCAATGGAACGTATCGCGCCGAAACGCTTTTTTTTGCAATTCGAGAAACCGTTTCTTACCGTGCTGGGGATCGCCCTCACGGCACTCTTTCTGTTCCCGCTGTATTGGATGATCATCACGGCGATCCAACCGCCGGGGAGCGCGTTCCACGAACCCGTTCTGTTCCCACGAACGCTTTCCGTGAACGCCTTTATCGTTGAAAATGCGCATGGAATATCCCTGGCGACCTATTTCAAGAATAGCGTTTTGATCAGCCTCGGGACGACGCTGCTCACGATATTCCTGGGCATCCCGGCGTCCTACAGCATCGCGCGCATCAAGAGTAAATTCACCGGGACTTTGCTCCTGGTATTCCTCATAGCGCAGATGCTGCCGAGCTCTCTTATCCTCACGCCTCTTTTTATCATCTTCAACAAGCTTGGCCTCATCAATTCCTATTTTTCGGCGATCATCGCCGATACTACCACCACGATTCCGTTTACCGTCGTCGTGCTCAGAACTTTCTTCAAGGACGTCCCCGAGAGTCTGGAAGAGGCCGCGATCATCGATGGGTGCGGAACCATCGGCGTGTTCACGAAGATAATGATTCCGATCTGCTATCCTGGCATTATCGTCGCCTCCATCATGTCGCTTTTTATGTCGTGGGGAGATATGGTTTTCTCGCTTACCTTTATTAATAAAGAAAAAATGAAACCATTGGCGCTGATCCTCTACAACGCCATGGGCGAATTGGGTGTCCGTTGGGAAATTCTGATGGCGTACGCGACGATCGTAGTCGCGCCCATCGTCATCCTGTTCGTATTTGCCCAAAGATACATGGTCGCCGGTCTCACGACGGGCGCGGTCAAAGGCTGACGGGAGAAACATCATGAACAAAGACCAGAACCCTGATATCGAGAACATCATGCACGGCCTTTCCGAAAAGGTCACAGAGCGGGACACGGACAAGATCTACCAGAACTTCGCGAGCTTCCCCCGACTGAGCCGCTGCAAGAAAGCGACGCTGCTCCTCCCGGAATCGGTGAAGTCGGTCCGCGTCCACGAGGATCACGTGGACATCCTCGCGCTGGCCCGTTACGTAGAAGAGAAATACACATACCGATATTTCGATTACCGTCCGGTCTTCCCCGTCAAGGTCAACACCGCGACCATCTGCGTCCGCATCGGCTTCTGCGGCGACTCCGTCGCGCGCATCACTGCCGCACCCGGCTTCTCGCTGCCCTCCGCCGATGAGCACCTTCTGGAGCCGGGCGCGGCGGCCTTCACGCGCATCGACGCCACAGACGGCGACGACCGACTGGTAATCACGAACGGCACCATCGACGTGGTCGTGGAAAAGAAAAAGTGGAACCTCTCCCTACGCGACAAGGACGGAAAGACCTTCTACCGCCAATTCAGCTTCGACGCGCACTCCTTCGTGGGCTACGAAGTCGCGCCATTCGGTTTTCTCTTCGACGGTGAGACAGGCGAGACTTTCGCCTGCGAGGCGATCGAAAAAGACGTGTACGAGCATGTCTACGGCCTGGGCGAAAACTTCTCAGCCTTGGACAGGACCGGACGCGGCTTCGATCTCTGGAACACGAACGCCCTGGGCGTCAACACAGAGCGATGCTACAAGAACATCCCGTTCTACATCAGCAGCCAAGGCTACGCGGCCTTCTTCAACAGCACCCGAAAGATCCGTTTCGACATGGGGCAGACGCTCTCCAAGGCGAACGCGGTGCTCGTGGAGGGGCCGCGGCTGGACTTTTTCATCATGAAGGGCGATTCACCCGCGGAACTCCTGCCTCAGTACACCCGGCTCACCGGTATTCCCACCCTGCCGCCGGCTTGGTCCTTCGGTATCTGGATCAGCAAAATCAGCTACGGAACCCAGGATGAGGTGGAGACCGTGACGGACCGCATGCGTACCCAGCGGCTGCCCTGCGATGTCGTCCATATCGATACCGACTGGTTCACGGAGAATTGGGTATGCGACTGGCGCTTCGATCTGAATAAATTTCCTGACGTTGAGAAGCTCGTTGAAAAGCTGCATACGGCGGGTTTCAGGATATCACTCTGGCAGCTGCCTTACATCGAGCGCGGATCTTTCTCTACGGAGGTGTATGACTACGGATTGTCGCACGGCTATTTCGCCTCTTGCCGGGACGGCGACCTGCGCTTCCCGCACGGTCTCATCGACTTCTCCAATCCGGAGGCGGTGTCCTGGTATCAGAACGACCTGCTGAAGCCGCTCCTTAAGCTGGGCATCGACGTCATTAAGGTGGACTTCGGCGAATCGGCGCCGCCCTTTTTTCAATACGCCGGCGTCGAGGGCGCGCAGATGCATAACCTGTACGCCCTCCTCTACAACAAAGCCGTCTACGAGATCACCGAAGAGGTGCGCGGAAAGGGCGACGCGATGATATGGGCCAGGAGCGCCTGGGCCGGCTCGCAGAAGTACCCTGTGCACTGGGGCGGCGACGCCGGCACGGACTTCGACAGCCTTGCGGCGTCTGTCCGGAGCTCTCTCAGCATCGGGCTTTCCGGCTTCCCCTTCTGGTCCAGCGACGTCGGCGGTTTCTGGTTCGACACCGATCCGACCCTCTACATTCGCTGGGTCCAGTACGGCATGTTATGTTCCCACGTGCGCCTGCACGGTTTCTATACCCGTGAGCCTTGGGATTTCGGAGAGGACGCCCTGCGCATCTACAGGCGATACGCCGAGCTCCGCTATCGCCTCCTGCCCTACATTCTCGCGGAAGCGGATGAGTGCGTGGTCACTTCGCTCCCGATGCACCGGGCGCTGGTCATCGACTACCAAGATGATCCAACAGTAGCGGCTCTGGACACAGAGTACCTCTTCGGCCGCTCACTCCTGGTATGTCCCGTCCTGCGCAGGGACGGCTTTGTCCGCGCCTACCTTCCCGCAGGGACCTGGACTGACTTCCATACGAACGAGCGTCTCGAAGGAAAACGGTGGCTCGAACTCGTCGTCTCACTGGACGAAATGCCGGTTTTCGTACGGGAGAACGCGATCATCCCCATGGGACCGGTGAAGCAGTACGTAGAGGAGCCTGTGGACGGCCCGCTCGCGGTGTCGCTGTATCCGGGAATCGGCACTAACTCACTGCGTCTCCACGGGGTGAAGTCAACGATTACCATGAAAGCGGATCGGTCATCGGTCATCGTGACCGTCGATCCCATTGACGCGGAGATGGAACTGCGCTTCGTCAATTTTCCAGGAAGACTCGAACGGGCGATCGGCTACGCGGCGAACATCGCGGACGGGCACACCACGGTGCAGGTCCCGCGCGACCAGGCGCGTAGCGGGTTCTCAATCAAGCTTACCGGAAATACGAAATAGCGAAGTGGAATATTCCGCTCCCGATTTCTACGGACCACGCACAAGGAAAACGCGCGGACATCTGACGTAGATTCGGGGCTGCAGACGAAAAAAGGCGAGTTCGCTAGTCCTCGCAGTAGCTGCGGGTTCGCTCACTCGCCTTTTTTCTTGCGCGCCCCGCCTTTCCGGTATATGTCCGCGCATTTTTCGCAAAGCAGTTTTCCGCGCGGACGGACAATTTGCGGTATAATTCCCGTATCCAACGGCAAGGTCGCCGCAACAGGGTGCGCAAATGGCAAATCAGATTCTACGTTCTTTTCGCGTTCGCGTTTTCATCGCCAATATCGTCATCCCGTTCGCGATCGGAGCCGCGCGCGAATTGTTCATCGCGCTGTTCAACCCGCGGCTCGCGGGCGGTCCCGCCCAGCGTTTAGCGTTCGGCATGAAACCCCTCGTCTACGCGCTCATGCTTGTGTTCGGAGTGTGCGGATACGCGGCGGTAATGGGGACCATTCGTCCGCTACTTCGCCGAGTAACGGGAGAGGGCGATGAGCGGAAAGCCCGCACGGCCTCGATCGCGCTCCCGTGGATACTGATCGCCATTCACGGCGGCCTTTGGATAGTCGGCACGACGGCGTTCTACGCCATGTACGGCTTCAAATCGCCCGGAGGGCTATCGTATTATATGTCCCTCGCTTTGAGTGTCTCCTGGGGTATGGCCGCCGGCGTGTTTTCGGCGCTCGTTGTAGAGGACGCCCTCGTACCGCTCAAAAAAAGTTTGGCTATTCGGGATATCCGGAAAGGCGAAGTCGACTTTTTCGCCCGGATGAAGGACCCGATCGGCGCGGGCGCGACAGCCGCGGCTCTCGCGGCCTCATTGATCCACATTTCGGATTACTACTTAGCCAGGACTGCCGCCGGAACCGCGATAGACCCGACAGCCAAAGCGTTCGGTTTTATGGGAACGACCGTGATCTGTATCCTCTATGGGACCGTGCTGCTTGTGATTTCGCGACACAGCCTTCGGGAACGGTTGACTTCTCTGCGACACCAGATAGGTCAGTTCGCCGACGGACAAGGAGATCTCACGGGACGCGTGGATTTGGTTTCATTCGACGGCGCGGGCAGGGTCGGAGCCAGCGTTAACGCGTTCGTCGATCGGCTCGCGGCCATGATCGCTCGCATCAAGACCGCGGCCGAGGAGGAATCGGCTTCGGCGGCGCTGCTCCGCTCCTCGGTGGCCGAAAGTGAGCGGTTCCTGCGCGAATTCGCCTCCGCGATGACCGAGGCCCTCAACGCTTTTTCAGCCGAGAAGGAGCGGATCGATGACGCGGACCGAAGCGCCGCGAATATCGACGCCGGAACCGATAGAAACCTTTCCGCGTCGTTGAGCCAGGAACAGGTCCTCTCGGAAGCGCGGGGAGCGGTAGAGACGATGATAGGCGGCGTACGGGAAGTATCCTCCGCCGCGCATCGCATACGGGAGAGAACCGATGAATTCTCGCTGACGATGGGAAAACTCTCTTCAACAATAAAAGAACTCTACTCGTTCATGAACGAGTTCTCCGATCGAACGAAGGCCATGAAAGAAGGCGCCGACGGCATTACGGACATCGCGGACCGTATCAATCTCCTCTCCTTGAACGCGTCCATTGAGGCGGCTCACGCGGGGGATCGCGGCAAGGGTTTCGCTGTTGTCGCCGGGGAAGTCCGCAGTTTGGCGGCAAGGACCGCTGAAGGCGCGAGCGGCATTTTCGATCGCATCGTGGACGTCGAACGCGTCTCGGCCTCATGCTTGAACGCGATAGAACGGATCAAATCCTCATTGACGCTGCTTGAACCGGCGGTTGCGGATATAGAGCAAAATCTTGCCGGGCTCGCCGCCGCGGGAGACGCCGAACGGCTCGGCGCGGACCGTATTTCCGCCGCCATGCGTACCGGCATAGAGTCGGCCGCCGCGGTCCGCGCTCTTTCGGAAGAACAAAAAGAACGCGCCAAAGCCATCGTGGCTGGAATGGCGGAGTTGGAACGGGTGGCGCGCGGAACCGAAGGGCTCGGAACCGAACTGCGTTCCCGAGTCGAAAAGATGTCCGAGTCGAACCGCGCGCTGTCGGAAATCGCGACGCGCCAGCAATCCTTGGCCGAGGAACTTCGCAAAATGACGGCGCAGTTCAAGACGTGAAGAGAGGTTGGGGCGACAGGGTACAAAGATCGGCAAGGAGTTCGTTCTGGAACTAGGAAACGGAGCGAACCCGGCCCCTCAGTACTCCCACCCTTCCGGGTGTATGGTGCCTTCCGCGACAAAGCGGGCGCCGCCGCCTAAAAATACGCGGCTGAACTCAGCACCCTGCCGTTCAAAAGAAACCGTCAAATCGCCGCCGAGAACGCGGACCGTCACCGGCGAATCGGCGAGGCCGAGGAAACCGCTGACCACGGCGGAGGCGGTGGCGCCGGTGCCGCAGGCGTAGGTCTCGCCTTCGACGCCGCGTTCGTAGGTACGTTGCAAGATCAAATTACGGTTCTTCAATTCGATAAAGTTGACGTTGGTGCCCTTCGGGAAATAGGGGTGGTAGCGGAAGGCGGCGCCGAGTTTATGGATGAGATCGCCCGGTGCCTCGAAGGCGTTTTCAAAATAAATGACGGCTTGGGGAGCGCCCGAAATCTCAGCCGTGTGGACGGTGTATTTTTTCCCTTCCGCCTCAAGTTTGATATCGCGCACGGGACCGGAGGTCACCTGCAAGCCGACCCGGATCTCGTCCTTGCCGACGAAGGCCTCGACCTTGCCGCCCAGGGTATCGATCATTTGGTGCTCTCCGGCGATGCCGTGGACGAACGCGTAGCGGGCGACGCAGCGGGAAGCGTTGCCGCACATCTTCACTTCGTTGCCGTCGGGGTTGATCGTCCGCATGGTGTAGTCCCCGCCCGCGGTGGGAGAGTCGATCACCATGAGTTCATCGCCGCCCACGGAATAGCGGGCCTTGCAGACTTTTTGCGCGAACTCAAGCACGCCGTACTCGTTCAGGATTCCGGAGCGGTTATCCACGACGATGAAGTCGTTGCCGAGGCCGGACATTTTCGTGAAGGGTACGGGTTTCATGTATTCTTCTCCATCAGTTGATCCGCGTAGGCGAACAGGGCCGCCGAGCCGCCGGTATGCCAGAAAAGCACGGTCTCGTCCTTGCCGATCTCTTTCTTGCGGATAAGGTCGATGAGACCCGCCATGGCCCGACCGGTATAGACGGGATCAAGAAGAAGTCCTTCAGTACGCCCGACAAGCTCGATGGCTTCCTTTTCCACCTTGCCCATCACCGCGTAGCCGCCGCCTAAATACCCGTCAAAGCCGATGATCTTATCCGGGTCGAACTGCATACCGAGACCGAGCCGCGCGGCAACTTTATCGGCTATTTCCGCGACGCCCTTCTGCAGATTCCTCATCGGACTGTCGATGGCGATGGCGCTGATATCGCTCTTGAAGCCGAGCGCTTTGGCACCGACGACCATTCCGGCCTGGGTGCCGAAAGAACTCGACGCGAATACGACTCGATCTACCGTAAGTTTGCGTTCTTTCAATTGAACGTCAAGTTCCTCAATAGCGGCCACGTATCCCACTGAGCCGAACTCGTCCGAGGCGCCGATTGGAATGAGAAACGGCTTTCTGCCCGCCCGCAGTTCCGACTCAAATACTTCTTCGGCCGTTTTTTCCCGAGATTTATCGTGCGAGAAAACGACTTCAGCGCCGAGCAGTTTGTCTAAGAGAAGGTTTCCGTTCCAGGAGACGGGAGGATATCCGCGCAAAACCAGGATGCAGCGGAGACCTATCTTGGCCGCCGCCGCCGCGGTCTGGCGGCAATGGTTGGACTGGACGCCGCCCAGGGTAATAAGGGTATCGCTGCCCCGACGCATCGCTTCGGCCACGCTGAACTCGAGTTTTCTCGTCTTATTACCGCCGCCGGCAAGACCGGTTTGATCGTCGCGTTTCACGAAAAGGCGCGGCCCGCCCAAGGCCTCCGACAAACGAGGCATCTCTTCAATCGGCGTGGGGAATTGTCCCAACGATACGCGGGGTAATTTGTCCGTAAGCATGAATGCCTCCGTTCCTACTCGGCCAACAAGGTCTCGGTGTGCTGACTGACGCCGAGATAGGCGGCCCTGACGGCCGGATTTTTGATCAGATCCCGACCGGAG
>JBAYHM010000053.1:0-18652 GCA_041666155.1 Treponemataceae bacterium
CGTCGCGCGCGACGAAGGCTGGCTCGCCGAACACATGCTCATCCTCAAGATTTCCAACCCGAAGGGTGAAGCAAAGTTCGTCGCGGCCGCGTTCCCGTCGGCTTGCGGTAAAACCAACCTAGCCATGCTCGTCCCGACCGTCCCCGGCTGGAAAGTAGAGACCATCGGCGACGACATTGCCTGGATGAAGTTCGGCAAGGACGGCCGTCTGTACGCCATCAACCCGGAAGCGGGTTTCTTCGGCGTCGCCCCCGGTACTTCCATGGACTCCAACCCCAACGCCATGCACTCCTGCGAGAAGAACACCATCTTCACGAACGTCGTGGTCACCGCGGACAAGGATATCTGGTGGGAGCAGATCGGCTATCCCGCCCCGAAAGGCAAGAACCTAGACTGGAAGGGTAACGAATGGGTGGAAGGCGTCAAAGACGCCGACGGCAAAGCAATTCCCGGCGCTCACCCGAACGCCCGCTTCACCGCACCCGCCAAGCAATGCCCCTGCATCGCTAAAGAATGGGAAGATCCCGCCGGCGTTCCGATTTCCGCCATCCTTTTCGGCGGACGCCGCCCTGGCACGATCCCCCTCGTCCACCAAGCCACCGACTGGACGCACGGCGTATTCCTCGGATCGATCGTCGGCTCGGAAATCACCGCCGCCGCCCTGGACCTCAAAGTCGGTACCGTCCGCCGCGATCCCTTCGCCATGCTGCCCTTCTGCGGCTACCATATGGGCGAATACTTTCAGCACTGGCTCAACATCGGAAAGAAATCGACCGAGGACAAACTACCGAAGATCTTTTTCGTCAACTGGTTCCGCAAGACCAAAGACGGCAAGTGGCTCTGGCCGGGCTACGGCGAGAACTCCCGCGTCCTCAAGTGGATATTCGAGCGCTGCGCCGGTACCGCCAAATTCCAGGAGACGCCTATCGGCATCATGCCGACTGTGGACGCGATCGACCTCCCGAAGGGCGTGACCGCCGCCGACATGAAAGAACTCCTCGCCGTAGACATCGACGGTTGGAAAAAGGAAATCGCGGATGTCCGCGAGAATCACTATCCGAAATTCGGCGCCAAAATGCCTAAAGAGCTCATGGAAGAACTTTCCGCCATCGAGAAACGTCTTTCCAAATAGGCAAGACCGCGCGTAATTCCAGACTGATTCGTTAAGACGCAGCGGGCCGCCCCGAATGGAGCGGCCCGCTTTTTTTGAACGCTTACCTTTTTCTGACGAACATAAGCTCAGGCAGCCAGGTGATGATCTGAGGGAAAATCACCATCAGCACAAGAGCGAAGCCGACGATACCGACGAAAGCGAGATCCACCTGGGCCATAACATACCCCGCAACCACGATTACGCTTGAACCGACGCTTTCTTAATACTCAATGCCAGCGCAGTATCCACTTCCGCGGCCAGACCTTCGGCGGAGGTACGCAGGTCGACCGGCAGGTTTTCCCAGCTGAGCGCGCCGGCCTGAGCCAGTTCCTTGCGCCACGCGAAGCGAGCCAGCAGCGGCAAACCAAGCTTATTCGCCGAATCGGAAGAGATGTTGTGGGAAAACAAGCTGAACGCCTTGTCGCATTCCGGGCAGATCATCGCGCCCATGTTTTCCACCAAGCCGAGAACCGGCGTATTGGTCTGTACCGCCATCTTCACCGATTTGAGGACGATCATCGACACGAAATCCTGCGGCGTGGCGACGATCACGAGCCCGTCGACATGCAGCTGCTGGAAGGCGGTAAGCACGACGTCGGCGGTTCCCGGAAGAAAGTCCACTAATTAGATAATCAAGATCGCCCCAATCAGCATCGTTGTAGAACTGCGTAAGAGCGCCGGCCAGAAGCGGCCCGCGCCAGATGACCGGATCATCTTCCTCTTTTATGAACATGTTGATGGAAATGAACTTTATGCCCTGTTCATCCTGAAGCGGCTGCAGTTTTTCGCCGTCGCTCCCGCCGCTGATGCCTTCCATGCCTAAAAGCCGCGGAATGCTCGGCCCGGTGATATCGGCGTCAAGAATGCCGACCGAATACCCCCGCGCAGCCGCAGCCGGGCATGGAAAACTCTTCTCTTCCCAATTCGTTCTGACTCCACGCAAGCAACACTGTGGGAACATCTCCCGCGACAAACGGATGCAGGACGATATCCTCCGCGAGAAGGCGGCGCTTGGCTTCGTGGGAGATCGCGCCGCAGATCAATTCCGTCGCGCCCCGTTCACGCAAGGTGCGCGCGCGGTCTTCCAGATCGCGGCGATTCATATCCAGCGTTGTTTCCGACAGAATAGAGCCGGCCGCTACGTCCAGAAGCAGCACCGTTCCGGCGCAATCGAATACGGGGGCGATGCGCTTATTCCAGATGGTCACGGCAAGCTTCATACTTTTTATAGAGCAATAAGCGGGCCAAGCTAAAAGTCGTCTTTTAGGCTTACTTGCGGATGTATTTGCGTGTGATTAAGGTTACATGAATGGAATAGTCGCACTAATGCGACGCATTTACGAAGAAGCGTCGCATTTGTGCGATTTTAGATAGTACATGGTTAGCGGTTCAGCCTATCGGCGGCGCTCGCCCCGCGGGACTAATTGTAAGATATCCGGGTCTTTTCGTCCGCTAAGGTGTCCGCAAGCAGACCTTTCCATTCCGGCGCCTTCCAGGTTCCCAACCGATCATGCAGAGTGAGGTATTTTTCGGGAATCGGATGGGTGCCGATATGGACTCGGACTTTATAGCGTTCTTCCATAAATCGGACAAAATACTCAATGCTGGGACAGGGCGGGTATCCGACGAGAAAACCGGTTGCCAAGTGGATATCCGTCACTCCGTTCTTTACCATCTCTTCTCCCGCGTATTCGATATTGCCCCCAGGGCAGCCTCCGCAGCTCGTATACCCGGCCAATTCAAGCTCTTCGTCCTTATAAATACTGAAGGCGCCTTCGCGATTCCGCATCGCACGCAGACATTTTCCGCCCGCGCAGGTTCGATAACGATCGCAAATGATGATGCCGATTCTCAGCTTGGCTTCCATACTTAAATCTCCCGTTGTATTATCTAACGTACCTCTTCTTTCTGAGCCTACGCAACATCAAAAAGAGATGGAGAGTCTAAATCAGGAGGAATCATGAAGTTCGGGATAATCATTGAAACCAACGAACCGGAAAAGGCATGGAACGGCGTCAGGTTCGCGAACGCGTCCATCAAACAAGGCCACGAAGTTAAAATCTTCTTGATGAGCGCGGGCGTTGAGATCGAGAGCATCACCCATGAAAAATACAACGCGAAGCATCAGATCGACGATTTCGTAAAAAATAAGGGAATTGTTTTTGCCTGTGGAACCTGCATTAAGTCACGCAATAGCGAAGGCACTGAAGTTTGTCCGATTTCTACGATGAACGATTGCATCAAGATGGTTGAGTGGGCCGATAAGGTGATAACTTTCTGAGCCGAATGAAGCCGTCCGGCGAACCGATCGGCTTCACATCGAATTTTCCTGTTATAGTTCCAGAGTCCGACTCGCGACCTTGGCGCTCAGATAATCGGCAAAATCGGCTGTCTTCATCGCGGGGAGCTGCCGGCCGTCGCGGAGACGTATGGAAACCGTTCCTTCTTCGGCTTCCCTTTGCCCGACAACCAGCATATACGGGATCTTCCGGGTCTGACATTCGCGGATTTTCGCGTTCAGACGCGAGTCTCCGAGTTCAACCGACGAGCGCAGCTCCCGCGCTTTCAGCTCGGCGTTGACCTTCCCGGCGTAGGCGTCGAAGGCTTCCGCCACCGGTATGACGGCAACCTGCTCCGGCGCGATCCAAGCCGGGAAAGCGCCGCCGAAATGCTCGATCAGCACGCCGAAGAAACGCTCCAGGGAACCCAGAAGCGCGCGGTGCACCATGTACGGCCGCTTTTTCTGACCGTCCACGTCCACGAAGGTCATATCAAAGCGATCCGGCAGATTGAAGTCGAACTGAATGGTCGTCATCTGCCACTCGCGGCCGAGGGCGTCCTTGATCTTCAGGTCGATCTTAGGACCGTAGAACGCGCCGCCGCCCTCATCCAGCTCCCAGTCGAGTCCTGATTCAACGATGGCGCCCTTGAGCGCTTCCGTAGCCTGGTCCCAGCGCGACTGCTCACCGACGGACTTTGCCGGTCGTGTGGCGAGATAGGCCTTGATATCCTTGAACCCGAAGGTCTTCCACATGAAGAGGCTGAATCGAAGGGTTTCCTTGATCTCATCCATGATCTGGCCGGGAGTACAGATGATGTGCGCGTCGTCCTGCGTAAAACCGCGGACACGAAGAAGTCCATGGAGTACGCCCGAGCGCTCGTAGCGATAGACAGTGCCCAGTTCCGCCCAGCGGAGCGGCAGGTCGCGGTAGCTGTGTCCCTTGGTCTGATAGATCATGATATGGAAGGGGCAGTTCATCGGCTTGAGGTAGTAGTCCTGCTGATCGATCTCCATCGGCGCGTACATGTTTTCTTTGTAGAAACCCAGATGTCCCGAGGTTTCCCAAAGCCATGATTTTCCGATATGCGGCGTGTAGAGGATTTCGTAACCGTTTTTGTAGTGTTCGGCGCGCCAGAAATTCTCTATCGCCACGCGCATGCGCCCGCCGTTCGGATGCCAATAGATAAGCCCCGCGCCCGCTTCCTCGTGGATGGAATAGAGGTCCAGGTCCTTGCCTAGGCGGCGATGATCGCGCTTCTCCACCTCTTCCAGAAATGCGAGGTGCGCCTTGAGATCCTTGGGAGTCTCCCAGGCGGTTCCGTAGATGCGGGTCAGCATCGGGCGCTTTTCATCGCCTTTCCAGTACGCCCCCGCGATATTCATGAGCTTGAACGCCGCGGAGTTGATTTCCCGCGTGTTCGCGACGTGCGGGCCCCGACATAAATCGGTGAATCCGTTTCCGTCCGCCCCGGTCTGACTATAAAGGGAAATTTCCGCGTCGGCGGGCAGCTCGTCGATCAGCTCCAGCTTGAAGGGTTCATCCGCGAAACGCTTTTTCGCCTCTTCCCGCGAAACGACGGTCCGAACCAAGTCGCGCTTTTCATCGAGGATCTTTTTCATCTCGGCTTCGATTACGCTCAAGTCTTCCGCCGTTATCGCGCGCGGCAGCTGGAAATCATAGTAAAAACCGTTCTCAATCGACGGGCCGATCGCCACCTTCGTGCCCGAAAAAAGGCGAGTGACGGCTTCCGCCATCACGTGACTGACCGAATGTCTGACCGTCGCGAGCTTCTCCGCCCTCTTCTCATCCTTGTCGCTGGACATTAGATTCCTCCCTGATCCTGTTTACGAATAATAGTGAGTACGATACCGTACGTTTTTATCTTCCGGTACAAGGTCGCGTTATCGATACCCAGTTCGAACGCCGCTTTGGAACACTGGAAATCGCGGCGCTCAAGCGCGGCGATTATAGCGGTTTTTTCCGCGTCCTGTCTTTGTCGTCGTATAGCGCTATGAGTGTCGCCGTCCGAGATGCCGCCGGCGGGCCTCGGCAAAGTAGACATCGAGGTGTCGATTGACGCGGTCGGGGCGATAAGTTCACCAGGCAGAAGCGATGCGTCGATCTCTTTATTTCCACAAAGCACAACCGCCCGTTCGATCACGTTTTCCAGTTCGCGGATGTTGCCCGGCCACGCGTACGCGTAAAAGGCGGCGAAGACTTCCGGAGTGAAACCGGTGATGGTCTTTCGCGACTGCCGCGCGTAAAAACGCAGGAAGTGTTCCGCCAGGCGCGGTATGTCTTCCTTGCGATCACGAAGCGCTGGCAGCGCCAGGTCGATCACGTTGATGCGGTAATAGAGATCGTGCCGGAATAGTCCCTGCTCCACACGCTCCTTGAGATTCCGGTTCGTCGCGCAGATGACGCGGGCGTTCGTCTTTTCGGTTGCCGTGGATCCGAGAGCCTCATACTCGCGCTCCTGTAACACGCGGAGCAACTTCACCTGGAGAGCGGGAGAAATATCGCCGATCTCATCCAGAAAAAGAGTCCCGTTCTCGGCAAGCTTGAAACGTCCCGCCTTATCCTTGTCCGCACCCGTGAACGCTCCCTTCTTGTACCCGAACAGTTCGGATTCAAGAAGCGTATCGGGGAGAGCCCCGCAGTTGACGGCGATGAACGGCCCTTTTGAGTGAGCGCTCAGGCGGTGGATCATTCGAGCCATCACTTCTTTCCCCGTTCCGGTTTCCCCCCGGATCAATACCGAGATCGAGCTTTCCGCGATCATAGGAAGCAGTTCGAAGAGCTTGCGCATTTCGGGGTTACGGCTCGCCGTCTCGTCGCCGATCGCTTTTTCTTGGAGCCTTTCCTTGAGTTCCTCGATTTCCCGAAGGTCCCGGAACGTTTCCGCGCCGCCTGAAGCCTTCCCGTGCTCGTCGATAAGGAGCGCGGTCGACACGCCGTCTGAAATGCTTTCAAGGATGTTCTCGGTCATGGATCGATGGTACTACCGAGGCGTGGGAGTTTCAAGCAATAGACCGGAACTCCTCATTTTCTGGCATTCAGCTTATAGAAGACCTCCCGGCTTCCCGCAACTTTGTCCGCGTTCCAATCGAGGTGATACCGCTTGACTTCTCTCATCTTTTTCTGAAAATCGGAGGGCTCGGCAGCATACGTTCGGTTCATGTATTCCGCCGCTTCCGCGTATAGCTCCGTGACGTCGATATTGGTGAACTCGCGCTCCCGCATGACGATATTCCCATTGATGATCACGTGCCTGACGTCTCGTCCGTTCGCCCGGTGCATGAAGGCATGCAGAATATCCGCGTCCGGAGAAACCCAGGGAGCCCGCTCGATGTTCGTAAGATCGACGACGATGATATCCGCCGGTTTTCCCGCTTCCAAGGTCCCCAGGCGGTCGCCCAAACCGAGCGTCCGCGCCGCGTTCCGCATACCCATCGCCAACACCTGTCTTGGGCTTATCGCCTGAGTATCCGCCAGACCGTAACCCGACATCCGGTGAAGGTAGAATATCATCCGCAGCTCGTGCAGCGCGTCCTCATCGTCGTTCATCTGTTTTTCATCGATCCCCATCGCGACATTAACGCCCGCCTTGAGCAGCTCGTAGACCGGGGCGATCCCGTTCCGCATCGCCAGGTTGCAGCTTGCGTGGTGCGTCAGGGAGACTTGTTTCTCGGCCATCAGCTCGATGTCCGACTCGTTCACATAGACGCCGTGGCCCAGCGTCAGGTTGGCGTCAACGACGCCCAGGTCATCCAAATGCGCCAACAGGCTTTTACCGTATTTCCGCTCCCCGTATTCTTTTTGGTAGGGCGTCTGCAGGGTATGGATGTGCATCGGAAGGCCGCCGTAACTTCGCGAAAGTTCCATGATCCGCGCGTAGAAATCGTCGGTGCAGCCGTGAGCCCAGGTCGGCCCGAGGATAATGTTGGTCATTTCCCCGTGAAGAGAGTTCCGCATCGCGGTGAATAGATTGATATAATAATCCTGGGCCGCGCGCTTATCGAAGAAGATCATCGGCCGCACGAATTCGCGCAGGCGTTCTGGCAAGGTTTCGTAAAAGTCCTCGTCGTCGTTGGCGAGCGCGTTGACGTCCTTGATCCCCGGCGCATAGGCGCAGCGTATTCCCATTTCCGTGTACGCGCGAAGTGACGCTTCCGCTTTGTCCTTCGCTTTTTCATCGAACAGGCGAACGGATTCAATATGGTTCATTGTCGTGCAGCCATTCCTGATGTGCCTGACGGCCGTCAGCTTCGCGTTCAAGTCCGGAGGCAGATCCACCGCGCCGACCCAGTCGTACAGGCAATTCTCCAGGAAATCGTAGGGGATTCCCTTCTGCACGTAAGAAATACCCCTGCCGTGCGAATGCGCGTCGATGATTCCAGGCATGATGATATCAGTCTCTCCGCCCAGAACTTCGGCTTCGGGATACTTACGGCGCAAGTCGCGGTAAGCGCCCGTTTCCCGTATCGAATTACCTTCGATATACACCGCGCCGTCTCGGACCAAGCCATGATCCAAGTCCAGAGGATCCGTCAATACGTATTTCCCGCGTACCAATAACGACATAGGCAGCTCCTGTATTCAAGCATACTACTGAATCGAGTAGGGCTCCACGAACACCACCTCCAGCGCCGAAAGCGCGAAGGTCGCCTCGCGTCCCGCGATGGAGAGCATCGCGAGGCCGGCGTCTCCCCGCCTCGCGATGATACGCAGTTCCACCCCCGGCACGAGTCCCTCGTTCCGGTAATAGCTAAGAGCTCCCTTGTTCCCATCGATTCATACGATCCGGACGAGCGCTCCTTCGGGGAAAAAGGAAAGGGGTACATCGCGAACCGTGTATTCCCGTTGGGCCTTCGCCGGAATGGGGTCCCCCGTGCGGATCCGGAGTCCGTAGATCCGACCTTCCTCGGCGAGAACCTTGACGATGGCCTTGAGGTAATTCTCCGTAGCGAAATTCGACATCATCGACATAGCGATCCTACCTTACGCTGGACGGCCTCTTTCGTTCTAGCGCTCGATCACAGCGCGGGCCTTCTCCCTGCCGCGTTCAGTGAGAGTCAAGAGTTCTCCGCTACGCTCGACCAAGCCGCCGGAGAGCGACTTCTCCACCGTCCGCTCGTGATGGAACAGGTGCACCGTGATCATCGTCGTATCGAAGTCGAGCCGCATCCTGCGTTTCGCCGCGGCGCGTATGACAAGTCCGTACTTGGGTGAGAAAAGGAGGGCCAGGAGGAAAGCGAGTCCCGCCATGGCCGCGATGACCCGGACGTTGAGGAGCAGAACCCGGTCGAAATACTCTTCCACAGTCTGGAGGTCGTGAATGGGAAAGCGAGAAAGGCAGGCGCGACAAGAGTGGGAAAGAATCGCAAAGCTTTAGGTCTTCCGATTTGATTGCCGTCCTCCACCGTAAGTGGAGAGCGGCAATCTCACGAAAAACAAAATGTCGCGCCGTTCAAAACTGCTTGCCGGAAAGAACACAAGGTAAAACGACAGTTCTCAAAAGTCCAGCCATCGAAGTTCAGTTTTTCCGCCACTTGACAGTTAGGTTTTCGCGATTTAGGCTTAAAAAATGTATCGGGATTGCAAGGGAATATAGCAGGACAATCACAAAAAGTTAGAATTTCCATCAACCCTTTCTTGATTCATCTTTGGGAGTATATCTGGCTTGAAGGAGGTCGCACAATGCGTAACTTTCCGCGCGGATTTCTCCGTATCGCGTGCCCTTTAATCCTTTTTCTTAAGGCAGTATTCTCGGCCCCGGCAGAGATTTCGCCTACCATCGCGCTGAGCGACCTATCCGTCAACTCTTCCGATCCAGGTTATACCTTCATCGGCAAGGGATTCACGGAGATCGTTGCCTTTGAGCTGAAGAAAGCGCCGGGAATCAGGCTCGTAGACCGTTCAAGACGCAATGAGGCGCTTAAGGAGATGGAATTCTCCCTGAGCGGAATCGCGGAAGAGAAGAACCGGCTGGAGATCGGGAAACTGCTTTCCGTGAACTATATTGTCGGGGGCTCGATCACGGATATGAAGGGGACACTCCTTGTCAGCCTCTCGTTGGTGGACGTAGAGACGGGGGAGATAGTGTGGAACGACCAGCTTGTGGAGTCAAGCGGGAAATACGCCTATTTCGGAGCTTATTTTGCCAAGTCCCTTCTGTACTTTTTCAAGTTTCAGGCGGACAAGAGTACGGAAGCTGTTTTAGCCGCCAAGAAAGAGAAAGACACCGCGTCAGTGATAGCCCTTTCTCAGGGAATTGCCGCCCTTGACGAGGGAAACAACGTCAAAGCAAAGCAAAAGCTGACGGAGGCGGCGAAGATCGACCCCGCAAACGCGGTTGCTTCCGCGTTTCTGTCCCAGCTTGCCTCCGCATCGGCTAAATTCAAGGTCGCGCCCGAGAGGTATGTGAGTTATTACAATCCCGCGTATCTCGGTGTGATGGATGGGGACAGGTTATTCCTCAGCGTTTCCTTAGGAAGACCGCTGTATGGCCGGTATGATGCGAACAAACCAGATTTCCTCAAAGTCGTGAATCCCGCGGAAAACGCGGGGACCTTCGAGGATCAGAAAGTTAGTAGTCTGGGCTACGCCGTCTCCGTCGCGAACGGCGTCGGAATCGGGATTGAGGCATCCTTCACCGGCACAATAGACGAGATTCACGATATCGTAGGATCTAATTTCGCAAAAACGGTATGTAACTATATCGATAATTTTGGCGGTATCGTAAGCGCTGGGTTTTCCCTCAGCCCGAACGTAAGCGTTGGAGTCGGCGTAAACGCGGCGTATTCGAGACGCCGATATGAGGAGTTGGGAGAAGGGTCCGGGTTCCTTTCCGTCAATTACTTCCTCGCATCCGGAATCCTGGCTTTTTTGGTAAAGGACGATTCGGGAAACATCGCGTGGGACGCCGAAGCTTCATACGGCCATGATTCGCTTTTCTGGTACGATCTCGTCTCTAAAGATTTCGTCACCTACAATGCGCCCCTGTACATCGAGCAGACCCTCACCTTCGCGCTAAATGAGAAAGCGACGTTTCTTGCCCTCAAGCAAGCCAATGATGTCTACTTCGATCGGAGACTTTATGCCGGTCGCATCATGCCATGCTTCGAGCAGTGGTTCGGCGGTTTCCTGGGACTCCGGATCGGCGCTGAGGGAACCCTCTTCGTGCGGGACGGAACACTTGATCTGGGTTGGGGAGGCACCGCGGGATTCACGCTACGGTTTTTCGGATGGAACGTGGATGGGAATTTCACATTCCGGATGAGACCCTCGCGCAACCTGGTGGATACCATCATCCCAGAGGCCGTTTACTTCTTCACCGTATCGAGGAACGGAATTTTCGTGAAGTAAGGATCGGATCCCGCGGCTCAAATGAGGCGCGGGCAAAGGAAGCCGAGGCCAAAGACATCCATGTTCAGGCGGCATTTCCGCTTTCGCGCAAGCGATTGATATCCGGCGAGCAAGCCGAGTTGCAAATAAGGAGAACCGGGGAAAACCAAATGCCCCAAGGCCGCCGCCCGCAATCGGGTGTTTCCCTTGACGAACAGTTGCCGAATATCGATGCCTATCATCATCGGATAGACAAGCGCGAAAGTCAGTGGAAGCACCAAAGCCTTAAGCGGGGCCGGATTGACGGCGATCCCGAAGAGGAACCCAGCCAACATACTCAAAGGAAGCACGATCACCAAACGTTTGGTGATAAACGAGAGCATCAATTTGATGGTTTCCAGAATCGGTATATTTGGATTTATCGATAACGTGGGCTGAGTTGCCGTTCTGGCTGATCGCCCCGGTTACGATCGCGACCTTCCCGTCTAATTTAAACGAATCCAATATTTCTGCCATTTTCAGCTCCTATTTCGCGTATTCCGCGCGCATTTTCTTGACCGTATCTTCCATTGCATTCCCTCTACTTTTCTGGAAGTGATCCATATCGTTACCCATGATGAGCATGTTGGCTCCCGCCGCGATCAATTCCCGCGCGTATTCGGGTGTCGGGGGTACAACCGGTAAACCCCGTAAAAACCGCGATCCCGTATACCGGGCCTTTCTTCATCTTTTCTTTGAAGTTGGTAGTTTCCCCGCTATTTAAGCAGGGCAGGAGCCCAGAGAGATACCGCGGGAACGGAAGTTCCGCTCAAGGCGGATTCCTACTTGAGGGTTTCCGGAGCCACGAAATCCATGTCGTCGAAGGTTTGATTTTCGCCAGCCATTCCCCATATGAAGGTGTAACTTCCGGTGCCCACTCCGGAATGGATGGACCAGCTTGGAGAAATTACGGCCTGTTCATTGGCGACAACTAAATGCCTGGTTTCCGACGGATTTCCGTGGAAATGGAAAACCCGCGCATCCTTGGCCAAATCAAAATAGAAGTACACTTCCATGCGGCGTTCGTGGGTATGGCAAGGCATAGTGTTCCACACGCTGCCCTTTTCCAGGATAGTCATTCCCATCACAAGCTGACAACTTTTACAAACAGCAGGATGCACATACTGATAAATGGTCCGGGCGTTGGATGTTTCCGCCGAACCGAGTTTCTTGGGATTGGCGTTCGCGAGAGCTATTTTTACTGTTGGGAATGTTTGATGAGCGGGAGAACTAACAAGATAGAATTTCGCCGGGTCGGAAGCGGATGCGGACTCGAAAGAAACGTCCTTGGTCCCCATACCAACGTAAGCTCCATCGCCCTTGGTCATCTCATAGACGGTTCCGTCAAGGTTAATCCGCCCTGCCCCGCCGACATTGATGACGCCTAATTCACGACGAGCCAAGAAAAAATCAGTCCCGAAATCTTTTCCGGCTTCCAGCGATACTTTTTTGGAAACAGGCATGACCCCGCCGAAAACGGTGCGGTCCTGGTGGCTGTACGTCAGCATGGCTTCATTGGGAACGAATACCTTTTCTACAAGAAAATTGGCGCGTTGGTTAGCCGTATCATAGCCGGCGGCGTCTCCCGGGTGATTAGCATATCGGATTTCTACTTTCACATAGGTCTCCTCTTGGCAAGTTTTCATTAGTATACTACGGAATTAGAACCGGTCAACTTTTTTTGAAATGATGTTCCATTTTTAGTATTGTCATTCCAGAAGTCGACTTCAGTTTTTCGTACTTGTCGGCCCGGTCGACCATGAAACGCGGATTTTGCGCCTCTATGGAGTGAATCATCTTTACGCGATGATCTCCGGAATGATCCGAGCCGCGCTATCGACCATCGTGGAATCGTGTTTCAGATTCTCAATAAATTCCATGACGGCGATTCTGGCTTCGAAAAGATCGCGTTCATAAATCGCTATGATCAGATCGGCATAACCTCCGACGGCAATGCCCGGATACAGATTATTTACATTCTCGAATTCGACGTAAGTATTGATACCGAGGTCGGCAAGAAGGGAGCGAATTACGGCGACATCATTTTGATTGAACGCCCGTACGAATTTCACCATCGTATTGTCGCCGAAATTATTCAGGAACTTCTCGTTGTAGTCCTCAAACTCCGATTCTTCATCCTCGGTTTTCTCGCGGGCGCCTTGAACCGATATCGGCCGCCGACTTTTCTTGAACCGAAAAAGGGCGACCAATATCGCGAAAGAAATGAATACAATTGCGTATAGCATTACAGCTTTACCTTACAATTCCAGACTCAGCGTTGAAATTTTCCCCTTCACGTACTGAACGAATTCCGCAACCTTCATCGGGGGAAGCTGGCGGCCGTCGCGGAGGCGGATGGAAACGGTTCCCTCATCGGCTTCCTTTTGGCCCACGACCAGCATATACGGAATCTTTCGAGCCTGGCAAACGCGAATTTTTGCGTTCATGCGGGAATCGTCCATCTCGGCGCAAGCGCGGATGTCGGCGGCTTTGAGCTCGTCCAGAACCTTTTGCGAGTATTCGTTGAAGGTACCCGCAACCGGAATGACAGCGGCTTGCTCCGGCGCCAGCCACACGGGAAAGGCGCCGGAGAAATGCTCGATCAGAATACCGATGAAGCGTTCCAGGGAACCGAGGATGGCGCGATGGAGCATGACCGGATGGTAGCGGGTGCCGTCCTCGGCGACGAACACCGCGTCCAGGCGTTCTTTTGAAGGCAACTGGTAGTCGATCTGCATGGTGCCGCACTGCCAGAGGCGGCCGAGCGCATCGACGAGAGTGAACTCCAATTTGGGGCCGTAAAACGCGCCTTCGCCGGGCGCGACGGTATAGCCAAGGCTTGCCTGTTCGCAGGCGGCGGCCAATGACGCTTCGGCTTTATCCCAGGTGGCGTCGTCGCCGACGCGGAGTTCCGGGCGGGTGGAGAATTTGACGATTATCCTGTCGTCGCCGAAACCGAAGTCTTTGTATATTTCCTTCAAGAGCCGTACGAATTCTTTGACCTCGCTGCCGATCTGGGCTTCGGTACAGAAGATGTGCGCGTCGTCCTGGACGAAGCCGCGCACGCGCATAATACCGTGAAGTGCGCCGGAGGCTTCGTTGCGGCAGCAGGAGCCGAACTCGGCCATGCGCAGCGGTAAATCGCGGTAGCTTTTGATTCCCTGCTTGAAAATCTCGATGTGGCCGGGGCAGTTCATCGGCTTGAGGGCGAACTCGCGTTTCTCGCTTTCGGTGATGAACATATTTTCACGATACTTGGCCCAGTGGCCGGATCGTTCCCACAGGCTCTTGGGCATGACCGACGGGGTCTTCACCTCGATGTAGCCGTTCGCGCGGATCTTGGCGCGCACGTAGCCTTCAATGGTGCGGTAGATGGTCCAGCCCTTGTCGTGCCAGAAGACCTGGCCGGGATTCTCGTCGTCCATGTGGAAGAGGTCCAGTTCCCGGCCGATCTTTCGGTGATCGCGCTTTTCGGCCTCCGCGAGCATGTTGAGGTACGCGGCAAGATCCGCGCCCTTCTCAAAACAGGCGGCGTAGATGCGGGTGAGCATGGGTCGCTTTTCGCTGCCCTTCCAGTACGCGCCCGCGGCGCTCATCAACTTGAAGGAATCGCTCTTGATCGAGCGGGTACTCTCCACGTGGGGACCGCGGCAGAGGTCGGAAAAAGCGCCCTGCTTGTAGACGCTGATGGTTCCGTCTTCCAATCCCTCGATGAGTTCGAGCTTGTAGGGCTGTTCCAGAAAATACTTCTTGGCCTCGTCCTTGGAAAGCTCGATGCGCTCAAAAGCGGCGTTGTCCGCGATGATGCGCCGCATCTCTTTTTCAATCAGGGGAAAATCCTGTTCCGGATCGATGGGGCGCGGCAGGTCGAAGTCGTAATAGAAGCCGTTATCGATCGCGGGGCCTATGCCGAATTTGACGCCGGGAAAGACGCGGGAGACGGCTTCTGCCATCACGTGGCTCGCCGAATGGCGGATGGTTTCTACAGGGAGGGTGGGTGAGGACATGGTGAAACCCGCTTTTGTCGAACGACGAAAAAACGTTCAACACGATTTTATTCGCGGGGACGGGCTATGACGGCAAACTCCAACGGAGTTCCGCGGCCCGCGGTTCCACCCTGCTTCGCTTTTCCATGACGGATAGCGCACTCATCGCCTCTGACGGGGGCTTCCGGCTCGAAATACTCGCGCCGCAGCCTTTCGACGACGGCGGCTTTCATCCAAGCGGCTCAGGAGGGGTTTTCATCCGGTCTTCCGTCGGCGGCGCTCTCAGCCTCGGCGCCGCCTCTCTTGTCACGGAGTATCCGAACTACTCGTCTCCATCATTGCCTGTTCGGTTATAATCCGCTTACGTCACGTCTCTGTCAAGGCGGCGCAGTGGGAACGCTCAGAGCCTGTGCACCTAAATAGTCGAGAAGTGAGATGAATGATAGCCCTCATAGCCCTCTTTTCTCCTTTGACTTCTTCGCGTCCTTCGCGGTTTGAATTTCTTCAGGAATCACAACCGCGAAGGACGCAAAGAAAACGGAATGCAAAGAAGAATAAGAGCGGCGTTTTCGTCCCCGACTTCTACCGCTGTTGATTTCCTTCGTGCGCATTCTTGCGCGCAAAGAAACGATGGGAAATGATGACGGCAATCGCAAGGGTCGCGATTCCCAACGCGAAACCTCCGAGATCCGAAAGGAACTGACTGATAAGTTCCCATTGGCTGCCGAAAAGATAGCCCAGGCCCCCGTAGACTACTATCCAGATCGATTGACCCAACAGGATAGTAAAGAAAAAACGAAAATACTTGCAGCCTACTCCCGCCATCAAGTTGACGGGAAAAGCCGCGGGCGTAATGAGGAACCGAGTAAGAAATACAGCCAAACGGCTATTGCGATCAAATACGGTTCGGGTTTTGACCCAAGCGCTCTGCGAATCGAAACGACGGGATATCAAGGCTCCGCCCCATCGCCCGAATGCGAAACTTACGCTGTCGCCTGCGACCGCGCCGAGCAAGCCGAATAGGGCGGTCAAAGCGGGATCGAGCAACCCTTGGCGCGCGAAAGCCCCCGCCGCGACCACCAGAAGGCTGGCGGGAACAGGGAATCCCGCGGCGCCCAAAAATAGAGCTAAAGTAAAAAGCGGCGTTCCATAAGCGGAAAGAGAGGTCAGAAAAAAATCGGTAATGGCGCTCATGGCTTCTCTTTAGGAAGTTGAGTTCGTTGCTCCAATCTGCGGCGGACAGCTTCTTTGACCTTGCCGACGATATATCCATGTTTACCGGGGAAAAAAGCTTTGTTCAGAGATAACAGACTCTTCTTATCTGATTCGGATGACGGAACCCCTATGTCGGCGTAAAGATCGTCGGCCGATAACTCAAAGACCCGGGCGATATATGGAACCGTCATCCATCCACGAATCGCGTCGGAATCGGTTGTTCCTTTTTCCAGGCCCGTCGTCGCGACGCGGACAATACTCCGCACTGCGCTGAAACCGAAGAAAACGCTTAGGAGCACCCCTATGGAAACGAGAGCGAAAATGAATCGCCGTAAATTGCGGGGATCCGATGGCGGGATTTCCATTAGGGGTTATCTCCTCATTTCTTCCGCGTTGAAATACCGAAGGGCAGGTAGAGAGGGCAGGTGCTTACGGCCGCGGTCGCAAGCGGGATGATCCCGATAAGACCGAGCCAGCTTTTGAACGCGATGCCGAATCCGATTATCGCCAAGCCAAGGACGATCCTGATAATTCTGTCCGTGTTACCGATATTAGGCGTCATAATGAACCTCCGTATCCCGGTGTCCCGGGTATATTGTAAATATATACTCTCTGCTCGAAGAAAAGACGGTGACTTTCATCACACAAGAATCTTTTTGAAGCCCGATAGAAGCGTTAACGAGCCGCGGGCTATTTCAAGAACGCCGCGCTGCTCCCAATCCTTGAGAATACGGCTTACTACTTCTCGGGACGTTCCGACGTGGTCGGCAAGTTCTTGGTGCGTCGCGACGATATGTCCGGCAGAGGAGCCCGCGCCGAGTTCCCCCAGTCGCTGCGCGAGGCGTTCATCGACCCGCCTGAAAGCGACTTCTTCCACGAGTTCTATCACTTCGGCCATTCGGCTCGAATACTGGCCGATGACATAGTCCCGAAACGCGGCGCCTTCGGCGTAAAGTTCTCGTATCGTCTCTTTCGGCAGAAACGCGGCGCTCGTCGCCTTTTCCGCGACGACGGAGGCGGGAAACGAAGAAAAACCGGAACCGCAGCCGAGACTCAGAATGCAGGTCTGTCCTCTTTCAATCCGGTAGAGCGTAATCTCCCGCCCTGTCTCGGCGGTCTTGAAAACGCGAATCGCTCCTTCAATCACGAACGGAACACTCGCGCACGTCTGACCTTCGCGGAGTATCGTCGTTCCGGCTTCCAAGTCGCGGTAGGCCACCGTTGCGAGAACGGCTTCGAGTTTTTCAGGCGGCCATTCTTTTTGAGGAAAAAGGAAACCAAAGGTTTTGAGGAATCGGTCTTTACCGGCAACTTCAGTCAATGATCACCTTCGTACTCATTCTTTCACCGTCCTTATCCTTTTTTCGTCGCGTCGCCTATCGTATCCTGTAAAGTGCCGTGCGGGCAGAACGCTTACCAGGCGCGCGGCTTATAGAATAGTCCGAATAATACTCCAATCAATAGAGTGATGCTGTATATCATCCAAAATACATTACCTATGCTCGTTAGATTTGGATAGCCGCGGACCAAAAGACCGATCATGCAAGACATCATGATGCCGCAAAACGAACGGCGCTGCCGAAAGTTCATAACGAGGGCTGCGGACATAAGAGCCAAAACGCCGAGCCGAGTATCGGGTAAAAAAAGCCGACGAAGGCGAAGACCGCCACAAAAAGAAAGGAATCAATATAGAGATATTGCTAAAGCATCCCGTCCACCATACATTTGAAGGACGGATTCGCGTCTAAGGCTTTTTAATAACATCGCGCCGGGCCATCGGCGCTTTTTTAACAATCAGCGACGTATGTTCCAACCTGCTATCCGAGCATGGACTCCAAGCTGAAGGCGTGGTATGTAGGACATGCAGCGCGCTATTGAAATAATGTATTCAGGAGGACTTTCATGCGGAAACTAATTACGCTTTTCATGATTCTCTCCGTGTTCGCGCTGCCTTCGGCCGCCGAAACATCCGGTGCGACTTGGGGCGCCCGCGCTGCTGCGATAGATGCGGAGCTGACGGTTGCGGATATGCTCCGCTACGCGATAGAAGACGAATACCTAGCCCGCGCGGAATACGCGGCAATCCAGAACAAATTCGGAGCGCAGCGGCCCTTTTCCAACATCATCAAATCTGAGGAAAGCCACATCGGCTGGTTGAAGGACGCTTACGCAAAAGCCGCGCTGTCCTTGCCCAAAGACGAGGCCGCCGTGTTTATCGTCGTCCCCGCCACCTTGAGAGACGCTTTCCAAGCCGGGGTCAACGCGGAGATCGAAAATATCGCGATGTACGAATCTTTCATCGTGTCTCCATTAACAAACCGGTCGGAGAACGCAAGCCTCAAAGCTTTGTTCATCCGTCTGCGCGACGCTTCCAAAAACCATCTGGCGTCCTTCAGAAACGGTCTTTCCCGGTAATTGACCTTCAGCTCACCGAGTTCGTCATTTACCATCACGAGTCCAGCGGAATCGTGATCGTGAATACGCTACCTTCGCCTTTCTTGGATTTCACCGCGATATCCCAGCCGTGAGAATCAACGACGCCTTTCACGACCGAAAGGCCGAGCCCCATCCCCTGCTCGCGACGGGAGGACGTACCACGGAAAAACGGGTCAAAAATCCGAGGGAGGTCA
>JBAYHM010000054.1:0-18423 GCA_041666155.1 Treponemataceae bacterium
GAAAATCGTCGATAATCGTTGGACGGATCACGGTCTGTACTGATCAAGCCTTGCTTTTCATAATAGCGAAGAGTATCGGCGTTGACGCCCAACAGTTTCGCGAACTCCCCAATCGTATACGGCATAGACCCGACTCCTGAAGCTTCAAGGCGAGGACTCCACATTAAAGTCCCTTTCAGCTATACTAGTTCACTATGGCACCTACAGTCGACGATAAGAAGATCATTTATACGATGTACCGCGTTTCTAAAAAACACGGGACCAAACAAGTCCTCAAGGACATTAACCTCAGCTATTTCTACGGCGCGAAAATCGGCGTTATCGGTTTGAACGGCTCCGGAAAATCGAGTCTGTTACGCATTTTGGCGGGCACCGATACCGAATTCGCGGGGGAAACCTCGATCGCTCCGGGTTACACCTTAGGATTTCTTGAACAGGAACCCTACCTTGCTCCCGGCAAGACCGTAAAAGAGATCGTTTCCGAAGGTGTGCAGGATATAGTGGACCTCCTTGCCGAATTCGATAAGGTGAGCGAAGCCTTCGGCGACCCAGACGCCGATTTCGATAAGCTGGGCGCAAAACAAGCTTCTCTGCAGGAAAAAATCGAGGCGGTTGACGGCTGGAACCTGGATAACCGCTTGGACTTCGCGATGGAAGCCCTACGCTGCCCGCCCTCCGACCAAATCGTGGATGTTCTCTCCGGCGGAGAGAAGCGCCGCGTGGCGCTTTGCAGACTACTCCTCAAAAAACCGGACATCCTTCTCTTGGACGAACCAACCAACCACTTGGACGCCGAAACCATCGCCTGGCTTGAACGGCACCTCCAGTCCTACGAGGGCACCGTCATTGCCGTTACCCATGATCGCTACTTTTTGGATAACGTCGCCGGCTGGATCCTGGAACTGGACCGCGGCGAGGGCATCCCATGGAAGGGAAACTACTCGTCTTGGCTGGAACAGAAACAGGCGAAGATGGCCCTTGAAGAAAAAGGCGAGAGCGAACGGCGAAAAACCCTTGAACGCGAACTTGAATGGATACGCATGTCCCCCAAGGGTCGCCACGCGAAGAGCAAAGCGCGCATCACACAGTACGAGAAACTCCTGCAGGACGACGCGCGAGAAAAGGTTAAAGAAACCAAGATCACGATCCCCGCTGGTCCGAGGCTCGGCCAAGTTGTCGTGGAAGCGAAGGGACTCAACAAGGCTTTCGGCGAGAAGGTTCTTTTCCAGAATACGGAATTCGTCGTTCCGCCGGGAGCCTGCGTAGGTATCGTCGGTCCCAACGGCGCCGGTAAGACGACTCTGTTCAAAATGATCGTCGGAACTGAGAAGCCCGATTCCGGCGAGCTTAAACTAGGGGAGACCGTAAAGATCGCCTATGCCGACCAGATGCGCGACAAATTGGACCCGAACAAAACCGTGTGGGAACAACTTTCGGACGGGCTGGACATCATCAAACTCGGCGGCAACAAAGAAGTTAATTCGCGCGCGTACTGTTCCTGGTACAACTTCTCGGGCGCCGATCAGCAAAAGAAAGTAGGCGTACTGTCGGGCGGCGAACGGAACCGTATGAATATCGCCCTCATGCTCAAGGAAGGCGCGAACGTGCTGCTCCTTGACGAGCCGACCAACGACTTGGACGTAAATACCATGCGCGCCCTGGAAGAGGCGATCGACACGTTCGCGGGCGTAGTGCTCGTGATCAGCCATGACCGCTGGTTCCTGGACCGCGTCGCGACGCACATCCTCGCGTTCGAGGACGGCGAAACCGTGTGGTACGACGGCAACTGGTCCGAATACGCACAATGGCGGCACGAAAAGCTCGGCACCGACGCCGACCGCCCGCATCGGTACGTATATCGTAAGTTAGAGCGTTAAGGTTTATACCTAAGATAACGTTCGGGCGGTCCCACTCGGATGGTCGGTTCGCGTAAGCGAACCGTTCCGCCGCGCACCGCGCGGCGCCGCATCGGTACGTATATCGTAAATTAGAGCGTTAAGAACTGGAGCGGATGCCGTTACGGCATCCGCTGCTTACCCTCATTCATTTGTTTCAATCTATACGGAAAACACCGGACCTACACTCATCTTAATCAGCTTTTTTCCAAGACCCTCTTAATTTCTTCCCAGAGTTCTTTTTCCGCCAGAGGTTTCATGAGGAAACCGTTCATTCCGGCATCCGCGCAAGCTTTCCTATCTTCGGCGCGAGCATGCGCGGTAAGGGCTATGATCGGGACGTTTTTCAAGGCCCGTTCAGCTTCCGCGGAACGAATACGAGAAGAAGCTTCAAGTCCGTTCAAACGCGGCATCGTCAAATCCATCAGAATAAAATCGGGGCGTTCGCTTTCCATCGCCGCGTCATACGCCAGAACACCGTCCTTTACGGCAACAACCTTGAGACCCGCGGACTGTAGAACACGAGTCAAATATAGACGATTGATAGCTTCGTCTTCAGCTACGACTACAAACAAGTCCGAAACTTTCACGAATAGGCCCCTTTCGCTCTCGTTTCTCGACAGCATATTCCTGTGGACGGTACCGATGCAAGTCATATTTCTTAAATCAGAATTATTCCTAAAGATATTGCACGCATCCCACATATGGTGTATTGTTTTTCCTCATACGCTATTCATAAGGGGTCTCCATGAAAATCGAACGACGGTTTACGAAAGAAGGTGAAGGTCCATACACGGGAATTGTCTGGGAAGCACGAAAAAGCGAAATCCGGAATCCCGATGGTAAACTCATATTCTCCCAAGACATTGTCGTCGTTCCCTCTTTCTGGAGCCAGATAGCCGCGGACATCATCGCGCAAAAATATTTCAGGAAGGCCGGAGTTCCCAAAGATAAAGCTCTGGCTTGGCAGGACTGGGCGCCGCTGGGTAAGGGTCCCGGCCGTCAAGCCGATCCGGGCCGAAAATTACCCGACGATAATGGCGAGCATGACTCACGCCAAGTATTTCATCGACTTGCTTACACCTGGATGCTCTGGGGTAAAGAAAACGCCTACTTTGATTCCGAGAAGGATGCGAAGGCGTTCTACGACGAAACCTGCTATATGCTCGCCAGGCAAATTGCCGCACCCAATAGCCCTCAATGGTTCAATACCGGTCTGTACGCCGTATACGGCATCGACGGCCCGGCTCAAGGACACCAATTCTTTGATCCAACAAGCGGAAAGGTTGTAAAATCCGATAGTGCCTACAAGAGGCCCCAACCTCACGCCTGCTTCATCCTCTCGGTTGAGGACGACTTGGTAAACGAGGGCGGCATCATGGACTTGGTGACGCGGGAAGCGCGCCTTTTCAAGTACGGCTCAGGTACCGGCTCCAACTTCTCCAAAATCCGCGCGGCAAATGAAAATCTTTCAGGCGGCGGTGTATCCTCCGGCCTTCTTTCATTCCTGCGCATAGCGGATCGTTCCGCGAGCGCCATCAAATCGGGAGGCACAACGCGCCGCGCGGCAAAAATGGTTACGCTCGACATCGACCATCCCGACGTGGAAAAATACGTTGATTGGAAGGCCGAAGAAGAGCACAAGGTTGCCTCCATGGCCACCGGTTCGTCCATCGTCAAAAAACATCTGGACGCGGTGAAAAAATCTTTGACATCATTCCGCGGACCCGAAGCCGATCGTTTCAACGCCGAAATGAATCATGAGCTTGCGGGCGTTCTTAGGGGAGCGCTGCGCGATCAGATACCGGCCACCTATCTTTACCAGCTGTTACGAATGCTGGAGCAAGGCGATACACGCGTCAATCCGGCGGTATTCTCGACAGCCTGGGACGATGAGGCTTACAACACTGTCTCCGGCCAATCGTCGAATAACAGCCTCCGCGTCACCGACGCGTTCATGAAAGCGGTGCTTGACAACGGCGAATGGGATTTGACCGGGCGGGTAACCGGACGCCTGCAGCGCAAGATAAAGGCGAGGGAACTATGGGACCGCGTCGCGCGCGCGGCCTGGCAATGCGCGGACCCTGGGCTCCAATACCACACAACCGTCAACGACTGGCACACCTGCCCCGCCGGCGGCGCTATACGCGCATCAAATCCGTGTTCCGAATACATGTTCCTGGACGACACGGCCTGCAATCTGGCCTCGATCAATCTTCTCACGCTCTATGACGCAAATAAAAAAGAATTCGATATTGAAGGATACCTTCACACCATCCGAATTTGGACCACTATCCTTGAGATTTCGGTGACGATGGCGCAGTTCCCTTCCGCACAGATCGCCAAGCTATCCTACGAATACCGAACCCTCGGACTCGGTTACGCAAACCTGGGAAGCCTCCTCATGGTTATGGGACTCGCCTATGATTCGTCGCAGGGGCGCGCCGTAGCGGGATCACTTGCCGCGCTTCTGTCAGGAGAAGCTTACGCTCAATCGGCACGGATGGCTTCCTCGCTGGGACCCTTCGTCCGCTTTGCCGATAACCGGGACGCCATGCTCCGCGTTATCCGCAACCATCGGCGCGCCGCCTATGCCGCCGCCCCCGGCGAATACGAAGAGGTTTCCACTATTCCGGTCGCGATCGACCAAACGGTGTGTCCGTCCGCATTCTTAACAGCCGCACAAAAAAGCTGGGACCGCGCTCTTGATCTGGGAGCCAAACACGGTTTCCGCAACGCGCAGGTCACGGCAATCGCTCCGACTGGTACCATCGGTCTTCTCATGGACTGCGATACCACCGGCGTTGAGCCCGACTTTGCGTTGGTAAAATTCAAGAAGCTCGCCGGCGGCGGCTATTTCAAGATCATCAACCAGTCGGTGCCGCCGGCCCTTGCTACGCTCGGCTATACCGACGAGGAAATAGATGAAATTATATCCTACGCCACCGGCCGTAAAACGCTTGAAGGCGCCCCTTTCATCACGAAGGAAAGCCTTGAAGCCAAAGGCTTTACGAAATCGGCTCTAGCGCAGGTGGAAGAAGCCCTGGCAAGCGCGTTCAGTTTGGAAAGCATTTTCAGCCCGTGGATCATCGGCAAAGATTTTGTGCAGGATACGCTTAAAGTACCGGAATCCACGTGGTCGCTTCCCGGTTTCAGCCTCTTGCGACACCTCGGCTACACCGCGGAAGAGATTGAAGAAGCCGAACGATGGGCCTGCGGCACGATGGGCGTGGAAGGTGCGCCTGAATTGAAGAGGGAACATCTTGCGGTTTTCGATACCGCTACCCCTTCCGGGAAAAACGGCACGCGCGCAATCGCTTGGCAGGCGCATATCGGCATGATGGCGGCGGTTCAGCCGTTCATTTCAGGCGCTATTTCCAAGACGATCAACATGCCGAACTCCGCCACTTACGAAGACGTTAAAGGAGCCTACATGCTCGCATGGCGGAGCGCCGTCAAAGCCGTGGCACTCTACCGCGACGGTTCCAAGCTGTCGCAGCCGCTTTCCTCGTTCGCGCCGGGCACGGACCCCTTGGCCGACGCGTTGGTCGCATTGCAAAAAAACCTAGACACTCCCGATACCGGAATGGTAGGCGTGAATCAAAGCGGGGGAAAGCCGCTAGTGGATCTTCGTGGTGTGCGGCGTTCACTCCCAAACCGCCGCGCGGGGTATACCCAGAAAGCGAAGATCGGCGGGCACAGTATCTTTATTCGTACCGGTGAATATGACGACGGAAAACTCGGCGAAATATTCCTGGACATGCACAAAGAGGGCGCAGCCTTCCGTAGCCTCATGAACAGTTTCGCTATCGCCGTGTCCCTCGGGCTCCAGTACGGCGTGCCTCTTGAAGAATACGTCGACGCTTTCACGTTCAGTCGCTTTGAGCCCAACGGTATGGTGCAGGGCCACGACTACGTGAAGATGGCCACGAGCGTTATCGACTTCGTTTTCCGCGATTTGGCGATCAGCTACCTCAAGCGGACTGACCTAGCCCAGGTGAAACCTGAAGACCTACTATCCACGGGAACAAAGACCGACGCTAAAACAAACGGGGCCGGTAACGGTTCTGTCAAAGAAAGTGTGGGCTTCAGGCCTCACGGATCGGCAGAGAGCGGTGATGATGCTTCAATTTCAAAAGCAAAGAACGGACCGACGCTCGTAGAGCAAAACCGATCAACGAAGTCGAAAAACGACGATGACCAGGCGCTTAAGATTGCTCAGGCGCGCGTTAAAGGCTACGAGGGAGACTCCTGCCCCGTCTGCGGATTTTTTACGCTGGTGCGCAACGGTACCTGCCTGAAGTGCGACACCTGCGGTTCGACTACGGGGTGCAGTTAAGCTATAGAGCTTTTAAAGGGTCAAACCGCCAATGTAGGCCACGTAGAGGGACTGTGTTTCCTGCGTGGCTTTTCGGGATGATTCGATCCGATCAACCAATCGATCCATTTCCGCCTCCGCGTCCAAAAGACGCTGGAGGTATTTTTTGCCTTCCGCCGAATCTCGCCCGAGTGAGAACAAATTATCCCGGATTCGGCTCTGATCGGCGGTAAGTTCCGTTTTTTTTGTCTGAAGATCCTTTAGAGTACGCGCCGCGTCATCCGCCTTACGCCTGAGAGCAGCCGCCTCCGTCAGCGCGGCTTTGACCGAATCAGGAATCTCTTTCGATGAAGAATAGCGTAGGAAGGCGTCTGAATTGAGAGATGAGAGCGCCACCGTTTCCCTCGCCGGAGAACGCTCCACCACCGTAAGGGAAGTCTGCTTGCCCGCCCCCACTTCCGCCGTGAATCGATACCGTCCGTCCGCTTTTTCCATAAATTCGGTCGGAGAATACAATTCGGAGCCTGAAGACTCAGGATGCTCAACGACAAGTTTTTTATCCCGCATCGCGGCATTTTTGAACGTGTAGGTCTTAGAAGCGGATCGACGACGAGTGAAGATCATGACACCTTTGGCGATGGATACGCCGATCGTCTCCAGCGACGTGGATGCTGATTCTTCCACAGTCAGGGACAAATCCTCACCGAAAGCAATCAGACGAGTATCTTTTTCCGGGAAGAATTCCAGCAGCGCGTCCCCGGCATACACTCCGTCGTCGAAGACGGTTATCGGACCCGCCGGAAGCTTCATTCCGGTAGAGTTTTCCAATCGCGCCCCGAGAACCGCGCTACCGCCCCCCGCGGTATAAACGGAAACGCGCGTCGAACGGATTTCACCGGCAATAAGAGGCAGAAGCGCGCTCCGTCCTCGGTCAAGGGTTACCGGACGGGCGATGGTAAACTCAAACTGGTCGCCGGCGGAGCGCCCCTGCGCCGCCTCAAATACGGAAGATGAAAGAGTGTCGGCCGACGGACCCGCTCCGCCGCGTTTTTTCTCTCTCGGAGCCGATGAAAGTGACTTTGCGACTGAAGAAGGAGAGGGGGGCGCAAAAGACTCTTTTCGTGAAGGCGATGCTTCGGCATCCGCGTATTCTGAGGATGCTTCGGGCTGCATATCCGCTTCCATACCGCCCACACCGCTTGAGTAAGTCCTCGGAGCGGCGGTTCCCACGATTGAAAGAGGGACGACCGGACGTTGCAGATACACGGGAGCGTATAAATCCTGGATGAACGAGACCGGCCTCCCGCTTACCAATGAAAGGGAAATATTCCGCCAATCACGATCCGTCGCGTTATCAACTACCGCCCAACCTTGAAGAAACGGTACTTTGGCGGACATATCAAGCCGATACGTTGCCTTCCAGACGGGAGCGGCGACAACGTAGCCAAAGGAAGTCTTGCGTTCACCGACTCCCGGCAGACGCAGTTCCAAAGCCGTCCGGCTCGCGTCGCGTTCACGCCCGATGAGGGACAGAGCCCGATTAAAATCGGCGTCTAGGGCGGAGTCGGTGAAACGGAATGATTCGATTTTTTCCATCGGGATGGACCGGACACCTTCGGCGCCCAAGAGCGCGACGACTGGATGCCCGGTATTTTCTACGGAAAGGATACGACCGATGTAGCGTCGCGATTCTTCGTAGCGAACATCAAGTTCCGCGCCGCGCATTCGCGCCAGAAGGTCCATGACGCGAGGTCTGCCTGAAAGATCAACGGCGAACGCTTTCAACGCGCGTTCGGAATCCGCTTTGGATGGATAGCTGACCGCCGGGGAAAGCCCGCCTTCCCCCGGATACACGACTAAAGATTTAAGAGCGTCATTCACTTCATCGGTTCTAAAAGGCAGATTGATCGCCGCGTCGCCGGAAAGCTGTCCTGAATGTTCAAAATACCCCACACCTGATGAAAACAAGGCGATGCGCGTCACCGGAAGTTCGGAAGACGTTTTTTCGGATGTCGAGTCAACTTGCCGCGCTCCTCCGGCGAACGCGACGGAAATTGAGGAGGCAACAATGACGACAAAAAACAATACGCTCTTTAATCGATAAACGAGTGATTTCATATGGAAACTATAAGGCTCGATTCGTCTTTTCTCAATATGTATCGTATATTATGTGTATGGAATGGCTAACAAAACTAGGCGCGATCCAGCAAGCCTTGATCGCAACGGGGTTCACTTACGGCGTCACGGCGCTTGGCGCCGCGATGGTATTCTTTTTCAAGACCATTGATCGCCGCGTTCTTGATGGGATGCTGGGATTTGCCGGCGGCGTCATGATCGCCGCGAGCTTCTGGTCCCTGCTCGCGCCGGCCATCGATCTTGCGGAGTCGATGGGTGTAATACCTTGGGTTCCGGCCGTCGTCGGCTTCCTCGTCGGAGGCATTTTCCTCCGCGGCGTGGACATGGTACTGCCGCACCTCCATATCGAATATGAACGAGGTGAAGCGGAAGGCATCAAAACCAACTGGAAACGAAGCATTCTGCTCGTATTAGCCATAACCCTGCATAATATTCCGGAAGGATTGGCCGTTGGGGTAAGTTTCGGAGCCGTCGCGGCGGGAATTCCGTCTGCCGGCTTGGCGGGAGCCATCGCCTTGGCGATTGGAATCGGCATACAGAATTTTCCGGAAGGAGCGGCGGTCTCAATTCCGCTCCGACGAGACGGCATGAGCCGGTTGAAAGCGTTTTGGTACGGACAGCTTTCAGGCGTAGTCGAACCGATCGCAGGAGTTTTCGGGGCAGCCATGGTCATGGTAATGAGGCCGATTCTTCCTTATGCGCTCGCGTTCGCGGCCGGAGCGATGATTTTCGTCGTCGCCGAAGAGGTTATTCCTGAATCCAGACGCGAAGGCAACGAGCACATAGCCACAATGGGTCTCATGATCGGGTTCGCCGTCATGATGATGCTGGACGTCGCTCTAGGCTAGCGTTTTTGTACACTCTCTTGCTCTCAAAACACGAACGGGGTATCATCTTGGTCGGTTTGGAACCTGCTAAACGCTTCCAAACCGACACCTAATATAGGAGCCCCGCCATGAAATTGATTTTCCTCGGACCGCCCG
Source organism: Treponemataceae bacterium (assembly GCA_041666155.1). Lineage (GTDB taxonomy): Bacteria > Spirochaetota > Spirochaetia > Treponematales > Breznakiellaceae > SZUA-426. The sequence continues at coordinate 9,333 of JBAYHM010000054.1, forward strand.
GAGCAGGAAAGGGTACGCTTGCAGCAAGAGCCGTCGACATTATCGGCGTACCCCATATTTCTACGGGTGCGATCTTTCGGGCCGCTATCGCCGCGAAAAGCTCGCTTGGTCTCAAGGTGAAAGCTATAATCGATTCCGGCAAGCTCGTTGACGACGGAACAACCATCGAACTGGTGAAAGAACGGCTCACGCAGACCGACGCAAAAAAAGGCTATATTCTGGACGGATTTCCCCGGACAATCCCCCAAGCGGAAGCCTTGGCGACGTTCTCCAAGGTTGAACGGGTCATCAACTTCGACATCCCCGATGACACCGTTGTCGAACGGCTTTCCGGCCGCCGTGTTTGCAAGGGCTGCGGCGCAAACTACCACGTAACTTTTCAAAAGCCGAAGAAAAACGGCGTCTGCGATGCCTGCGGAGGGGAGCTCTATACCCGAGAAGACGACAAGAAAGAAGCGATCCAAAAACGCCTGGAAGTCTACCGAGCACAGACTGCCCCCCTCATCGACTATTATCGATCAGCGGGCATTCTTGTCGATGTAGACGCGCGCCCCCAGGTTGAGGCGGTCGTCGCTAACTTCAAGAAGGCAATGGGCGTATAAATCGTTCTTCCTTGTTCTGCGCAAAATGGGAACGGAGCACGGCCCCCACGGCGCCAAGTTCCGTTTCCCGATTGATCAGCGTCTTCACATGGTGTGCCCATTTCAAATTGTCGCAAAAATAGAAAAAAAAGCGCCTGGAACGCGTATCGTGGAATTCCGGCGGCTGATATTTTGCCAAGAGGTCAAGAAAACGAAATGCGATAGCTTCCAAGTCAAGCTCCGCCGGAAGCGTTCTAATTCCGGTTGTTTTTTCTCGCGCGGCCGCGAATATCCAGGGCATTTGGACGGCCGCCCGTCCTACCATTACCCCGTCGCAGGGTCCGAGAGCGCGTGATAGCAACGAAGCGACGGAATCGATATCTCCGTTACCAACTACGGGAATGCTGAGTTCAACGCGCAAACGACCGACATAGTCCCAGCGTGCGCTGCGCCGAAGCTTTTCGGTCGCCGTCCGCGGGTGTAGCGTCAAAGTTTCTACGCCTTCGTCCTGCAGCATACGACAAAATCGGACCAAACGCTCAAAATCCTCGTCCGCGCCAAGGCGCAACTTGACCGACAATCTTTTTTTTACGACTTTCCGTACACCCGCGATCATAGAACGAGCCGCGTCCTCGTTTGCCATCCACCGAACGCCTGCGCCGGTTTTAACGATTTCCGGAGCGGAACACCCCATATTAACGTCGATTCCGGCGGCATCCCACCCATTCAACAATGCGGCGACTTTCGCGAGCTGCGCCGCGTCCCCGCCCACTATCTGATAAATAAGACGATCGGGACGAGGTAAAGGATCGGAATAATACGATTCCAAGCGACCGCCGTTCAGAAAAGGCGCGGTTCCGATCATCTCGGAGAAGTACAAATCGCAGCCGCCGAAGTCTTCAAGAAGCTCGCGGAGCGCGCGATGACTCAAAGTCGCCATAGGCGCGAGCACATAAGGAACGCTCATTCGCGAATCATATCATAATCGTGCTTGAATTATCCGCATCCATCGGTTATAAATATTGTTTAGGAGGATACCGCATGATTGCCAAGAGCGATATGCCCAGTATCAACGAGAAAAGTCCCGACGGGCTAAAGTCCGACGGCTCCTCGTACCGGGTCCTCATTGTTGATGATTCCATGTTCATCGCGAAACAGCTCGGACAGATTTTAAGCTCCGAAGGTTTCGAGATTGTGGGAACGGCCGCAGACGGCGTTCAAGGGATAGAAAAATACAAAGAACTCTACCCGAACATTGATCTCGTAACGATGGACATCACCATGCCGGTCATGGACGGCGTTTCCGCCTTGGAAAAAATCATCGAATTCGACAAGGAAGCAGTGGTGGTTATGGTAAGCGCGCTCGGAAAGGAAGACGTCGTCAAGAAGTCTTTGCTTATCGGCGCAAAAAGCTATATCGTAAAACCGCTCGACCGAAAAAAAGTGCTGGAACGCGTAGTCAGCATACTCAACCGCTGATTGGAGCCATGCCCGCGGCGCGGACCTCCGCACGCGGGTAAACTCCCTTACTCCTGTTTTTCGTCTGATCCATAATATAAGAAACCGTTTTTCCCGCTTCGTTTCACTCGGTAAAGAGATTCATCGGACTTTCTGAGCAACTCTTCCGCAATCCGACCGTCTTTGGGAAATAAAGAAATCCCAATTGAAACCCCTACGCGGCATTCATGACCTTGTACATCTATCGGCCTGCGACAGACTGCTACCAGTTTTTCCGCAACGGTTGTCGCTGTTTGCGGGTCGTCCAAATCGGCGGCAATGGCGACGAATTCATCCCCACCGACGCGAGCGACAGTATCGGAGGCGCGCAAAGACCGCTTGAGCCGCTGAGAAATTACGACCAGGGCTAAATCACCCGCCATGTGTCCGTATGCGTCATTGATGGGTTTAAAATTATCCAGATCCAGATACATGACGGCAATCGATTTTTTTGACCTGACCGCGCGTGTAATCGCCGAATCCAACAGTTCCGACAACAGAAGTCGATTCGGCAATCCCGTCAGCCCGTCGTGGTTCGCGATATGCGATACTTTCCGCGTCAAGCTTTCAAGGGCCGCTTTTTCTGCCTGGAGCGCCGCGTTCACCCGTCCGAGTTCTTCATGGATGCGGGAATTTTCCAGCGCAACCGCGACGAAAGAAGCTAAGGCGGAAAGTAGCTTCAAGTCCTCTTCCGAATAAGCGCCTGAGCGTGGGCTCTGCACGCCGATGACACCGATCACAAGCCTATCCAGGAAAAGAGGCACGTACATCGCTGAGGCGGTATTTTTTCCGAAACAGAATTTTATCGCTGATACGTCGGAGAGCAGTAACGGCTCGCCGCGAGTAATCACTTGGGAAGCTAGGCAACCAGAACCCGTAACCGGAATCGAAAATGGAGCTATGCGCTGTTTATTCTCGATCGCCAAACTAAAATCCAGAGATTCCTTGGTTGAATCCAGAACAGCCAGACAAAAATCCGATACATCGATCAACGAAGTTAGACTGTCGAAGACCGTCGAGGCGATGAAACCGGTATCCAGGGACGAAGCGACTTCCCTCCCTATTTCCGCTACAGCCCGCAAGCGCGCGTTGGTGAGTTCAAGCTCATGACGGCGTTCTTTAAGTTCAACATTACGCAGACGATAAATTTCGGCTTCTTGCCGCGCGCTTTCAAGTTGGTTATGTACTTCGGCGCTCTGTACCAGCCGAGCTACACGTTCGCCGGATATCGCGTCCTCCATTTCGTGAAAACGCTTATAATCGGCAAGAGACTCCGCGATATTACCCGTCTTTTCATGAATGAGCGACCGGAGACGGTACGCTTCAGCTAGCTTTCGCCTGGCGCCGGCTTTCAAGGCCGTACCCGCGGCTTCGGCCAGTTCACTCAAGGCTTTATCGTACTCTTCCCCATCGATGTATAAATCGGCGCTCTGCAGCATTATCTCAATAAGCCAGAGCGTGCCGTTTGCGCCGCTCGCGGTTTTCAAAGCTCTGTCTAAAAGCGCTCGCGCTTTTTCACGATTCTTGCGACGCTTTTCTACGACAGCCAGCGTCGCGCACGCGCGGGCCTGGACTTCCGGATACGACGCGCGATCGGCGGCGTCCAAGGCAAGTTCCAGATATCCGGCGGCGTTTTCGGTCTCACCCAATTCGAGCAAGGTTTGACCAATCCGCAGCAAAACAATAACGCTAATTTCGTCGGTTCGGCCCGAGGACTCTTTGCATTCATTCAGAAGTTCGGACGCGCGCATAAAATAAGAGAGCGCTTCCCGCTGCTCGCCGGAATCAGTCAATACTTCGCCGATATCGTTCAACGCCGCGGCTTCCCGGTCAAGATCGTGAACGGACCGCGCGAGTTCCAGGGATTTCATGTAGCGTTCAAGAGCTTTATCGTATTCCCCGCGCACACGGTTAACCGACCCGAGAAGGTCAAACGCGCGCGACGCGTTCGACAGTTCGTCTTGGCCGAGAAAGGTTTCCAAGGCTTCAGTCGCGGCGGCTTCCGCCTCATCGAGGTCACCCGACTGGTAGCGAGACCGCGCGAATGCAAGCAAGTCGGAATCGTCGGCGTTCATTTGACTATTATATTGAAAATCGCTCGTTCGATCATCCCCTTTTTTAGTGTCCTCTTTTCCAGGTATTCTTCCATTTTGATTTTCTTTTCAGTATAGTGCTAGCACAATTATACAAGCGATTATGAGAGGTAGATATGAAAGCGTATCCCATAGCCGATTCCGTCTTCTGTTTACACGCGGATATCGATACTGATGATTTGTTTGAGGGCATCTGGCCCATTCCTCATGGCGTCTCACTCAATTCATACCTCGTTAAAGGCGAAAAGATCGCTCTATTAGACCTGGTGAGAGACTGGTTTGGCGCTCCGACACAACTTTCAGATGAACTCGCCTCTATCGGAGTATCGTTCAAGGATATCGATTATCTCATCCTCAACCATTTGGAACCCGATCACACCGGATGGCTGGCTGAGTTTAAAGCCCTCAATCCGAAGGTTGAAATCATCTCGACGGCGAAGGGTATTGAACTGGTCAAATCCTTCTATAAAATAAATGAAGGACTCCGCGCGGTGAAAACCGGAGATACCCTCGATCTGGGGGCCGGTAAGATACTACATTTTATTGAGACTCCGAATGTTCATTGGCCTGAAACTATGATGAGTTGGGAACCGATATCCGGCACCCTGTTCACCTGCGACGGATTCGGTTCGTTCGGAAAACTCGGTGACCGCGTCTTTGACGATCAGTTCAGCGCACTGGAACATGAGTTTTTTGAGAAAGAAAGCCTCCGATATTACGCGAATATTGTGTCTTCGTTCTCGGTGTTTGTGGAACGCGCGGTTAAAAAGATTGAGGAACTCAACGTCAAGTGCGTCGCACCGAGCCACGGAATTGTATGGCGGAAACAGCCGATGAAAATTGTGGAACGCTACCTCAAATACGCGCGCTATATGAACGGCCCCGCTGAAAAGAAAATAGCGATTATCTGGGGATCGATGTACGGCAACACGCGCAAAGGCTTGGACGCCGTCATCAAGGGAATTGAGGCAGAGGGCGTCCCCTACTCCATCCGGCGTGTGCCGAACGAAGACGTCTCTTACGTTCTGGCCGACGCCTACGAAAGCGCGGGACTGGTGCTGGCCATGCCCACCTACGAGTACGCGATGTTCCCGCCGATGGCTTACGCTATAGACATCATGAAGCGCAAACATGTACACGGAAAACAGGTTCTCCGTATTGGTTCTTGGGGCTGGGTCGGCGGCGCAAAGAAGGAATTCGAGGCCGCCGTGGAAGGGCTCAAGTGGACTTGCCTGGAAATGAAAGAATGGGCCGGCGCACCGGGTGAGTCCGATTTGGTGGAGCTTGAGGCCAAGGGCCGGGAACTGGCGAAAGCGGTTAAGGGGCTGACGTAGGAGCATTAAAAAGAAAATAAACCGCGGAGGACGCAGAGGTACGCAGAGGAATACTAATTAAGTATTTTCTTTCCTCTGCGTTACTCTGCGCCCTCTGCGGTAAAAATCTTGAACCCATAAATGGAAAAAACCAATGTCATCCGTATTTTTGAAGCCGCCGGTATTGATTTTGAGATAAAAGAATACTCTGTCGATGAAAATGATCTTTCCGCAGGTCACGCCGCCGAACTGTTGGGTCTTGACCCCGATTCCGTGTTCAAAACCATCGTCCTGCGCGGAGAACGAACCGGGCCTTTCGTGTGCGTCGTTCCCGGCCCCGCCGAGGTTGACTTGAAGAAAGCGGCTCGCGCCGCCGGGGATAAAGCGGCATCGCCCCTACCTCTCAAAGAGCTAGAACCGCTCACCGGCTACGTCCGCGGCGGTTGTTCGCCCATCGGCATGAAAAAGAAGATTCCGACCTTCATCGACGAAACCGCCTTGGTTTTTGACCGCATATCGATAAGCGCGGGTAAGAGAGGCATGCAAGTGCTGGCAGCTCCCGGTGAAATAGCAAAATTAGCAGAGGCGGAATTTAGGGATTTGATGTAAGGTTCAATAGAATGATTTTCTAAGAGGCAAAAATACATATTTTGTTGTTTTTTCAATTGTTTATTATGGATTTTTAGGTTTTTCTTGGAATATTACTCCTAGTTTTTAATTTGATTGAACGTTTTTAACGAAAACCTCTTGAATCCTCCCTCCTATTGGCGTTACTATCCCCTCAACGCCGCGGGGCGCTCTGAGTCGTATTGAGACCTCCTCCGGCCGGGAGGTTCATTGTGAAGAAACGGTTGGCGACGGCGAGGCTCGTACTGGAAGACGGTTCCGAGTTCGTAGGCTGGGCGTTCGGAAAACTTCGTTCGCAGGCGGGGGAAGTCGTTTTCACCACCGGCATGGCCGGCTACCCGCAATCGCTGACCGACCCAAGTTTCCGCGGTCAAATTCTCGTTTCCACCTATCCCTTGGTCGGTAATTACGGTGTTCCGCTTGATCCCAAAACCGACGGCCCGAGCCTAGACGCGCGAGGCATACCGGTACATTTTGAATCCAATCGCGTACAGGTGTCCGGTTTCGTGGTATCGGAAGCGTGCGACGATCCCAGCCACTTCGCTTGTGAAAGCTCTCTTTCCGCATGGCTTGAGAAAAACAACGTTCCCGGCGTCGCAGGAATCGATACGCGGGCTCTGACCGAACGACTACGCGAACACGGCGTCATGCGCGGGAAGATACTCGTGGACGGCACACGCGACGTCACCTACGACTCAGGGGATATCGCGCACCCCGTCGCCGAAGTGTCGGCAAAAAGCGTGACAAGCTACCCCGCCGAACCGACCGGGGGAAAACGAGCTCCCCGGATAGTGCTGGTGGACTGCGGCGCGAAAGCGAACATCCTTCGCTGCCTGATCGCGCGGAAAGTTGAAGTTATCCGGGTACCCTGGAACCATGACCTTTTGGGACTTGAGTACGATGGGATTTTTCTTTCCAACGGACCCGGCGATCCGAAAGCTTGCGGAAAAACCATAGCGACCGTCCGGCGCGCCATAGCGGGAACAAAACCGATATTCGGTATTTGCCTGGGGAACCAACTCATCGCGCTGGCCGCGGGCGCCGACACCTACAAACTTCCGTACGGGCATCGCGGACAAAACCAACCCTGCGTGGAAGTCGGCACAAAACGTTGTTACATAACCAGCCAAAATCACGGTTTCGCGGTCCGCGGCGACACGCTGCCCAACGATTGGGAACCCTGGTTCGTCAACGGCAACGACGGCACGATTGAAGGCGTTCGTTCAGTGAAAGGTCCCTTCTCCGCCGTCCAGTTCCATCCCGAAGGCTGCCCCGGCCCCCGGGACACCGAATTTTTGATCGATCGATTCATCTCCCAAGTACGCGAAAGCGCCGGATTGCCGAAGGATGAAGCGCCTTGGTTGGAAGCGGGCGAAACGCGGGACTCAGCCGTCGCTCGGCTTGCCGCGGAGGTTGCTGAGGCAGCGACGCTACTTTCCGTTCCGGTCGAAACAAAGAAAAAAGCCGGTAAGAAAGCCAAGGGGGGCTCAAAATGAACGCCAACGACATCGCGCTTCCTAAGAAAGTTCTCGTCCTTGGATCTGGGGGGCTCAAAATAGGCCAAGCCGGAGAATTCGATTATTCGGGTTCCCAAGCGCTCAAAGCCCTTCGCGAGGAAGGTATCAAAACCGTACTCATAAACCCGAATATCGCGACTATCCAAACGAGCGAAGGCATGTCCGACGCGACCTACTTTCTCCCGGTCACCCCTGAGTACGTGCGTAAGGTGATCGAAAAAGAAAAACCCGATGGGATTCTTCTTTCCTTCGGAGGCCAAACGGCGCTCAACTGCGGCGTCGCTTTGGACCGCGACGGGACTCTCTATAAACACGGCGTCAGGGTCTTGGGAACCCCGGTCAAGGCGATTGAAGAAACGGAAGATCGGGAATTGTTCGTCAGCAAACTCAACGAAATCGGGGCAAAGTCGCCGCGCTCCATAGCATCCACGGATACCGAGGCGGCCGTTGCTTCCGCGCTGAAAATCGGTTTTCCGGTCATGGTGCGTGTTGCCTATGCGCTGGGAGGTTCCGGTTCCGGCATCTGCCGCAATGAAAGCGAGCTGCGAAAAAAATGCGAAAAAGCCTTCGCGACTTCGCCGCAGGTTCTTGTGGAAGAATGGCTTGGCGGCTGGAAAGAAATCGAATATGAGGTAGTACGCGACCGCTTCGACAACTGCATTACCGTCTGTAACATGGAAAACTTCGATCCGTTGGGCATTCACACCGGCGAAAGCATCGTCGTCGCCCCGTCGCAGACGCTCACCGACTCCGAATACCACAAGCTCCGCCGCGTGGCCCTGGACGTCATCCGTCACTTGGGTATCGTAGGCGAATGCAATATCCAGTATGCGCTTGACCCGTATTCAGAGGACTACCGCATCATCGAGGTGAACGCCCGTCTCTCGCGAAGTTCCGCGTTGGCCTCCAAAGCGACCGGCTATCCCCTGGCCTTCGTCGCCGCGAAGCTCTCCCTGGGCTGGTCCCTGATCGACATAGAAAACCGGATCACGCGCGTCACCAAGAGCTGCTTCGAACCGGCGTTAGACTACTGCGTCGTCAAAGTTCCTCGCTGGGATCTGACCAAGTTCAAGAACGTGGATGTCCGCATCGGAAGCGAAATGAAATCGGTCGGCGAGGTCATGTCCATTGGGCGGACTTTTGAAGAAGCACTGCAAAAGGCGCTCCGCATGACCGGAACCGGCGCTCCAGGTTTCGCGGGCGACGACGAGTTCCTCGGAGCGGGTTTTCGAAACCTAAAAGAAGCCTTGAGCAGTCCTACGGACAAACGCGTGTTCGCCGTATACCGGGCTTTGTCAGAAGGTTGGTCGATCGATAAAATCCACAAATTGACCCGTATCGACCGCTGGTTCCTTTCAAAGATGGCCAACGCCTTTGAATGCGAGAAGGAAGTTCGAGCGCTGAACAAGGCCGATGCGGCGCCGGGATCCGCGCCCGTGTTCCCGGACCGGGAGCTGCTGGTA
>JBAYHM010000055.1:0-18394 GCA_041666155.1 Treponemataceae bacterium
GGTCGGAGCAACGCTTGAACAGTTGCGGTGGATCAACCCGGATGCGCCGGTCACCATGACGCTCGAGAAAGAGGGGGAAATCTTTTTTTCGGGCGAATGCCTGATCACTCGATCGGAAGGAGTGGGAAAACGCAGAACCGTCGTCCTGACTCCCAACTTCAATAATTTCAGGCGATACCGAGAGCGCGAATTCCGCAGCCAACGGCACGTACTTACGCCAACCCCGAATGTCAATTTCCAGCATCCTCTGACCGGACGTCGGATCGATCTGCAAGCGTTGGATATCTCCAGCGCGGGTTTCGCCACTGAGGAATTTTTTTACAATTCAACCCTGATTCCCGGTCTGGTCATCCCGGAGATCTCAATAGACATCGGGAACCGGTTCATGATGAAGTGCCGGGCGCAAGTGCTCTACCGAAACGTTGAGAACGCTGAAAACGGCGAAAATCATGTCCGCTGCGGCATCGTTTTCCTGGACATGGACATTAGGGACCAGTCGGAACTGTCGGCGCTCCTGCACCAGTCTACGAACAGCCGGATGCGAGTCTGCAACCGAGTCGATATGGATGAATTGTGGCGCTTCTTTTTTGAAACAGGCTTTATCTATCCGTCAAAATATCTATCGATAGAGACATACAAGAGCGAGTTTAAGGAAACCTACGAGAAACTTTATTTGAAAAGTCCGGCGATCGCCCGCCATTTTATTTTCCAGGATCGAGGCGTGATCTTCGGCCACATGTCCATGATCCGCAACCATGCGAACACCTGGCTCATCCACCACCACGCGGCCGATCGGAGCGGCTACGGTATGGCCGGAGTTGCCGTGCTTGATCAAGTCGGCAGGTACATCAACGAATTCCACTTGCACCATTCAACGCATATGGATTTCGTCATGTGTTATTATCGCAAGGAGAACCGCTTCCCAAGCCGCGTGTTCGGCGGCGTCGCCAAAGACCTGAATAATCCCAAAGGATCATCAATCGACGCGTTTGCCTACTTGCATTTGGCCGACGTCGAACGAGATAAAAGCGAATCATACCAGGTGTTTCCCGCCAATAGAGAAGACCTTGTTGAACTTGCTCGGTTCTACGCGAATGCGTCGGGAGGCCTAACGCTGGATGCGCTGAACTTGACCAGCGACGCGGCAGCGGAAAACGAACTGGACCGTGAATACGAAAATTACGGATTCGTCCGTAGTCGTTCGGTCTTTTCCCTGAAACAGGACGGTGTGCTGAAAGCGATTATTATGGTATCTCTTACCGATTTGGGCTTAAATCTCTCTAATCTCACCAACTGCGTACACGTTTTTGTGGTAAACTCAGAGACGTTGTTGCCAAAAACACTCTTTTCGGGTATATCGGATATATGCGAACATTATGAGAGATTGGAGATACCGATAATGGTGTATCCTTCCTCGTATTTGGATGAAAAGTCGGTGGCGTATGATAAGAAGTATCAATTATGGGTTCTCAATATGAATAATTCGGACGGTTATTTCAAATCCTTGCAAAATACCTTTAGGAGGGTAGACCTTGGAAGTGAAAGTAACCGGCACCGAAAAGATTGAAGCGCCGGCGCTCTACAGCAGCAATATTATAGGAACCTTCCTAAAACTCATCCGAAGCAAATACAGTTTTGTCGATATCACGGAACTGCTCGGCTTCGCCGGCATGGAATTGTACCAAGTCAACGACGACGGACACTGGTTCACGCAAGACCAGGTGGATCGTTTTTATGAACGCTTGGTAGAACTGACGCGCAACCCAAACATAGCGCGTGAGGCCGGACGATATTCCGCTTCACCCGAAAACATGTCACTGATAAATCGATACGTTCTCGCGTTGATCGATCCAGTCAAAGTATTCGAAATCGCCAGGACAATCGCGGAAAGTTACACAAGGGCCTCTCGGTTAGAATCTCGGAAAATAAGCGGTACGACGATTGAAGTAACAGCCACGCCTAATGCGGGAGCGCACGAAAAAAAGTATCAATGTGAAAATCGCATTGGTTATTTTGAGGCCATTATCTACGGCTTGAATTATCAATTACCAAAAATCGAACATTCGGAATGTATTTTTAACGGGGCGCCCGCCTGCAAATACCGGATCAGCTGGAGTGAATCTTCGGCGAAGATTATCAAGCGGATCAGAAACGGCTTTCCTATATTAGCCGTCCCCCTTCTTGCGGTTGTTTTTTTCCTCTCCCCCACTTTTTTCCCTACGTTCTTCGGAACCACCCTCTTTTTATTCATGTCGATGGTAATAGCCAGCGAATACTTTGAGAAACTTGAATATCGCATATCCTTGTCTTCATTGCGTTCCACTACGGAAAAATACTTCGACAACATAAATCTCAATTACAACAACGCGCTCATGGTCAACGAAATCGGCCGTATCATCAGCAAAGAGAGCCTGATCGAAGCCATTCTCAGTCAGGTTATTGAAACTCTCCAAAAGAGGCTTGATTACGACCGGGGCCTCATCATGCTCGCAAGCGCGGACGGTAAAACGCTTGAATACAGCACGGGGTACGGATACAGCGAATCTCTGGTCGGCGAATTGACGGATACGCGCTTCCACTTGGATAAGAAAGAGTCCAAAGGGATTTTCGTGATCTGCTATCGGGACAAACGGCCTTTCCTGGTCAACGACGTAGATGAAATCAAAGAGGATTTGTCGGAAAGGAGTCTATCCTTCGTGAAGACCCTCGGGTCTAAATCCTTCATTTGTTGTCCGATTCTCTACGAGGATGAATGCCTTGGAGTTCTCGCGGTTGACAATATGAAAAGTAAACGGCCGCTCCTGGAAAGCGACATGAATCTGTTGATGGGGATAGCGCCGGAAATAGGCATCAGCGTGCACAACGCGCTCCTGACCGCGGAGCGGGAAGAGCAATTCCGGTCAATCCTCCGCACGCTGGCGGCAAGCATCGACGCCCGAGACAGCCTTACGGCAGGCCATTCCGAGCACGTCACCGAATATTGTATGGCCATCTGCCGGGAAATGACTGTCCCCCAGGAATACACGGAAATCATCCGGGTAGCGGCGCAATTACACGACTACGGAAAAATCGGCATAAAGGATTCCATCTTGAAAAAGAGCGGACCGCTTTCCGCGCGGGAACGCGAAGAAATCAAAACCCACGTCGTCAAAACGAAAGAAATATTGGACCGTATTAATTTCAAAGGCATCTATAAACAGGTTCCTGAGATCGCGGGGGCCCACCATGAACGGATGGACGGCAGCGGTTACCCGAACAAATGGAAAGGCGAAGAGATACCGCTCGGGTCACGCATCATCGCGGTCGCGGATTTCTTTGAGGCCATTACCGCACAACGGCACTATCGTGATCCGATGAATCTCAATGAAGCGATAAATACCCTAACGGCGGCTCGGGGCTCACACCTGGACGCGGACGTCGTCGATGCCTTTTTGAGTGTGTTGAATCGAAAGGAAACCTGAAGAATCCTGTCAGGTCTTGCGGCCGGAACAGGCGATGAGCGGGGTATAGGTAAACCGTTCGGGGCTTGCGAAGAAGACTTTGAAGTCTTCAAGAAATTCGTCGCGCGACGCATACCCGGGAATAGTGAATGCGATATGGCCTGAGATCGTCTCGATTTTCTTTATCCAGTTGTACCGATCCACATCATTAAGCTCACCGTAGATCAGGTGATGGGCTCCGACTTCGGCCCGTATGTCGGAAAAACCATGGCGATACAAGTGAGAATAGAGTTTTCGTCCCGCGTAAGGATCAAAATTTCCCTTTTCTTCTACCTGTTTCAATACCGCGATTATCGCGGTCTCCAAACGGACGCTGAGGCCGTAATGATTGAGGCTGTTGTAGTCTAAGTCGATAAGGCAGAGGATACCGCCCTTTTTCAGTAAAGAGGCGATATTCCCCGCAATCTCAAAACTCTCTTTGCGGTAATATTCCAGCGCGAATCGCACCCAGGCGAAATCGAAAGTACCCTCTTCGCCGAAAGGTTCTCGAATATCCGCGCGCACGAAGCTAGTCCGTCCGTTTCCATAACGCCCACGGGCATATTCGATGCGTTCGGAAGATACGTCGAATCCGACAGCCGAGCCGGATTCTCCAACAGCCTCCGCCAGTATCGCCGTCGTCACCCCCGCCCCGCAACAGATGTCGGCGACACGCATGCCTTGTTCCAATCCGGCGCGTCGAGCAAACGACGTGACTACCGCGGCGTCTGTTTTCATTTCAAGACGACGTACTTCTTCCTCGTTTTCCATGAGGTACGTCGTTTTCATATTTTCTTCGTTTCTTTAAAAGAACTCGGATACATATTGCGGTAGTGTGAATTGGTCCAGCTCCGTTTCAAAGCCTTATTCAATCGATATACGATGTACGCGTTAACGGGATTCCTGAGACTAAAAAACATTTTTATCATTCTGAACGCGAAAAACGGGAAAGTATACACACCCTTCTTGATTAGATTGGCCCCTGTATATACCATTTCAGGAGTTGTTCCTTCGGCCCGGTGCGTCATGTAGGAGAACCGAAACTTATCCCAATCCGCGGGGAAATTCGTAAACAAGAGCCGGCCTTCTTTCTCTACCTGATTGAAAAGGTCGGTACCCGGCAGCGGCGTCAATATACTGATTTGAACGATATCGACCCCGGCGCGCATTATGAATTTCGCAAGCGCCTCGTAGGTTTCGGCCCCTTCATGGTCATTCCCGATGATAAAGGATCCGTGAACACCAAGACCATGCGCGTGGAGTCGAGACACAACGGTCTTATAATTGTCGACGCCAACCTTAAGATTGATACCCTTGTGCATGACCTTCAACATGTCCGGACGGTTTGACTCGAAACCGATGAATAGGTACGCGCAACCCGACTCCTTGGCCTTTTGAAGGACTACATCGTCTTCGGATACGTTAAGCGAGGTCTGCGTCCACCACCTTTTTTTCATACCACGGCTGATCATCCCGTCAAATAGGGCGATAGCTCGAGCCCGGCTTTCAGCGCTGTATCCAACTAGATTATCGTCGGCAAAAAAAATATACTTTCCGGGAATTGTCTCCAGTTCCCGCAGAACGGATTCCGGTTTTCTTTGTCGGTACTCCTTGCCCAAATGATGGGAGACCGAACAAAAAGAACAATTGAAGGGACACCCCCGGGAAGTCTGGATGGAATTCCAGATATAGCCGGGGTTGAACAGGTCCCGCCTCGGGAGGATGTCAAAGGTTTCAAGATCAACTTGCGTCCCTTTATAGGCCCCGGTCATCCGCCCGGCTTCGAAGTCATCCAGCACTTTTTGCCAGATATTCTCCACTTCGCCGACTACGACCGCGTCGACATACCGCAAAGCTTCATCGGGGCGCATTGAGGCGTGAATACCGCCCAGGACGACTTTAGTTCCGCGCTTTCGATACTCGGCGGCGATTTCATACGCTCGGGTGATGCAGCTGGTAAAAGCCGTAATGCCCACCAGATCGGCTTCGGGGTAATCGCACGTTTCAAAATTTTCGTCCAGTATGCGAATATCCCAAGTAGCGGGCGTTACCGCGGCAACATACGCTAAGCCGAGAGGCGAGGCACGTGAAATCGGAGTCAAAAGAAACCCTCTGCGAATACCGACGGGATTAATAAGTATTAATCGTTTCATGATCGCTCGATTATACGGGCTAATTTCATTCTTATGGAAGTTATTATTCAGAAAAGCAACGATTGCGCGATAAGCCGCGTCTGACTAGAATGCGTTCATGCAGGAAGAAACGCTCCGCGTCACCGACGCTTCGGGAAAATTGATCTTTTCCACAGGCGGCAAGTGGCTCCATCCCTTATTCGCCCTTGAAGATTACATCGCGTTACATACGATCGATGTAAAAACGCTGTCTTTGGAAGATAAGATCATCGGGCTCGGGGCCGCGGCCCTCATCATCCGCATGGGCTTCGTTCGTTGTCGCGCGCGGCTCCTAAGCTGCCGCGCGGTGCCGCTGTTGGAAAAGTACCGGATAGACTTCGCTTGGGACGAAAAGGTCGATAAGCTCGGCTGTATGACGGAAGACATCATAAGCGTAGACGCGCCCCTGGACGAATCCTATGACGAACTGTCCCGCAGGGCGGGCCGGTCGCCGGCCGCGAAGGCGGCGACCGGTGAAATCAGCTAGAAGCTTGGCCCAAAACGTTTGAAACGATGGTTCATTTTATCGATTTGACGACAGGTCAAAAGCAGTCATACAATTACCCATCGCTAACAGACACTAAGGAGGCATCATGGTTTCCGGAAGTTTGGCTCTAATCTATCTTTTGATCGCGGTCGCGATCATCATCGTCCTGACCGGCAAGTACAAGGTAAACGCGTTCCTCGTACTTATCGGCATAGCGTTCGCCTACGGCATGGCGATCGGAATTCCCGGTCTAGAGGTCGTAAAACTCGTCCGGGCCGGTTTCGGCGGCACGTTGACGAATATCGGCATCGTCATCGTCGCGGGCACGATCATGGGAACGATCCTGGAAGAAACAGGAGCCGCTCTCGCCATGACGGAATCGATCCTCAAATTGGTCGGAAAAAGCCGCGCGCCCTTGGCGATGAATATCGCCGGCTACGTGGTATCTATTCCGGTATTCTGCGACTCCGGCTACGTCATCCTCAATCCGCTCAACAAAGCGCTCGCCAAAGAATCGGGAACCTCCATGACCGTCATGGCAGTTGCCTTGGCAACCGGCCTATACGCTACTCACGTCATGGTTCCGCCGACACCCGGCCCCTTGGCCGCCGCGGCCGCGCTCAAAGCGGACCTTGGACAGGTCATCCTCTTCGGACTCATCGCCGCGATCCCGGCCTCGCTTGCGGGACTCTTGTGGGCGACAAAAGTCGCGAAAAAGTATTACATCGAGCCGGATATCCACGAAACCTACTCCGACATTGTGAAAAAATACGGGAAGCTGCCGAACACGTTCCTTTCTTTCCTCCCGATCGTCTTTCCGCTCGTTCTCATTTTTATGAAAACGATAGCCGAATATCCGACGAAACCCTTCGGAACCAAAGACCTGCAGCAACTGTTTTCATTCCTCGGAGACCCGGTTGTCGCGCTGATCATCGGCATGCTGCTCGCGCTCCTGCTCGTACGCAAAGGCGGCATGGGAGTAGCCCTTTCCGATTGGATGGGTAAAGGCATAAAAGACGCCGCGATCATTTTGGTTATCACCGCGGCGGGCGGTTCTTTCGGCGCGATCTTGGCAAAATCCCCTCTGACGGATTTCATCAAACAAAACATGACTGCCCTACCCCTGGGACTGCTGCTCCCGTTCTTCATCTCCGCGGCCTTGAAGACGGCTCAGGGATCCTCCACGGTCGCCATCGTGACGACCTCCGGTATTATCGCGCCGATGCTCATGACGCTGGGACTCGATCCGGCGCTCACGGCCATCGCGATCGGCGCGGGATCCATGGTGGTGTCCCACGCGAACGATTCCTATTTCTGGGTCGTATCGCAATTCTCAAATATGCCGGTTAACACCGCGTACAAGGTGTATACCTCCGCGACCGCTGTAGAAGGCGTCGTTGCCATCGTCACGGTTTTGATAATGTCTATCTTCGTCTAAACCCGCACGGAGGATGCGCGCAATGACTAACCGAGTTATTGCGCGCACCCTCCCTCCCAAAGGAACCCAAACGATAATGAAACTGCTCAACAATCTGGCCGAACGATTCGGCATGAACGCGTACGCGCTCGGCAATTTCGCCGTCGCTGAAAAATGGTTCCGCCGCCTGGAAAAGACCGAGGACGATTCAATTCGGGTGCTCCGAAACCTCGGCGTCATCCTGCTTGCCAAAGGCGACTTGGAAGGCGCGGAGCGCTACCTGCTGCGCGAAGAAAAATTGTACGGCGCGACCTGTAAGCGCCATCGTATTCTTGCCGATCTGGCCTATACCGCCGGTATTCGGGAAAAAGCCCTAAAGCGGTACACGGCGGCTCTCGGTGACGGTGAAGCGGCGCAACTGAGCGACAGTGAAAACCTTTTTCTTAAAACGCGTCTGGATATCTGCAAGGACGCGTCCCGGTTCGAGCTCAGTAGAGCGGGAGCCAAGCGTTTCACCGAGGGTGAGGCGGAGCGGACTCTGGGCAAAGAGGAAGAAGCGTTGGCCGCCTTCCTGGAGGCCGCCCAATGCGATCCGACCAACTGGCCTGCTCTCAATAACGCCGGAGTGATATACCTTGCGCGAAAAGACGGCGCGGCGGCACTGCGGCTATTCGAAAAAGCGCTTGAGTGCGCTCGAATTCCAATGATTGAACGCAATATAGAGCTCGCGAAGGAAAGTTTGGGCAAGAATATGGCGAAGAGTCCCAGTTCGAACTAGAATTGCCTTTAACGATGGATAAACGCATATTTTCCTGGAAATTCTTACTCGGAAACAGTTTGATTGTTTTTGCCGGTCTGGGCCTTGCAATCGGACATGTCATAGATCCGCTTTTTCACTCTGGATTCTTTTCACAAGTCAGTTTTACGTTTTTCTTAACGGGAGGCTGCTTGGGCCTTCTCGTTCTCGTTTCCGCTATCCGGTCCATCGCAAAAATCGCCCGCCGACTCACACTACTCGCGGATATGAACATCGAGATAAACCGGGCGATTCTCCTTAACGAGGACATCGAGTTCATCTACGGAACGATCCTGGATTACCTGTTCCGCATCTTCGACAATGTTACATACGGTTCGGTACTGGTCCTCGGCGAAGACGGGTATCTGACTTTTGCGGCATCGCGCGGTTTCAGCGAGGATTATGTAAAGAATTTCAAATTAAAATGGGAGGATTCTTTCCTATTTCAGGAGACTAGTGGGAAAAAATCCGGCGCACGGCTTATCTCCAAAAAAACACTTGAACGGGGTAAAACACAATCGCTTCCCGAACAATGGAAGTACAAGTCCGTTTTGAGCGCACCGCTATACACGAATGGTCAGCTATTCGGCACACTAAACCTCGATTCGGAGAATTCTATCACTTTTGCACAGGAAGATGTCCATGTTGTGGAACAATTCACCGCGCAGATAGAGGTATGCCTGCTCGTACGTGGTAAATATCGCCACAACATAGAACGATCACGCACGGACGTTCTTACCGGTCTTTTCACACGCCGATATTTTGAGGAACTGTTTGCCATTGAAATCGCGCGGGTGGAACGTTACGGGGAAGCTTTCATTCTGGCGCTCTTCGACGCGGATGGATTAAAAAATGTTAACGACACGCTCGGCCACCAAGCAGGTGATCAATTTCTCATCGCCATCGCGGAAGCATTGCGCGACGGACACCGCAAATCGGATATCATCGGCCGGTTCGGAGGCGACGAGTATATCGCTCTGTATCACGCTTCGGAAATGAAAGACATCAAAAAGAACTTATCGGGAGTATTGTCCAAGCTCAAATCAGTTCCGATCAAGATCGCCCAGAACCATTTCACGGCCGCGTTTTCCTTCGGGTTGGCGCATTATCCCGAAGACGGCAAGGTCCTGGATGAGCTTATCGCCGTGGCGGACCGCCGGCTCTACGTGATGAAGAAACGGCGGCAATAATTGTAGATCGGAGGCTCCTTCGTCATGCTCGTTTGCCGATGCGTGCACGGAGGCCTTCGATCGATTCCAGCAGCGCGCTTATTGTTTCGTCGCTCACGTTGCGGTCCATGTTCACGCAGCAAAAGCCGGTGAGCGCGGGATCTCCCGACTCGGCGGCAAGACGTTCAATCGTCGTCCGAATTTCTTCGGCGGGCATCGATCCGATGGCCGTCGGGGAGAGGCGAAGGCTGAAAAAAGTGTCCGGCAGCGCTTTCCGCAAAAGGGCGACGTCCCCGCCCCAACCGAGGTCAAGAAAATCCAAACGCGGAAGACGCGAGAACGCTGAGGCGAAGCGGTGCGGATCTACGCCGCAGTAATGGATGCCGAACGGTCGTTTCACACGACTCCATGCTTCGTCGTAGCGGAAGAGGAACTCGTCGTACGCGGCCTCGGAGATCATCGTGTGACTGCATTCCGAATGGAGAAAAACGGGCTCATCGAAATACCTGACGATGCGGTTCACCGATACCGAGGTGGTACCGGTACGGGCCGCTATTCCCGAAGTAAAGGATTCAAGGACTTCTGAAATCCGAGCGAAGAAAGCGCTTGTTTCCTCCGGTTGGTCATAGATGTCCATGAAAATCCCCTGGCCCCGCAGGTCCAAAGCCACATTCAGTACACCGCCCCAGTTCACGTCGCCTCGCACGGCACCGTAACGCGTCTCAAGGCTGTCGGCGAGGGCTTCGAACTTTTTGAACGCCGGTGAATGGAAGGGGTCACCCTTAGGAACGATCGGCGCCTCAAGGTCCGCGGGATGAACCAGGGGCGGGGCGTTTTCCAGGTAATCGACCTTGCAGCCCATCATCTCGGAAACGAGGAAGCCCGCCGCCAAGTGCACGGCGCCCAGTTGAGGCTCGGAAGTCTTCCCCCCGAGACCAAAGCGGCCCCAACGCTCATAGAGAGCTTTTTCCATCGCCGTTTCCGCTTCCACGCGGCGCCTGGGATGGTAAAAAAAGTCTTCGTCGAACGTGAGACCGATGCGATCGTTCCACCAATCGGGATGGAGCACGATTTCTACGGGATACGGAACACTTGCTTTGATACTCATGAAGCGGAAATCTCCTTGAAAAAAATCCCTGGAAAATTTATTTTTTTAATGCTAGCTATGTTTTGGATAAAACGCAATCTAATTGTTTTCGTTTTTTGCGTTTTTCGGAATAATCAATGCCTATTATGTTCCGCGTATACAAAATACGGATTGCAATCATCGTGCGATCAAGGCTACATTTCTGGAATCATGTCGATATCGCGAACACCGCGGACTCTACTCGACTCTTTGAACGCGGATGAACGCAGCTTGTTGTGGGCTGTCGCTCTTGAGGATTCGGCAAGGAAAGGGATCCTGGCGCAACGGCTCTCTTGGGGCAATTCGAAACTCAACGCCTGCTTGTCTACACTCAAGAAAAAAAACGCGCTCTCCGTAGCGACCCAGACCAAAGACGGAACAGGACGTAAGCCGCTCTCCTTTTCTTTGGCGCCCGATCTCGGCTATTTCATCGGAATACAGAGCGATATCGCCGGCGATTTTTTCGTTCTCATTGACGCGGCGGGGAAAAAGGTCGCCGAAAAAACCTATCCCGTCCTCGCCTGGGAGGATTCGGCTGAAAGCGCTTTCCTTTCCAATATCGATGATTTCCTGCCGCCTGATTCCGATATCAGGAAGCGGACGCTCGCGATCGGTATGAGCTGTTCAATTCGCTTCAACAAATCCGGCAGCGCGAGCCGCCGCAGTCCATCCTTCACTAACGACGCGGTCCTACCGTTGATGCTCGCCATTGAAAGAAGAGCGGGGATTCCGGTCTTTGCAGGACGGCCGCAAGTCCTCCTCTGCCATCAGGGCGACATTCGAAACCTAGTCGCGCGAAAAGAAAGTTTCATCAATATCATCGTGACCGACCATCTCGGCCTGGCGGTTTTCGTACACGGGGAGAGCTGGCTCGGACAATCCGGACTTTCAGGCGATTTAGGACACCTTAAAGTCGCCGGCAACGAACTGCTCTGCTACTGCGGGGCAAGCGGCTGCCTGCGCACGAAACTGTCGTACATGGGACTTTGCCAGGAAACGCGCAGACGTCTCTCGGAAATCGCCGACGAAGGCGGAAGCCGCCGCCTCGACGAGCGCGACTTTGAAGGCCCCGATTACGCTCCCGCCGTGGCCCGCCTGATCGACGCCGCCAACAACCACGACGCGCTCGCCACCGGCGTCATCTATGACGCGGCTACCGACCTCGGGACGGCGTTGGCTTCGGTCGTGTCCCTGTTCAACCCCGCCCGCTTGATAGTCCACAGCATCCTGACCGAAACCCGAGAAATATTTTCCGAACGAGTACGAACCATGATACGAAAGAACTGCCTGGACCTCTATTCGCGCGACCTTACCTTGGATTTCCGGGGCTACTCGCTGGAGAGCAACGCTCTCGGAGCCGCCATGTTCGGCCGCGACTCCTTCCTCAAAAAGGCCTTGGGAATACGCTGAAGAAGAGTAGCGTACGTTGCGCTGAAGATACTGATCGTTGTATCGTCGCCCATGTCCTTTTAAAATTGGAGTCCATCCATGATCAAATTCAGCGCGACAATCACTTGCCAGTATGATACGCCTTTCGCGCCCTTCCCCGTTTCTCAATACGACGAAGCCCTGAGCTGGGTGAAACAAAGCGGTTTTGACGGAGCTGAGGTATGCATCTCAAATTACGATTCCATCGCCGCGTGGAAGATCAAGAACGATCTGGACAAGGCGGGACTAACTTGTTCCACGATATCCACCGGGCAAAGCCGGATCCTGGAAAACATCTCTTTACTCCATGACGATCCGGAAGCGCAAAAAAAAGCCCAAAGGCGAATTCGTGAACACATAGACGCGGCCGTAATACTCGGCAGCAAAGTGACCATCGGTCTTTTGCGCGGACTAGGCGAAGCGAAACGGTTGGAAGCACAAAAGGCGCTATTGTTGAAGAACATCCTTCCCTGCGTGAAATACGCGGAAGACAAAGGCGTCACCCTTCTCATAGAAGCTATCAATCGATACGAGACGGCCATGCTCAACAGCGCCGCGCAGACGATCGATTTCATCGCGGAAGCGGGCGGTTCGCCATCGCTCGGCATTCTCTGGGATCTGTTCCACGCGAATATTGAGGATCCCGCCTTTGACACGGCGATCGACGCGATGGGCGGCCGCTTGCGCCATGTGCACATCGCGGATTCCAATCGGTATTTTCCCGGCTATGGGCATATCGATTTCCACGCCGTATATGACAAGCTGAAATCGACGGGTTTCAAAGACTATATGTCCTTCGAATGCTTCAACCTGCCCTCCGCGCAAGAGGTCAAAGACGGCTCACGGGACTTCATCGGCGATTTGAGGAAACGATAGAAGATCCCAGGGCGCGCGGCGCGGCTATCGGCCGAACAGCCGCTCCCGAACCGCGATAACGCGGTAAAGCGTTTCGTTCACGGGTACCGGAAGGCTCCGCGCGCGAGCCATCCGTATCAGTTTGCCGCTGAAGCTTTCAAGCTCGGTTTTTCGGCGGTTCTCCATATCCTGCAGCATGGATGTCTTGCCTTCGGCTCCCAAGCCGTTCAGGATCGGATACATCTTCGCGATATCGTCGTCCCGAAGGTTTATACCCTCCGCTTGGGCAAGCAGCACGACTTCCCGCATCGCCGCTTCCATCAAAGCGCGGATATCGGGATCTTTATGGAACACGCCGTACGCGGCGCCTGTCACCGCCGATACCTGGTTCACACCGATATTTATCATCCACTTCCACCAGAGTTCCCGGTGAATATCGGCGGGAATGTTATACGCAAGGCCGCAGCGGGTACAGAACTCCGCAACCGCGTCCAAAGCCGAATGCGGACGATTGTCCTTCGTTCCCAATAGGAGTTTCCCTCGGCTCGTGAACGTCAGGGACCGCCCATCTTTCACCGCGTCCATCGCGAGGCCGCAGCAATACAGAACCGTGGAAGCGGGAAGCGCCCGCTCAAGAATCGACTCACTGTCTATACCGTTGAGAACGGAAACCAGCGTCGTTTCAGATCCGCAGATCCGTTCAAGAGTCGGAAGTATCCCCGGCAGGTCGTAATTCTTTACGGCGACAAGAACCAGGTCGGGTTTTGATTCGATAGCGTCGGGTTTCCTGACGGCGAACCGTTCTTCCTTGCCGTTGATCAAAAAAGCCGTTTCACGAAACCGTTCATAACGGTCCCCGTCGGCGACGAAATAAAGAGAGTTTCCCAAAACGGCTTTCACGGCTTGAGCGTACATGAGCCCCAACGCGCCGCCGCCGATGATCGCGACGGATCCGATGTTTTTCATACGAAAAATCTCCTCTTGTTCTACTGGTGCATACCGCTTAATCACTTTACAATATATGCGATGAGCGAGCGAGCTCTCTCCTTTCAATTTCTCGCAATTTTCGTCGCGTTGTCCGTCGCAGTCATCGGCGCGGGTTCGGCGTATTTTGCCTTTGAGCGGAACCAGCTGTACAAGTCAAAGCTCAACGAACTGGAAACAATAGCCGAACTGAAAGTGAAGAGCATCATCGAATGGCGCGGTGAAATAGTGAAGGACGGTCGTCTTATCGGTTTCCTACCGACAAGCATCAATCCGTATGCCGTCTTGCTTAAGCATCCGGAAGATACGGCCGCACTGAAGGCGGTTGACGACTACTCAACTTTCCTTATGCACGTCTACGAATACCGTGGGGTCCGGCTGTATGCCGCAAACAAGCCCGCGCCCGTTTTCGTCGGCGCGCCCCATTCATCCAATTCCCCTTTTTCAGCGAAAGAGGACCTTGAGGGCATTCCGACTGACGGAGTTTCGGTCGGGACGTTGTATCGGCACGAACAGGACGGGCGCATCAGCCTTAACCTGCGGATACCGATAGCGACCGAAAGCGGAGCGGGACTGCGAGCGGGAGCAGGCATTCTCATACTGGAAATCGACGCGGAAAAATAC
Source organism: Treponemataceae bacterium (assembly GCA_041666155.1). Taxonomy (GTDB): domain Bacteria; phylum Spirochaetota; class Spirochaetia; order Treponematales; family Breznakiellaceae; genus SZUA-426. Next base: position 14,537 of record JBAYHM010000055.1, read on the forward strand.
CTTTTCCCGTTGATCAAGACTTGGCCCACCGCGAGCGACTCAGGAGAATCGCTCCTGGTCAAAAGAACCGGAAACGATGTCCTATTCCTGAACGAACTGCGCTTCAAAAGCGGTACCGCGATGGTCATGAATTTTCCAATTGAAGACAACCCGCTGCTCCCGGCCGCCATCGCGACGCAAAATATGATCGGCCCAGCCAAAGGTATCGATTATCGGGGGGTAAAGGTCATAGCATGGGTTCGGCCGGTCTCGGGGACGGATTGGAAAATCGTCGTCAAAATAGACGAAGCGGAAGCCTTTTCATCGGTAACTTTCATGCGAACCCTGATCATCGTCATCATCGTCCTGTTCATCTTTGCGGCCGGATTCAGCTCATTCGTATTATGGCGCCGCCGCTTGACGATCCTTGAACTGCGCGCCGGACGCGCCGAACTGGCAAGACTGGCCCTTGCCGAAAAATTTGAACACCTGACCCGCTACGCGAACGACAGCATCATTTTGGCCGATGATTCTCTGTCGATTTGCGAGGCTAACGACAGCGCGTGCACTCTCTACGGATACGAGAGGCAAGAGTTCATCGGTAAAAAAATAGGTGATCTGACGGTGGAACCGCTGTCGGTATACACGACGGGAGAATCGCCGATCGAGTCGATGCATAAAGGCTATCGGTTCGAGACCCGCCGCCTCCGCAAGAACGGCGGGTCGATATGGGTGGAAGTCAGTACAAGGGTGTTTCCGATGGGAAACCGGTTTTTCATCCAGGAGATCGCCAGGGACGTCACTGAAGCGAAAAAATCCCGAGAGGCAATCCTTGTTTCGATTCGGGAAAAAGAAATTCTTCTGAGAGAATTGCACCACCGCACTAAAAACAATATGCAGGTGATTTGCTCTCTGCTGCTTCTGCAGGCGGGAGAAACCGACAACGAAGGCATTCGGATGTCTTACAGGGAAATGGTCGGCAGAATCAGGTCGATGGCGTTGGTGCACGAAAAACTTTACCAGTCGGCAAACCTATCGAACTTAGACCTTTGCGTGTATATTAGAGAACTGTCGGGTCTAATCGTCGGTGATTTGTCCAGCACAAGCGTCGCTCTTCGGGTGGATACGCCGGAAAAGCCGATACCTGTGCTCCTGGATGTCGCCATCCCTTGCGGGTTAGTGCTCAACGAACTTTTATCGAACTCATTCAAGCATGCCTTTGAAGGTGAGAGGGAGCCGCGAATAACGATTGCCCTGACGGCACGCGGTACCGATATTGAACTTTGCGTCGCGGACAACGGTCGCGGATTCCCCTCCGGATTCGACGTGCGCGAAAAAGGGCACATGGGTTGGCAAACGATCATCGCGATCGTGGAAAGCCAGCTGTTGGGAAATGTTGAGGTACGGTCGGAACGAGGGACGACGGTTGTCGTTAAATTTTCAACAATGCTGTACGAAGAGAGGGTGTGATCCATGAGCTCCACGGAAAAGCTTAAAGTACTGGTAGTCGAGGACGAAGCGTTAATCTCCCTCATGTTGTGCAAGGAACTCAAAAAATTCGGTTTCGACGCGGTAAACAAGGCATCAACGGCGGAAGACGCCGTGCGGATGGTTAACGAAATCAACCCCGACTTCATTTTCATGGACATCAGGCTCATCGGACACCGCGACGGCATCGACGCCGCGGAAACGATACTCGCCGGTCGGAATGAACCAATCCCGATAGCGTTTATGACCGCCTACTCATCCACGGAGGTCAAAGACCGGGCGATGAAGCTGAACCCGGCAGCCTTCCTGGTGAAACCGGTGAATGTGCAATCGCTGCGCGCGCTGATCGAGCGGGAGGTCGGCAAAGCCGGTTGAAAATCCGAATACCGGATCTATTTCGGTAAACCGTCGATAAATTCCGCAAGAATAGCCTTGAAGCGTTCGGGGTCCTCAACTATAAGCGAGTGGCCGACTTCTTCGATTATCTCAAGACGAGCGGAAGGAAACGCGGCCGCCGTTTCCCGCGCCATCGCTTCGGTGACTATCGCATCCCTGCGGCCCCAGAGCACCAGAACCGGCTTTCCGAACGATCTGAGCCGGCCTGAATAATCGAAACGCGAGAGCGCGCGGGCGTTGCCTATCCAGGCGGGTGCCGCCATCTTCCGCGCGTCTTCAACCAGCGAAGCAAAAAATACCTCATCCTTCAAAGCAGGAACCACAACCTTGAGCGCCGCGGAAAGATAGCGGGTATCGGTTCGCATCATTTCAATCGCCCTGTGGCGTTCTTCGGGTGTCTTGAGCCCTGAGGGGGCGGCGGAATCCACCAGGACCAGGGCGCGGATCAGCTGCGGATAACGCGCCGCCAAGGATTGCGCGACCGCTCCGCCCAGAGAGTGTCCGACCAGGATCGGTCTTTCAAGCGCGGAAGCAACAATAAAAGAAGAGAGAACGTCGGCGTAGCGGTCCAGATCCACTTCTCCGGGGAGCGCGAGGGAACGGCCGAAGTTCGGCAGATCCACCGCGACCGTCCGGCAGCCCGGAATTTCCATGACCCGCGAGTACCAAAGATGCGACCCTAAGTTTCCGTGCACGAAAAGCACGGGAACGCCGGCGCCCGAGGCGGCGAAAAAGATCGAGATACCGGCGACGGCGATGAAGGATTCGGTCACGGCTTCCTCCTTTCGGCTTAGGCCCCGTGTACGGCTCCCGGAAAACGGGAAGACAGAAATTCCGCGATAAGCCGTGAGACCTCCATCGGCTTCTCAATCACGACCGCGTGCCCCGCACCCGTGACCTCAGCGTAGCGCGCGCCGCGTATGCCCTTAACCATGATATTCGCGAAAAACCTATGTTTAAGTATGTCCTTTTCAGCTTCCACGACCAGCGTCGGCGCTTGTATCGATCCGAGATCCTTCGTCAGGTCTATGGCCAGAAAGGCGTCGCAGAGCCGCGCGAAAGCCTCAAAGTATTCGCGCGGAAGTTGGGCGACCGCGGCTTCCCGTTTCGCGACCACGGCCGCGTTCGCCGCCAGCCATTCGGCGGAATAGTTCCAAGGCAGAATTACCCGGTAGAAAAGCGACGGATCAAGGAGCGCCGCCCGCTTCCAGGAATCCGCCGCGGCGGCAAGCACGGCGTCGAGTTCGCTGACCCCGTCGATCAGGACCAGGGCCGGGCAGCGCTCCGGATAATCTCGGGCGAAAGTCAGGCCGACCTCGGCGCCGTAGGAGGTGCCGACGATGGCCGCAGCGCCGATCCCGAGCGCGTCGAGCAGCGCGGCAAGGTCCTCGGCGTGCAGCTCCAGCGAATACGGCTCCTCGGGTTTGTCGGACAGGAGCTGTCCACGCATATCGTGCAGCAGAACCGCGTACCCGGCGGCGATAAGCGCATCGGAAATTGGATTCCAATGCGGGATCGACATGGCGATCCCGTTGAGAAGAACGACGACCGGCCTGGGCGCCGCCCCCTGACCGACCGCCCCCGCCGACGAAAGGTGCTTTCCGCGAAATTCATACGCGAGGGAAACACCGCCGGTCTCGATCTTTTCCATGGCTAAATCCCCAAATAAGCCGACACTACGTGCGGATTTTTCGCGAGTCCCTCCGCCGTATCCTCGAGCGCGACCTCGCCGTTCTCCAGGACGTAGCCCCGGTCGATGGCTTTGAGGCTTTCCCGCACATTCTGTTCGGTCACCAGTATCGACAACTCTTTCTTCAAAAGAGCCAAACGCTCGAACACCTCGGCGACGATCGACGGCTGAAGACCGAGCGACGGTTCGTCCAGGATCAGGAGGAGCGGATTGGCCATGAGCGCGCGGCCGATGGCCACCATACGCTGCTGACCGCCGGACATGGTGCCGACAAGCTGCGCCAAGCGTTCCTTGAGGATTGGAAA
>JBAYHM010000056.1:0-18375 GCA_041666155.1 Treponemataceae bacterium
AGGTGGAAAGGCATTCCAAGGGCCAAGTGCCCACAGTTGTTCTGGGAAAGGGCATTTAGTTTATTTTCAAGGTCTCTAACTGTTTTATTGATCTGTTGACCGGATTCCACAAAAAGACGGCCTTCCTCAGTCAACTTGATTTTGTTTTTTACTCGGGTGAAAAGGGGATGTCCGATTTCATCCTCAATTTTCTTTATCGCTTGGCTCAAAGATGGCTGGGCAATATAAAGCTTTTCCGAAGCGCGGGTTATATTTTCTTCCGCCGCGACCGTTAACACGTATTCGATCTCTCTCAAACTCAAATTCATTCTTGACATCATGGCATGATGTGCCATATTCGTCAATTCCATAGATAAAATCTATACAAACGATAATTATTATGTATTAGACAAATAGTATTCAGGGCTTCTATAGTTAGACAAACAACTCTGGAAGGAAGTTCTGATCGTGGAAAATAAGGAATTTAATTCCATTTCTATGAAGATCGCGGATTTCGCACTTTCTCTTTCATATGAAGATATACCGGTTTTCGTACTTGAACATGGTTATCTGCTATTGCTCGATACATTCGGCGTAGCCATGTCATGCAAAGAGGCGGAACACGCGAAGGCGATAAATCGGGCACTATCTGCAATGGGATCTTCCGGCCCCTGTACGTTATGGGGAAGCGCCGAGAAAGTCTCCATCGCCGATGCCGTTTTGTACAACGCCGGTTTGATCCATGGCGCCGACTACGATGATACGCATGTCGGGGGTATCGTGCATCCGAGCGCCGCGGTAGTGAGTACTGCATTGGTGGTCGGCGAATACGTTGGAGCATCGGGACGAGAAATGATGACGGCAATTGTCGCCGGGTGGGAAATAATCGTTCGTCTCGCGCTCGCTGCAAAAGGTCGATTCCACGATGTGGGCTATCACGGTACGGGAATCGTATCACCTTTCGCGGCTGCGTGCGTCACCGCAAAACTTATGAAGCTTCCAAAAGACGTGTTGGTGAATGCGCTCGGCATTTGCGGTAGCCAATCGGCCGCTCTGCAGGAATTTCTGCGGGACGGTTCCTGGGTGAAAAAGATACATCCCGGCTGGGCAGGGCACAGCGCGATCTACGCGGTGATGATGGCGAAGGAAGGTTTGACCGGTCCGTTAAAAGTATTCGAAGGGGAATTCGGCCTTTGGAAAACACATTTCGGTTCCATCGACGGTCTTGAGGAACAAATGGAGGATTTTCACAAAATATGGCATACGACCGAGATCGCTTTCAAGCTTTATCCCGTCTGTCATATGACCCATTCCTTCATAGATTGTCTTTTAGCATTAAAGAGAGAATATTCGTTCAACGCTGATGAAATCAAGTCCGTTGAATGCCGGATCGAACCTAGATGTTTCCATATTGTCTGTGAGCCGATGGATGCTAAAAAAAGACCTCAAACAGATTATATGATGCGCTTTAGCCTGCCGTTCGTTGTCTCCATCGCCGCAATTAAGGATCGAGTAAGTCCATGGGAGATCGATATAAAATACGCAAAGGAGGCGGCTGTACAGGCGTTGATGGATAAAGTGCACTGTGTTTCAGACGAGGCGATGAAAAATCCCGGCTATTTCCCTGGTTGGGTTCAGGTGACGCTGAAAGATGGAACGGTTATTTCCCATCAACAATTGTACGAATCCGGAACCACGCAAAATCCGACCAATGTGGAAGACGTTATTGCTAAATACGAAAACAATATGAGCGCTTTTTATACGAAAAAACAGATCCAGCACATTAAGGCTCTGACATTTGAATTCGATCACCTTGAAAATACTTCAGACCTGTTTTCCGCGTTGCTGTTGAAAAAAGAAAAGACGACGACGATTTAATTTGCATTCATGGAGGATCGACTGTGGGGCAGACTCTTGTTGAGAAGATAATAAGCGAGAATATCGGTAAGCCGGTACGCGCGGGAGAAACGGTCGTCGTAAATGTCGACTTTGCTGGACTGCATGATGGTTCAGGTCCGCTTCTAGTGCGGCTAATGAACGAGAGGGGTTATCAGAACGAGGAAGTTTTTTGTTCCGATAAAATATTATTCGCGAATGAGTTTGGTCCGGTACCGACGAGAGAAATCGCCAACGAACACGCGCTGACGCGTGATTATGCCCATAAGCATAAATGCCATTGGGAAGAGGGTGGTACCGGACATGTCCATGCACATATCTACGAGGATTTCTTGAAATGTGGGACTGTCTGCATAGTTGGGGATTCTCATACAACCGTGCACGGCGCGTTTGGGTGTTTCGCCACCGGCTGCGGGTCGACTGATATGGTCGCGGTAACGCGATTCGGGAAAACGTGGATCAAAGTTCCCGAGACCTTCCGAATCAATGTCACTGGTATATTGCCGAAAGGCGTGTACTCAAAGGATATTATGCTGAAGTTGGCGAGCATTATTAAATCCGACCAAGCGATTTATAAATCGCTGGAATTCCGCGGGGAGACGATCTCTTCTCTCAGCCTCGAGGCTCGCCTAACGCTTACAAGCATGGGCGTTGATGTTGGGGCAAAAAACGCGATTATGGAGACTGATGAGAAAACCCTTGATTTTATGCGCCGAGTCGGGCGCGAAAAGGATTATAAGAAAATAAGCGCGGACGCCGAAGCGGATTATGAGCGTGTAATTGACATCAACGCTTCTTCTTTAGAACCTCTGGTGTCCGTTCCTCATTATGTTGAAAATGTGGAATTGGCTCGTAGTTGCAAAAATCAAAAAGTAAACATGGTTTTCATCGGCAGCTGTACAAACGGAAGAGTTGAGGACTTGCATATTGCCGCGGAAATACTGAAAGGGAAGAAGATAGCTCCGGGCCTCAGGCTGCTGGTGATTCCCAATTCTCGTTCGGTCTATTTGGAATGCATGCGCGACGGAACCTTGCTTGCCCTCGCGGAAGCCGGCGCCGTCATCGAGGGCCCAAATTGCGGTCCATGCATGGGCGTGCATCAGGGCATTCCCGGCGATGGTGAAGTTGTGGTGGCGACTCAAAATAGAAACTTCAAAGGTCGAATGGGTAACCCCAGCGCAAGTATCTATCTCTCGAGCCCCGCGGTCGCTGCCGCTACCGCGCTTACCGGTTTCATAACTGATCCTCGCGACGTGATGAAATGACAGACCGGAAAATGGAGAAAAGAAGATGATCAAAGACAATATCACGGGAAAAGCTTGGAAATTCGGCGCCAACGTCAGTACGGATTCGATCGCGCCCGGTCGGCTGATTTCACTTCGCGCTAATCCCAAGGAATACGCGAAGCACGTATTGGAAGACGCCCGCCCCGATTTCGCCAAGGGGGTGAAGGAGAATGACTTCATTGTCGCCGACTACAATTTCGGCTGTGGGTCCAGCAGGGAAATTGCCCCGCTTATTATCAAGGAAGCCGGCGTTGGCGCCGTTCTCTCTAAAACATTTGGTCGTATTTTTTACAGGAACGCAATTAATAATGGAATGCTCTTGATTGAATGCGATACCGACCGTATAAACGAAGGCGACCAGCTGTTCGTAGATTTAAAGAATAGGGTAATCAAGAAAACGAACGATCTCGACTTCCGTATGGAGTTCTCCTTGTCCGATCGGGAACTAAAGATTATCGATGCGGGCGGATTGTTGGATTATATAGAAAGGCACAATTCGCTTGATATCTAATCACGCCGTAGCGGCATAAGGCGATAACGCGATGGATGAATTACGAAAACTTGCCTACTTTGTTTGCGGCTTCAAGCTGGAAAACGCGCCCGAGGAAGTCGTACGCGCGGCGCGGTTCTGTGTGTTGGATACGGTTGGGTCCGCTCTCGGGGCGGCGCGATTTGAGGAGATTCCCGCGCTTTCCGCTGAATTGTCTCTTTGGACAGCCTCTGATTCTCCTCGAAGCGCAGCCGTTTGGGGGCAACGAAAGCGCATGGACGTATTCGCCGCTCTATTAGTCAACGGGATGCTTTCTCATGCCCTGGAGCTTGACGATGTTCACACGGGATCGAAGTCGCATATCGGAGCTGTCGTCGTTCCCGCCGCGTGGACGATGGCGGAGGCCCTCGGATTGCCGGGAAAGTCATTCCTGGAGGCTGTTATCGTCGGTTATGAGACCATGGCGCGTATCGGCGCGGCGATGGATGTCACGAGCAATAGAAAACGCGGATGGCATACAACCGGCATCATCGGTACGTTCGGTGCGGCCGCGGCAGCCTCCTTTTTGTTGAAGCTCGATGAGCAGCGAACATTGTACGCGCTGGGTATGGCCGGTACGCAATCCAGCGGATTATGGGCTTTCCTCGCGGAAGGTTCGACGTGCAAGAAACTTCATACCGCCCGCGCGGCGGTTAACGGCGTATCCGCCGCCATATTGGCAAAAGCGGGAATGACGGGTCCGGAAAGAATATTGGATGCAGTCGATGGGGGCTTATATTCCGCGGTAAGCGATTCGTTTGATATGACGCGCGTATGCGCTGACCTTGGAATCGTATATCAGATCATGAACATAGATAAAAAACCGTATCCCTGCTGCAGGAGTACGCACCACGCAATCGATGCGGCCCTGGCTATTAGGAAATCAAAAAACTTCTCCGTTGGATTGATAGACTCAATTCTTATTCGAACGTACGAAGTCGCTCTCTTGCAATGCGGCAGCACACTCTATCCTCGGAACGCCGTGGAAGCCAAATTCAGCGTCGCGTATACCTGCGCCGTGGCTTTGATCTACGGAAAAGTAACGCTTGAGGAGTTCGGACCGAAGAGTCTTGATGATCCATCAGTGAGGGCTCTCTCTGAACGCATACGTGTCATCGAGGATGGTGAATTCACGTCTCGGTACCCGAGTCGCTGGGGGTGCGAACTGGAAGTCATCTATAAAGACGGAAAGAAATCACACCAGAGAGTCGATGATATGTCAGGCAGCGTGAAGGTCCCCCTATCGGAACGGCAGGAGTTGGATAAATTCACGTCGTTGGCAAATTCCGCTTTCAATGATCCACTGTTCGTTCGCGAAACGGCGAGCAATATTTTGCGCGTCGAAAAGCTTGAGCAGCTTCCTGATTTGGTATGAAAGAAGACGTTTTTTTTCGATTTCCAAATTTTAGATCGAGTGTCCAATGTCATAGATAAAAACTATGAATTGAATTGGAAATATGTATTTTATAAATAGATGTTTCAATGCTAGCATGAAAATAATAGTATGGCCTGAATTACTTGTGTGGATTCGGGCTACAAGTTTGGTGTCGGTGTTATGCCGGCTGACAATATTATTCCTTTTGGGGAGGAGATCGTGATGAAGCGATTAATAGTCGTGTTATGCGTATTGTGCTCAATCGGTATGGCGGTAACGGCAAATGGTACAAAAGAGGAATCCGAAAAGTCATCCTCAAAAGTAAATTTTCCGGCTAAGCCAATCAAAATCATCGTTCCCTTCGCGCCAGGCGGCGGCACCGATATTACCTCACGAATATTCGCAGATGCCGCGGGAAAGGATTTCTTCAACGGTCAACCGCTTGTAGTCGAGAACATGGAAGGCGGCGGCGCTGTTATCGGCCAAACGTATGTCGCCAAAACAGCCCCCGCGGACGGCTATACGGTGATGTTGTTGACGAGCTCCGCGATCAATAATTCGATTTTGAAAAAAGTCAACTATTCCTATAAGGATTTTAAACCAATAATAATGGTGAATCCGGATGCGGAAATCGTAGTAGCGCCGACTAAGAACGCAAAGTTCAAGACGATGAAAGAACTGATCGAGTACGCGAAAAATAACGATGTATTGGTTTCAACTCCGGGGCATTCATCCGGTCATCACATCAGAGCCTTGAATATGGCTAGATTGATGGGTTTAAGGTTCAAATACCTTCATAGTAACAGCGCCGCGATCCAAGTGCAGCAGCTCATGGGGGGGCATTGCGACGTCGCTTTCATGACAATTTCCGAGTCTACCGGAGCCCTTTCCGATGGAAGCGCGGTTGGTTTGGGCGTTATGAGCACTGAACGAGTATCGACCGTTCCGAATGTCCCGACGTTCAAGGAGCTCGGTTATGACGGTTGGGTGGATGGCGCGTCCAGGGGTTTCGCGATGCGCGCGGACACGCCGGAGAATATCTACAACTACCTAGTTGCGGAGTTCAAGAAGGTCGCCGTATCCAAGAAGTTCATCACCAAGATGAGCGATGCGGGAATGTTGTATGCCGCTGATGGTCCGGGGGAATATCAGAAATACTTAGATTTTACTGCGGACGCGATCACTGCCCTTAAGGATGTTTTATTAGGCGCGAAGAAATAGCCGAGTGTTCAATTGCGGTAGAGGTATCCCAGGGCACTTAGTATGTTTTGGGATATCCTATAGGGAGGAATAATGGAGTTCAAGAAAATACTCGTTGATTTGTCGATGCCGGTTTTTTTTATTGGTTTATCGATATGGTTGCTTATTGAGTCCGCGTCTCTGAACGGTGAGGAAGGTATGTTTCCGACACTTATCGGCGGCTTCATGCTGATTGTGGCAGTATTTATTCTGTTTACCACCTTGAAGCAAAAAAACTCAAAAGTCAATTTTAAAAATATCAACAAAAGAAAAGTTGTTGAGGTCATCGTCGCATTGATTCTGTACGTTGCTCTATTCAAGCTTGTCGGTTATATCATCGATACGTTCCTTCTTTGCTCTTACGTAATAATCACGCTCGGCTATAAGAGGTATAAGCTTGCCGCGCTGTATGCCGCAGGTACGACTATTGTCGTGTTCGCGATTTTCAAGCTCTTGTTGGGCGTACCGTTGCCGGTATTCCTTGCATTCTAGTTGGAGTAAATCTAATGGAAGGAATTCTTTTGGGCGCTCAGGCGCTATGCAACCCCATGGTTTTGGGTGCGCTTGTCTTCGGCGTTTTTGTTGGATTAACTGTAGGCGCGATTCCGGGTATAAACGATTCAATCGCGATAGCCGTTCTCATTCCCGTAACATTCGGGATGAATCCGTTTGTTGCTTTAGCTTTACTGGTGGGAATCTATGTAGCTTCCGCATGCGGCGGTTCTATTCCAGCGATCCTCGTAGAGATTCCCGGAACCGTTTCGGCGATGATGACATCCAACGACGGGTATCCGATGACGAAAAAGGGACAAGGAGGCCTTGCGCTCAGCTTGGCGATGAACAGTTCTTTTTTCGGCGGGATTTCCTCGGCGTTGGTGTTACTCTTTTTTGCTCCGATCCTCGCGCAACAGGCCCTGCGGGTCGGACCTCCCGAGTATTTTATGCTGGCAGTTCTCGGACTGAGCACGGTCATCGGTATGGCCAGCGACAATATCAGCAAGAACCTGATATCCATGGCATTCGGACTTTGGCTTTCAACAATAGGAATGAGTCCCCAAGCAGGTACAGAGCGGTTTACCTTCGGCTCCTACATGTTGCTTGACGGTATTCCGTTAATTCCGCGAATGATTGGATTGTTCGGTGTTACATCGGTCTTGAAAATCGCAGAGAGCCTTAAAGGCGTTCAGAATATAGAGGAGATGCCCCGCGTCGATAAAGTCAAATTACTTGAAAAGTCCATGGTAAAGCGTTTGCTTCCGACGTGGCTGAAATCCAGCCTCATCGGTAACATTATCGGCATCATTCCAGGCGCAGGCATGAGTATGGCTGTTTTCATAGCTTACAATGAAGCCAAACGCGCCAACAAAAACTTGAAATTCGGGGAAGGAGAGCCAATCGGCGTCGCTGCCCCGGAAGCGGCGAATAACGCTGTTGTCGCGAGTTCCATGGTTCCTCTTCTTTCACTGGGTATCCCCGGAAACAATACGGCGGCGTTGTTCATCGGCGCCCTGATGATACAGGGCGTTCGTACCGGACCAATGCTTTTCAAAGAAAATCCGACGATGTCATATCTCATAATCCTTGCTTTCATTGTCGGTAATTTGATTATGCTCCCGATGAGTTTTGTTTACTGTAATATATTCGCTCGCCCGGTATTAAGGTTGAAGCAAGAAATATTGAGCGGAGTTGTTCTCGTCCTTTGTTTGACCGGCGCCTTCGCTATCAGCAACAACCTCTTCCAGGTCGGAATTGCGGTGGTATTTGGCGTAATCGGCTACTTGTTCCACAAGTTCAAGATCCCTCAGTCACCGCTTATCCTCGCCTCAATTCTTGGTAGCATGATGGAAAGCAATTGGATTCAGTCTATGGTTTTCGGTAACGGCAATTTGATGATTTTCATTACAAGGCCGATCAGCCTGTTCCTCATTTTCGCGTCACTATTCTGTTTCGGGGTGCCGCTTCTTAGAAAGTTTAAAGAAAGGAAAGAAACGAAAGCAACCGTTTAGTGTTCTGTGAAAAAGAATGTGCTCTGTCAAAATAGCGCAACGCTGTATAGACACGGCATATTCTTTTTCGTTTTACTCCGATTCATCGCTCCCGCCTGAAACAATCCTGCAGGTGATCGTCCACCAGCCCCGCCGCCTGCATGAAGGCGTAGCAGATCGTGGAGCCGACGAAAGTGAATCCACGCCGTTTGAGTTCCTTGCTCATTGCCGTTGACTCGGGCGTTTCGGCGGGAATCTCTCCGAGGTCCTTCCACTGATTGACGATGGGTTTCCCTTCAACGAACGACCAGATCCATCGATCAAAACTTCCTTCGGTTTCAAGAAGCCTGAGGTACTCCCGCGCGTTGGTTACGAAGCCGTTCACCTTGAGTCGGTTTCTCACGATGCCCGCATCCGTGAGGAGCCCCGCGATCTTCGTTTCATCGTAAAGCGCCATTTTCTCGGGATCGAAATTGTCGAAAGCCGCTCGATAATTCTCCCGCTTGCGGAGCACGGTGATCCAGCTGAGACCCGCCTGCGCGCCTTCAAGCAGCAGGAGTTCGAAGAGTTTCCGGTCGTCGTGCAGAGGCCTTCCCCATTCCTCGTCATGGTAGCTGATATAGAGAGGATCGTCGCCGGTCCACGGACAGCGGCGGCGTCTGTCTCCGCCCGAAGCGGCGCTCACAGCGCAGCCTTTACCGCGCCGCCGTCAAACATGAGCGCGTGGCCGTGGATATAGCTTGCGGCGGGGGAGGCGAGCCACGCGACCGTGGCGCCGAATTCCTCGGGCGTACCCATGCGGCCAAGCGGTACGGCGTTTATCATCGAAGCGGTTTCATCTTCGATTCGTGTGCCGTTGGCCTCGGCGCGACTACGGAGAATATTTGTCACACGGTCCGTTTTGGTGTAGGTCGGGTTGATCGAATTGACCCGGATTCCGTCCTTGCCGAACTCGTTCGCCAGGGATTTGATGAGTCCGATCACCGCCAGACGCACGGAGTTAGACAGAATGAGTTTGTCGATGGGCTGTTTTACCGAGACTGACTCAATTGCGACGATGCTGCCTTCCTTCCGTTTCCGCATGCCCGGAATGACCGCGTAGAGGAGGCGCACGGCGCTCATGAGGGTCTGGTTTACCGTCGCCGTCCAGTCGTCGGGCGTGAAATCAAGGAAGTTTCCGGGGGGCGGCCCTCCCGCGTTAAGCACCAGGATATCGATACGTCCGAAATGGGCGATTGTTTCCGAAACGATGCGGTCGATATCCGCCTGGACGCTTATGTCGCCGCGAAGGGCGAGAATATTCGCGGTCCCTCCCGAAGCGTGAATCGCATCGCGAATTTCAACGGCGGCAAGCTCGATGGATTCTCCTCGTGAGCAGATGGCGACTCGCGCGCCTTCCTTGGCCAATGCCATGGCCGAAGCCTTGCCCAGACCCTTGGACGCCGCGGTCACCAGCGCTACTTTCCCTTTTAAGCCTAAATCCATGGCGGTCTCCTTCAGTGGATAGAGTCCTTGCTGTTTTTAATGTAATAGAGAAGCGTCGCTTTGCGGACTATAAAACGAATTTGAGGGATCGATACATTTTTATGATCGAAAAAGGCGTTCTCTCCTTTTTCATTGACAGTTAAAAAAAACGCATATCGAATACTGTATCCAATTTTTTCTGTTTCGCTGGCCGATTGAAACACAGCGGTCCCGGCGTCATGAAAGCCGAACGCTTTCATGACGTTTTTTTGTTTGCGGGAAACCTACCCGCTCTTCGCTTTACAATACGCCGTCGGCGGGACGAAAGTAATACGATGTTATTAACTATGATCGGTGCCAACGAGGGTATGCTCAGAGTCTGGCAAGCGGCGCCCAAGGGGTTCTACAAAGACAGATCCGAAACCGTCAAGGGATTCGAGTTCGTAGACCAGCTGGTAGCCCATCTTCGGCCTCGCCGCCTTCAGCTTGTCCGCCGCTACGGAGCGTACTCCGGAAAAGTCCGCAGCCTGGGACAGTGGATTCGCCCGAAGTCCCCGAGGCCTGGTCCAAGTTGCGTCGACAAAGTTGGGCGCGGATGTTGCAGAATGGATTGTAGTGTGCGCTAACGCGCACGGCGTCATCGAGGATCCAGCGGAGCTGGCCAAGATTTTCGGTTGGGTAAAGAAGCAGGACCAGGACCCCCAGTTGTCCTTTTGTGCCTGCTACATCTCCTGAATTTCCCACCTTGACGGCAAAACTCCCACATACTACAGTCAATCCAGCCCAGCGTTGCCGGGAACGGCGGCAGTAACGGACGGTTTGGTATCAAAAAGCGCTGGATTGCGAGAGAAAACCTGGTTTTTGGTAAAACATCGCCAAAAGCCTGAAATGATAGTTTCTATCGGTTTCCCGGCGGCGTTACGGCAAAGCCTGAAACGAATACTACGACCGAAATGGATAAATCTGGCCTGGATCCTACAGAAGGCAGCACCAGAGGGCCGGACCGCTGAAGCTGCCGCAGCCGGGCCGGTTGCCCGGCACCGAACACATTGACCAAAGCCCGCCGGCCCATCATTCAAGCAGGCTGACTCGGGTCCGGCCAAATGAAACGAGGAGGTACACCATGTTGTACAAAGACGCCGGCCAACCAGTCGAAAAGCGGGTCGCCGACCTGCTCGGCCGCATGACCCTGATCGAAAAGGTCGCCCAGCTGACCAGTATCTGGGTTTACGAGATTTTGAAAAACGAACGGCTCAGTCAGGAGAAAGCCAGAACCAAAATGGGGCAAGGCCTGGGCCAGATCACCCGTCTCGGCGGCGCCAGCAATTTTCAGCCGGCCGATGCCGCCAAGGTCGCCAATGATATCCAACGCTATCTGGTTGAAGAAACCCGGCTGGGCATCCCGGCCATTATCCACGAAGAAGCCTGCTCGGGCTACCTGACCCGCGGCGCCAATGTCTTCCCCCAGGCCCTGGGCATGGGGGCAACCTTCGATCCTGACCTGACCGAGGAAATGGGCCGCATCATCCGCGAGCAGATGATGGCGCTGGGCGCCCGGCAGGCGCTGGCCCCGTTACTCGATGTCACCCGCGACCCACGCTGGGGCCGCACCGAGGAAACCTACGGCGAAGACCGCTACCTGACAGCCCGCATGGGTACAGCCTATATCCGCGGCCTGCAGAACGACAACCTGGCGAACGGCATCCTGGCCACCGGCAAGCACTTCGTCGGTTACGGCGCCTCCGAGGGCGCCATGAACTGGGCCCCGGCGCACATCCCGCAGCGCGAGCTCCTCGAAACCTACCTCTACCCGTTTGAGGCCGCCGTACGCGAGTCCAACCTGCGCTCGATCATGCCCTCCTACAGTGAAATCGACGGCATCCCCTGCCATACCAACAAATGGCTGCTCGACGATGTCCTGCGCAAACAGTGGGGCTTTGACGGCCTGGTTGTCAGCGACTATTTCGGCATCAACATGATCTTTGATTACCACAAAGCGGCCGCCGACAAGGACAATGCCGCCCGCATGGCTCTCGAGGCCGGCGTCGATGTAGAACTGCCGTCGACCGATGTGTATAGCACGCCGCTGATCGAGGCCGTGGAAAACGGCTTGGTCGCCAAGAGCCTGGTTGACAGCGTGGTCAGCCGCGTGCTCAGCATGAAATTCCGCCTCGGCCTCTTCGAGAAACCCTATGTCGCCGAAGACGCCGTCGCCACGCATTTCCAGAATGCCGCCCAGCGCGCCTACTCCCGCCTGGCCGCCGAGAAATCGATGGTTCTGCTCAAGAACGACGGTATCCTGCCGCTCAGCCGCCAGGCCCGGAAAATCGCCGTGATCGGGCCCAATAGCGAAAGCATCCGCAATATGCTTGGCGACTATTCCTATCCCGCGCATATTGAGTGCCTGATCGACATGGCTGAGGACAATTTTGCCGACACCGAGCTGCCGGAAAACATGCCCAGCCTGGCCGAAGTCCTGCCGGAGATGGACAGCATTTTCACCGGCCTGAAAAAAGCCGGCGGCCCGAACATCAACTGGCTGTATGCCAAGGGCTGCGAAGTCCTGCCCGTGGTCGACAAGCAGACCGGCACCGGAACCCCGGCCGATTTCGGCGAAGCCCTGGCCGCAGCCGGCGACGCTGACCTGAGCATCCTGGTGCTGGGCGACAAAGCCGGCTTGATCGAGAACTGCACCAGCGGCGAAGCCCGCGACCGTGCCACCCTTGACCTGCCCGGCGAGCAGAAGGCCCTGCTGCAGGCGGTCTGCGCCCTGGGCAAACCGGTCGTGCTGGTCCTGGTCAGCGGCCGGCCCTATTCGCTGACCTGGGAAGACCAGCATGTCAATGCGATCGTCGAAGCCTGGTTCCCGGGCGAGGAAGGCGCCGGTGCCTTGGCCGGCGTCATCTTCGGCGACGTCAATCCCGGCGGCCGCCTGCCAATCACGTTCCCGCGCTCGGTCGGCCAGCTGCCCATCTTCTATGGCCACCGCCCGTCCGGCGGCCGCTCGCACTGGAAAGGCGACTATGTCGATGAAAGCACCAAGCCACTGTATGCTTTTGGCCACGGCCTCAGCTACACCGAATTCACCTACAGCGACCTAGCCATCCCGGCTACAGTCGCCATTGATGGCTCGATCGATGTCAGTCTGACCGTCGCCAACAGCGGCGCGGTTGCCGGCGACGAAGTGGTTCAGCTGTATTTTCACGACAAGCTGTCGGAAATCACCCGGCCGGTCATGGAACTGGTCGGCTTCAAGCGCCTGACCCTGGCTGCCGGTGAAGTCCGTCGGCTGACCTTCACCGTCTCCACCAACCAGCTTGGCTTCTACGACCGCAGCATGCGGTTTGTAGTCGAGCCGGGCGAGCTGGAAGTGATGGTCGGCCACGCTTCCAATGATATCCGCCTGCAGGGCATCGTCACTTTGACTGGCGAAAAACGCCCCGTGACCGAAAAAACGTTCAAGAGCGACGTCGTCGTCAAGTAAGGACATAGTTCCTATCGGTTAATTTCCCCGACATCCTATCAGAATGGAAAGGCATAAATTAATGCCCGACCGAGGAACTAATCGCCTTCAAAGATAGATTGTCGATCAATCGAAGCGCATATAGCAAACGACAAGGATGATGCATTTAGGTATCAAAGAACAGTTCGAAAAAATTGATCTCCCGCAACAAACATATTACATCCTTCATTCGCCGCTTTTCGAACTTCATCAGTATTCGATGGATTTCCGAACGGATTGTGGTCTCCTCCACGTTCCGCTGTTCAGCGATCTGCCGGTAAGTATATCCATCGTAGCTGAGCTTGATGATTTCGAATTCCATGTTGGTGATTTTCATCATGACCTTAAGGACATCCTTCACCATGCCCTGTTGGCTCTCCACCCGTTTACATTCTCCCAGTATCTTCGAGGCGATCTCCGGCCGCACCATCAAGGTATTCGAGGCTGCCGCGCGGATGGATTTGAGGATATCCTCAGTCTTGCTGGTCTTTACGATATAATCCATGGCGCCGGCGGCGTAAGCTTGGTACAAAAGATCATCCCGGTTGTGGATGGTGAGGATGATTGATTTCACCTCGGGATCCCACCGCTTGATTTCCTGTATCGCCTGTATGCCGGCCGTGCTGTTTTCCATTTGAATATCCATCAGCACGATATTGGGACGATGCTTCTTCGCCGCCTCCACAGCCGCTATGCCGCTTGAGGCCAGCGCGACCACCTCCATATCGGGCTCACTGGAAACGATGCGCTTAAAATACTGCCGGATCTCGTCCGCATCTTCGGCAATCAACACTCGTATTTTGTTCAGCATTTCTGTTCTTTCCTAAACGGTAGCATGATTTGGATCATCGTACCCTCTCCCGGTCTACTTTCTATCCGAAGAAGCCCAAGATGGGCCTTCACTACCTTATATGCGTATGAGAGTCCTAATCCCCAGTTATTCCCGCCCGCCTTATCCGAAAAGTAGGGCTCGAACAAGCGGGTGCGGGCGGCTTTCCGTATACCCGTCCCGTTGTCTCGGATGATGATGAACACCCATTGGAACTGAACGGCAAGATCGATTCCGATCAGTCCGCCGGTCCGATCAGCCCGCACGACGGCATCTGCCGCATTAGTTAAGAGTTCGATGAGCACCCGCCCGACATGGTAGGAATCGAAGCGGCAACGCATCGATTCCCGGGGATAGGCGTCCGCATTCCAGGCGATGGCGATATGGGAGGGCAGGCTGACCTTGCCGATGCTTTCCTCAATAACGGCGATCAGGTCGTTGGTCTTGAACACGTACCGTAGCGCCCTCAGGGAATCCAGCATCTCGGAGGTCCTGCTGAGGGATTGCTCAACCAGCTTTCCGATTTTCCCCAGCGCTTCTTCCGGTCCGGAGCCGTTTTCGGGCTTGGTCAGTATGAGAATGTTGAAGAGCAGGTTTTTTTGGGAATGCAGGGTGTCGCTCAGGAGTTCGTTCATCCTCCGCATGTTCTTCTGGATCTTTCGGTCGGTAACCGTTTGGATGAAGCTTTCCAATCGAAAATTAAGAAGAAGCAGCAGGATGCAGAATAGAGCGCAAACGGTGAATATGGGAATGGCGACGTAATAGACGCTTGCGCTTGCCTCGATAGTTCCGAAACTCCAGAAGCCCGTAGCGAACGCGTTCCGGGGAGACATCATGAACGGACCGGTGTAGAGGATAGTCGAGAATAGACCTCCGGCAATAGCCAGACAGGAGGCCAGAATGAATATCTGACGCCTGATGAAGCGGATGGTGTTTTTAACCATGTACCGGTAAAGAATGTATATGGGGTAGCAGAGATAGATGATGAGGATCAACATGTTGATCTGGTGGAGAGCGGACATGAAGTTTGAGAAGAGCCCCGGAAGGGAAAATACTCGGTATCCTATGTATATGCGGTATGCGTTGCTCGGATCGTAGAACCAGATGAAATACAGAACCAATCCAAAAAGCGCGGCGATCCGTTTCCATTTGAAATCCGAATTATGGGTGAAATCGTAGATGAAAAGTGGAACCGCCAGCAGGTAGAGGGCAATCCCCGCGTTCAGCATCCGTGCGATGGTCGACATAGGAAGTTTGATTTTAGCGCTGAGGTACAGAAAGATCCGATAGTCGAGATTGAAAAACTTGAGGGAGATGTAGTCGTAATTACCGAATTTGGCAAGGTACATGAGGATGGAGAAAAGGGTTATGACCATTCCTGCTACCATCATCAGGAAAAACCAGCTATAGCGGCTCTGATACTCGACGGCAATGAGAATCAGGGAGAAAAGCAAAAGAGCGAAAATCCCATAAAACAAGCAGTCCTCCCCGAGATGAACGTCCCTCCGTTTCGGATGTTTAAGCATTTTCGTATTTTTAATCCGAACAACCGCTCCTATACTAACACTGAAGTCGGAATATCGGGGAGGATACATGAAAGTCGTGATTGCGGCAAAAGAAGTCGATGTCCAGCAGCAGGTCGATGTGCTCGTCGTCGGCGGAGGGCCGGCGGGGCTCGGCGCCGCGGTTTCTGCCGCCCGGGGCGGCGCGCGGGTGCTGCTGTTGGAGAGGCGCGCCTTCTTGGGGGGGAACATAACCTCGGCGTACGTGGAAACCTGCAATTGGTTCCTCAACGGGACCCGGTTTTCCGTCGCCGGATTGTACAAGGAAATCGAGGATTCCTATAAAGCCCAGTACGGCCGCAGCCACGAGATCCGCGAACACGCTCCGTTCCGATTCTCCGGTGAATACCTCAAGATTTTTCTGGATGAGTTCATCGCTAAAGAAAAGATCCAGGTCTGGTTCTATTCCTTCGTGAACGATGTGGTGCTTGATCATGACAGCATCAAGGCGGTGATAGTACAGACAAAGCAAGGGCCTGTTGCGGTCGGCGCCAAAATCTTCATAGACGCTAGCGGAGACGGGGACGTAGCATTCGCCGCTGGACTACCCTTCAAGCAGGGCCGGGACAAGGACGGCTACTGTCAACCGGGAACCCTCAATTTCCGGCTCGCGGGAATCGATCCGACGCGTTTTTCTATTGGGCCGAAGGAGAAGGACGCCTTCAAGACCATTGATAAGGAGTTCCAGCGAAAGTACGATGCCGGGGAAATCCATCTTGACTGCAAACGTCGGGAACTGATTTTCGGGCGGTTAACCGCGGGGGGGCAGATCGGCGGTGTCAACTATCCTTGCTCATATATGATCGACCCCACCGATATCCTAGACCTGACCAAGGGCGAGATCGAGTGCAGGCAATATATCAAGCAGGTTGTCGCTTACATGCGGGAGAACCTTCCCGGATTCGAAGGTATCGAAGTCAGTTCCATCGCCCCCGAGCTTGGCTTCAGGGATAGCAGAAGAATCGAGGGAAAATATACCTTAACGATGGAAGACATCGAAGCGAACCGATCTTTCGACGATACGATCTGCGTCTTTCCCCGGATGTACGACATGCTGGCTCCGGACGGCAACATGAAGGGCGACGGATCGCTTGAAGGACTGGGATACGACGGACACATACTCGTCCTCCTCGATCCGAATGAGCGGCGCACCTACAACATCCCCTACCGTACCATGGTTCCCGTTCGGCTGGACAACCTTCTTGTCGCGGGACGCTGCATATCCTCAACCCACGTCGCGCAATCCACGATCCGCGCGATATACGCCTGCATGCTCACCGGACAGGCCGCGGGAACCGCGGCGAGCTTGGCCATACATGACGGCTGCGTACCGGAAAAGGTGAATATCAGAAAACTGCAGGACAAGCTGATTGCCCAAGGAATCGAATTACCCCGCTGATCAAGGAGACTGCTTTGAAAAGGAAAGGAATCGCCGTTGATCAAACTTTAGAAATCCTGATGCTGCTTCCGATGTTCATCGGCTTTATGGTGTTCACCGTATATCCGATCCTCTGGGTGCTCAGGTGGGCCTGGTTCGAATACGCGGGCTATGGGAACGCCCTTTTCGTCGGGTTGGATAATTTCGTGCGGGCATTTACCCGTGACAGCAATTTCTGGAACGCCATGTTGAATACTTTCTACTTAGCGTTCGCGAAACTGATCCTGGAGATGCCTCTATCGATAGCTCTTGCTTTCTTCGTGAACAAACAGGTCAAGGGAAGTTCGATCCTCAGGATCATCTATTTCCTGCCCACGGTATTCAGCATCGCCGTCATCGGACTCATCTTCGTCATCCTGTTCAGCGCCTATAACGGTATCGTGAACGCTTTGCTGGTGCATTCGGGGATACTGCGGTCCAACATCAACTGGTTCGCGAACCGATGGCTGTCGCTGACGGTGGTGCTTCTTGTTTCCTTATGGTCGACCTTCGGCCTCAATATGATTTATTTCCTCATGGGTCTCCAGAACATTCCGGAAGAGCTTTACGAATGCTCTACATTGGACGGAGCGTCCGGGGCAAGGCAGTTCTTCAGCATCACGATTCCCCTGCTCGCTCCGGTAATGCAGATCGTATTCATGCTCAGCATGCTCGGAACGATGCGGATCGCGGACCTTATATTGGTTATGACCAATGGGCAACCGGGAGGCAGTACGGAAGTGGTGATGACCTACATCTTCAAGTTTTTCTTTGCTTACGGCGATGCGTCCGGCAGAAGCCAATACGGCTACGGTTCAGCCCTAGCGATCATTACGGGCATCATCCTCACAATAATAACGGTCATCTATTTGCGGATGTCGAGGAAGCTCAAGGAAACATACTAAGACATAAGGATGCGGAAATGATCGTCAAGAAATTCAATCCAATACAAATCCCAATTTACCTGTTCCTGATCGTCATGGTGATTATCGCGCTCTTCCCTGTGGTATATATCCTGCTTTCATCCTTTAAGACGAACCAGGAGATAATCGTCGGCGGGGTCAGCATCATTCCCAAGACATGGCAGATTCAGAATTATATCCGCGCCTGGAATTTGGCAAACTTCGGGCGCTACACATGGAACAGTGTCTATATGTGCTTCTTCATCGTCATCGGCTCAATCATCACCGCGATAATCGAGGGATACGTCTTCTCCCGGGGAACAACTAAGTTCACGAAATTCGTGTATGCATTGGTTATGGCCTCGCTCTTCGTCTCAATCGGAACATTGAGTCTCTTCCCGCAACTCGGC
>JBAYHM010000057.1:0-18372 GCA_041666155.1 Treponemataceae bacterium
AGTGAGAGTTGCCGTTTGAGTGCCGCCTGAGTCCAGTGCATACGCGCCGAGCAGGACCGGAGCGGTCCGATCGCTTCCGACTTGAAAACGGAAGCGGTACGCGTCGCCGAGGCGAATCCTTTTTTGATCGATCATGTCGGCGGAAACTTCGATGAGATATTCTTTCCCCGTTTCCCATACCTCGGCGCCGACGAAGCTGGCAGTCGTCCCCGACTGATCGACGGACCAGCTCCCGGTGATCGCGGGAGAAATCGAGACGTAATCGCGGCAAGAGGAAGCTTCCACTTGGGTAGAAAACACAAGGGAAATCGGCGTTTGCCGGTCGGCCACAATCGCGCCATCGGAAGGAGAGACGGAAAGCACGCGCGGCCGTTCCCCGGCTTCCCGTGTAAAAAAGCGCTTTTCAAAAGCGTCGTCCATCGACACGCCCGATGAGGAAGCGGCTTCCGAGCCCAGCGTCAGACGGTATTCGCGATTTTCCCGCAAGGGCGCGTACGGCGCGAACCTAACGGTACGCGAGTCGGCCCAGACAAAAGAACCGCGAAATTCCGTGCCGTCTTCAGTTATCGTGAACTCCTTTTCCACGCTGCCGTGTTCAGCGTCCGCGGAAAAAGTCAGCGCGATGGCAAGCGTTCCGTTTTCCCCCATCGGCACGTATTCGCGTCCCGGACTCCAAGAAACGACGGCGAAAGGGGTATCGCGCAGGATGTCGCATGAAAGAAGCGAAAGGATTCCAAAAAAGAAACAGAATGCGGCTAAAGCTGAACGAGGCGTTTTCATCGCTTAGCCTCCACCAGAAGGCGAAGGTCTTCTTTCATTTTCAGGTCCATATCGGCAGCGACGCCGGCCCGGCCTCCGGAAATTTTCAACTCGTAAAAATTGGCGTAACCGAGAGGACTTTTTTCTAAACCTTCCCATACAAAGAGAGCGGTGTCCGATGACGGCCATGAAACGGAACGGACTACCGGGGACGATAGCGATCCGGGGAAATACGCGTCAAGCGCGATTTTTGAAAGAGAGGCAACCCGCGAAGCAAGCGGAAAGGCGGTAGAAAACCGTATGGAGAGCGAAAGGAGTCCATCGACGTCGCTTACCGTCGCCGAAAGCAGCGAATCGCTCAGAGGAGAATCCAGGGACTCGCCGCTCGTCGCCTCTACGCGAAGCACGCGGAGCGCGGGAATCGCGGGAACGAAACTTTCCCGATATTCGCTCCCCATGCGCAGCCCTGATCGATCGGCCGCGTCGGCGGAAACGATCAGCGTGAGAGGGGTCCCGCTTTCGGGATTTTCGTCGGGGATGAACACAATCCGGCGCGGGTCAAGAACGTCCGTGCGGCCGGAGAGCGGCGGCGAAAAGCTTACCGAACCCTGCATGTTCGAAGTCTCCATCGCTTCGGAAAATTCGACGATAACCGCTTGTTCCACATCCAAATCCGATAGCGTTCCGCCCGCGTCGGTCCAAGTTCCTCCCGACGCTACCGCCGGATAGGTCCGCGCGACGGCAGGAGGAGTCGCGTCGGCATCGGTAGAAAAAGAACCCAATTCCTCGCGCGCAAGCGGGGAACCGTCGAAAGCTTGGGCATCAGCGGAGAGAGTCCATCGGTAGACAACGCAGGGACTCAGCGCCGCCTTCGGCTTTGCCGTCAGAACGGTGCGTGTAGAATTCCATTCGGAAAAAAGCTCGACGGCCGGTTGCAGACTCAGCGCGTCTTCGGTTTTCCGTTCGTCCATAGCTTCGGAAAACGTCAATTCGATTCGCGCCCCGTCATCGGAACACACACCAGTCACGGCGCCGTCTTTTGGATAACATGAGACAAGGCTAGGCGCTCCTCCTGAACGGATCGCGTAAAAGGAGAGGTCTACGGCGGGACGCGCTTCCCGTCCATCGATCGCCCGAATCGAACCGCTTAAGGCCATCCGGTAGCGCACGCCGCTTTTCCAGCCGCTTATCGGCGTGAAATGGAAACCGCTCCCGTCCCAACAAAGGTCGCCCTCCACGGAACCGCTTTCCGATGTCACCGAGAAGGCCGCTTCCGCCTCGACTTTCTCAACATCAGTTTCGAACCGGACACTGAGCGGTGTATTTTTTACCGGAAGCACGATGCCCGCGGAAGCGGGATAGGTTTCCACACCAACACCACGCAGATCGATCAGCGCGCAAGAAACAGTAATGGAAAAAATAAGACTGAAGAGAAAAGCGGCCGGCAAAAGAAGACGTTTATTCCTCGACGATAACATGATCACCCTCCCGCAAGGCAGTATCCGGCCGATCTACAGCGACTTCTCCGACCCAAAGGCCGCGCCTGACTTCACGACCGAAAATTGTCTGAGCGCCCAGTTCGACCTTTCGTTCCGAGATAAGTCCATCCTTCACGACAAAGAGGCGTCCTTGAGAATCCCGCTTTTCGACGAACACCGAATCGGGGACGGTAACGATTTTTTTCGGTACCCCGAGGCAAACCGTGACCCGCGCGAACATCCCCGGCTTCAGCCGTTTTTTTGCGTCGATGAAGCGAACACGAACGGAAAACGACGCGGACTGAGAATCCGCTGTCGGAGCGACAACATCGACCTTTCCCTGAAACTCCGCGTTCATCGCGTCTATACGAACAACTGCCTTCATTCCTTTGGAAAGAGACATCGCGTCGCTCTCCGAAGCGGCGAACACGGCGAAGAGGGAATTTTCCTCAATTAGGGTAAGGATCTTGTCTTCACTCTTAACCCTTTCCCCTATCTCGAAATATCGAGCAGCGACCGTACCCGATATCGGAGCGGAAAGCGTCAATTCGGAAAACGAAAGGCGTGCCGATTCAAGTTCTTTCTTCGCGGCATCCACGCGCGAAACCGCCGCGGCTGTCTGTGCCCGCAGCGTGGCGGTAGAAAGTTCGATTAGCGCGGCATTCCGTTCCTTTTCCGTTTTCGGTAGGCGATATCCCTCTTTCTCAAGGTCTTCATCGCGCAGTCCGATACGGTTTATCTCTAGGCTCTTGGCAGCGAGTTCCACGCTTTTTCGTTTGGTTTCCGTAGTGAATCGCCCTGAACGTATCGTTTCCTCGGTGACCCCTCCCGCTGCGAAGACACGTTCCTGATCAGCCTGTTTGCGCTCCGATTCTTCCAATTCCCGTCTATTCAGGGCCAATTCATCTCCACTCTTTTCCAGAGTCCGGATTCGAGCCTCCGCCTGAAAAACGCCTTCCCGTTCGGAAGCGACGGCAAGATCCAGCGCCGCCTGGGCTTGGGACAGCGCGTTTTCCGAACGTCCCACCGCAAGGCCGAGATGAGGGTTTTCCAAACGGACGACCACGGCGCCCGCGCGCACGCTATCCCCTTCACGGAAGGGGATAGCGGCGACAATAGCTTCGACGGGAGAACTTACGTCCGTCTTCTTCGCGTAGGAGAGACTTCCGAAACCGCTCACCTCATTCGGTAGTTCCGAACTTTTTACGACGACGCCTCGGACTGAACGAAGCGCCGGTCCCGTTTCCATCGCGCGTCGCGCACAGGAAAAAGACGCGAGCGTGAACAACACAAAAAATGCACCGCATGCTCTACCGTTCATTCGCTCTCCTTCCGATTCGCTCGACGAAATCGGCTAGAGCGTTCGGTCCCAAGTCCATAAGACGTTCCAGCGCCCGTTCCCCCTCGATCAGAGAAGTCGCGGAGGAGACGAGCGACGCTTCGGCCGCGGCAACTTCCGCGCGCGCCTCCATAGCTTCAATCCTGGTCGCGCGGCCCATTTCCGTGTTGAGCGTCATCAACTCAAGTTTTCGTTTCGCGAGCGCGACGGACGCGCGCGCAAGGCTCGTTCGTTTATCCAGAAGCGCGTATTTTTGGGCGGCCGCGGTAATCGTACGGTCCATGAGAACCACGGCCTTCGCGTAACGCTCCCGTTCCAACGAAAGGGCGACCGCCGCCGAGCGGGCGCTTAACGCGGAAGCGGGATCGCTCAAAGGTTCTACTTTTGCGGAGGCGTTGGCGCTGGAATCGTAGGGAGGTTCCCGCCCCGCTCCGGTTGAGGCGGAACCGCTGAGAAAGGGTCCGGAAAAATCGATGTTCAAACCGACATTCCAGGCCGACCGCGTAAGAGGATAACGATCGCCGGAAACCCTCGCAGAGGCGGTCAATCTGACCGTCGGAGCCCAGGACGCCGAAGCTTGGCGAGCTTCCGCTTCTTTTTTCACGATGGATAAACGAGAAGCGACAAGATCCGCGTTCGCGACTCTTGCCGCGTCGATCGCGGCCTTGACGGCTGTTTCGTCCAAAAGCACCGCGCGGCGCTCCGTTTCGACCCGTTCGGCCAGAGGCGGCAGGACTTCCAAAGAAAGGGCCCCCGCAAACGCGAGGCAGGCTTCCCGTTCGTTCATCTTTGCATCGAGCGCCTCAATCTCCGCGCTGCCGACCGCGATATCCGCTTCCGCCAATTCATCCGCGCGCGCAAGCCCTGAGGCAAGTTCTACCTCCATGATGCGACGTTGTTCGCGAAGACTTTCCAAACCTGACTCTTTGATGGAGGTCATTTCCCGCGCCGAGAGTACCGACCGATACGCCGCGACGGCGGCTTCGGCGATATCCCGCGCTTTCCGCTCAAGGGTCTGCCGCGCAAGCGCGATCTCCGCCGCTTCCAAAGATCGAGAGACGGAAGTTCGTCCACCGTCCCATACCAATTGATCCGCCGTCACGCTCATCGATTTTGAAAAGGAATCGGCGTTCAGCATTGAAAGCCGATCATCCTCACCGATCGCGAACGAAACTTTCGGCAGGTATGCGCGCAGGCCGAGCACCCAGGCGCCTTCGCGGAGCAGTTGAGTCGCGTTTTCGGCGCGCAACTCGTCAGACGCGGCGATGGCCATCCCACCGGCTTGCGCGTAGGTCAAACCCCGATCGAAGGCGGGAGAATTCCAAACGCAAAACATCGAAACGAGTAACGCGACAAAGTGAGAAAACCTCACCGCTTATTCTCCGCCTTGTCCAATTCGCGACAAGTCAACGCTACGCACTTAGAGAGAAGAGAAAACAAATCGCGCGAAGAGGCCAGACTGACATTTCCATTAGCTTCGGTTCGCGCCGCGGCAAGCGGCGCCGTGCGCAACGCGAAAGCGGCGGTCCCGTCGGCACGACGAACCCACAACTCGACGCTCACCGAACGTCGAGCTTGCCAGCCGTCCTGGTATTCACGTTCCACCGCCCGGATATCGATCGAATAATCTGCTTTTTCTCCACGCGCTTTCAGCTGTCTTCCGCGTTGAAGAAATATAAGCGGAGTCAAGCGCTCAATTTCATCTTCGATCGAAGCCGCGTTCATTTGTCGGTCGACCGACGGTTTGGAAAGCGAAAGATCAATGGGCATTTCCGAAATCCCGGATCCCCAGGAGCGACCGTCGGAGGTCATGAGACTAAGCGTCGAACAGGAAACGAACAAGGAGAGGCATAGCGGAAGCGCGCATGCGAGGCGTTTCATAAGCCCGCCTCTTTCATCGCTTTTTCCAAAGCGCGGGCGGCGCGATACGAAGCCCCATTGGGAGGTAAAACCCCTGAGGCGGCGTAGATGTCTTCTAACGCGGTTTTCGCGTCCCCGGCCGCCCAACGCAGCCGCGCGCGGTCAAGAAAAACCAAACCGAGCTCAGCGCCGCTTTCGGCGGCCCTATCCAGGAACGCTCGTGCCCCACCGGAATCTCCACTGTCAAGCGCCAGCTCCGAAGCCAGCCTCAGCGCCCTGTGGTCGCCAGGGTCGTCGGCGAGCACCCCTTCCACGACGCGCGTTGCCTCCGCCGTCTTGTCCCCTGAACGCAGCACCCGAGCCAACCATACCCGCGCTTCGAGTGAAGACGGCTTGGCGCGGAGAGCCGCTCGAAAGGCTCGTTCCGCCTCTGCCGCGTTACCCATAAACCAGAAAGATTTACCGCGCACTATCGCGGCGGGCAGGAATACGCCGAATCCGGCAAAACCATTTGTTTCAACCGCCGCCAGAGCCTCCGCGAAACGTCCCTCATCAAATAGCGACGACGCTTTTACGTACGTCGCAAGGGTTTTTTCGTCGATCCGCGCCGCGCAGGAGATAAAACAGGAGCACGAACAGAGTAATAGCGCGCACGCGCTCATGAGATTCCATCGTATTGAAGTACGCATGCGTCACCGACCGGCCGCGTAGCGGAGGCGTTCACCCAGTCGTCCGCCCTTGGATTTTCCCGCCTCCGCCAACGCCGTTTTCAGCGTGTCGTTCGCGGCGAGTCCTTTGAGCACGCCAAGGGCATACAGGGTGTACGGGTTCTCCGGCAAAGTAAGTATGGGGTACAGCGTTTCCAATTTCTTCGCGTCAAGCGACGCGGCGACTTCCCGCGCGGAAGCCTCAATCTCGGCTCGGCACAGAAGCTTCGCCCCATCGGAGGGAGCAAGACCCGCTTCCGTCGCCATGATCCGTCTGGATTCGGCTGCGAAGGTGCCTGAGGAGGCAAGAGCGACGCAACGTTCCGCCGCGTCCGCGGCGCCGCGTCTAGCTAGGCGGTACCAATACTCGGGGAACCGTTCGTAGCGCGTACGAATGGCCGCGTAAGCGTTGGCCGTCGCGCGGTCGGAGGGAACCTCTTCCATGCGGCAGACCAGCATCATCCAACGCGGAAACGAGTCCGTCTCATTTTCCGCAGGAAAAAGACCTTCAAGAGCGACTCGGGCTTCTTTCCAACGGCCCGAAAGAAACGCTTCAGCGGCTTTTGACGCGGCAATAGCGTTTTTCGCCCCCTCGTCGGCCCTGAGCGAGAACGCCGCGACGACCGCGGCCAGCCGCTCCTTAGTTTGTTTCTCATCGATCGCGCCTAGACTCCGCGCGTATAGAAGTTCCTTGAAAGCCGCGATCGTCGCTCCGGAGTAATCGCCCGTTTGTTCCCTTAGCGACGATTCGGCGAGGCCCAAACCTAAAAGGAAACCCGTGGATCGCTCCCGTTCGGCAAGAGAATCCAGCCGAGCACTGAGAGTCGCCAAGTCGCCGCGGGAATCGGACGAGGGAGCCGAACTCGATTCAGTCGATCCGCTCCGCAAAACCGAAGCTCCGATCGGCTCCGGCGCGCACGCGCCGAGAGCCAACACGGACATAACCTGAACGCATATTGACGCAAGCTTCCGAACTTTTTTCCCTTTGTTTCGTTTTTCGTCCATGCTTCCACCTCCGAGTGAGGCGCGGTGAACGTCTTAATTCAAACCGCGGCCATCGACTCACTTAGGAGCGGAAGCGGCTCAGCGCTTTATCGCTAAAGAAAAAAACATATTTTTTTCATATAGACTTCCAGGACGCCTCCCATGCATACTTCCCCCATGGAAACCGCCTCGTTTGACGGCGCTCATATTGAGTTCCCCGTTACGTTTGACCTGAAATTCATCTACGAATCAGCCTCCGCCGCGACGATCAACGCTGACCTCTTAGCCGTGTTCGCGCGGCGCTCTGTCCCCTGCGTTTCAATTGAGACCAAAGAAAGCAAACCCGGCGCCCGCTACGGAAGGCTCGCGGCAAGGGTCACCTTTACGTCATTGGAACAGCTGAGGGAAACCTATGAGGAGTTGGGGAAATTGTCGTATGTGAAGGGGTTGATTTAAAGGATCGACTGTTGTTGGCGCCGAAGTGATATATGGCAAAGCCAATTTTCGACCTATAGGACAACCGTAAGGAAGGCTTTTATCAGTTTCATACTGTACCATCATAGCGAAAAGCCATAAGTAAAAAAGGGGACCTCCATACAAAGCATTGATGGAGGCCCCCTATATCAAAACTAGATTACCAGGTTGCGAACTCTTTGGCCATCTTCTCGGACAAATCCTTCTGTGCCGAAGCGATAAGCCGCGGGAAGTCGGATTTCGACATCGAATTCCCGGTGATTGACGCATCCTCGGAGGAGAAGCCCTTCAACTGAACCATTCGCAGCAGTTTCCCCTGCGCCGTAGCGACATTTATCGTCGTATTGAGAATCATACGCGCGTTTCCAACAGCCAGAGCGCCCAGACCGATACCTGAAGACATCGCGTATTCAGCTTTTATCGACACCGACAAAAGAAGATCGGCTTTTGTGATTCCGGCTATCTTCGATACGAGCTGCGAATCGAAGATATTCATATAGTTGAGGCCTTCCGGATACACGTATATGCTCGCCAACGAGGTTTCCGTACCCATCACGATCTTTGAAACCGGCGCGGTGAGCGTGGTTATTTCCGAATTTCCAACAACGGTACTCATGTCTACCAAGCGCGACGCGCCGAAGATCGTGGGGGCAGTATCCTTGAAGACGTTCCAAGCCTGGGCCACCGCCGCTTTGTGGTACTGGTAGTAATCCACGCTTTTATCATTGAGAAGCCCCGGCCCATTATCCGTTGGAGCCCCTTGCCGAACGATGGATTTTTCAATGGTGTAGTTGATCACGGCGATCTTTTCGGTTCCGGTAAGTTTGGGCACCGACGCACAGCCGACCAGTGTCACACCCGCCGCGAATACCGACGCCATTCCGAGCAATGCTGCAAGTCTCTTCATAAATTGATCCTTTTCTAAAAATAACGATACATACGTATCGCTGAATAACAAAAACGCGGAGGAGCATCATAATTCGTTGAATCGGTACGCTCCTGTATGACTTGTACCTGCAGGGACTCGCTTTTTCACGAATATGACTATCGATTACAACTCACGACCTAATTTCCACGGACTCCGTTAGGAACCCGCCTATACACCGGTTCAACTGGACTCGCCGGTTAACATTAGGGAGCTGTATTCGTCCTAAATTTCGGTCAAGCAGACTTCTCCGCAAGCGGCTCGCGGCTTAGCTCACGTCCCCTTCGGCTACTGTCCATGTTAACCTACAACGCGTAGCGTTGTCAGAGGTTGAACAAAGAATTAGGCGCTTCTCAAGTTCACACTACCAGGTTCGTTTTACTTTATAGAATTGAATGACCTCAGGATATCCAACCATATAGTAGATGTTCCCACGGAGATCAATTCTAGCTATTGGTGAAATAAACCGATCAAAACTCGGTTTATTGTTTTCAGATAGAAGCTTCTTTCGAATATAAAATGGATTTATTTCGTCATCATTAAAGAATGCCAAAAGATCGCCAAATGCTGAGAAAACACCAATAAAGCTACCGCGTTGCTTTTTGTCTGTTAGGCTCCAAACTGTAGTGCCATCATCAGTCATACTGAAATCCAATAGTGTGCCAATCTCAATATTTAGCGGAGCCTTCTCCCGAAGGTCCTTACTTTTGTTTCTCCATGGAGAGTTTTCAAAAATGGAATAGAACTCATGTGCTTGCTCTAGCGTTCTTGGTAATATTTTCCCTCTTACAATCAGGTATTTTCCCGTTTCTACGAGCAATTTAATAGCATCACGAATATTTTCGGTATACTGCTTTCCAGAATAGATATCTGGGTTAATTTTTAGTAAAATATCTTTGGTCTTGTCTTCATTGTTCCATATTCCATCTTCATCATAACACTCAAGTCTTCCTGAACTATTAAATACCCACAAGTACCCTTCTAGAAAAGAAAAGATTGACTTTGTCTCGATTTTTTTGACCAAAACAAAATTGCTATCAACCAAGAATGCATATCTGGAACTCCTCCAGGGACAGACCTTTTTCATATTTCAATCTTATCACGGTAAAGCAGAAACCCGAAAACGGCTCTATTGGCGGTATGAGACAACCAAGACACCTTGTCGACGGATCGTGTTACCATGTGACGGCCCGGATCAATCATCAAGAAATGCGCCTTGATGATGCCGCGATGAAAACGCTCTTTCTTGACGTCATAAGACGCGCAAAGGAAAAGTATTCGTTTCAAATCGACAACTTCACCGTCATGGGAAATCACTTCCATCTCATTATCAGACCGACAAATAATGCAAATTTATCCAAGATAATGCAATGGATCATGGGTGTATTCGCGATGACGTACAATCGCATTCACTGTTTGAAAGGCCACCTATGGCAGTGTCGTTTCTTTTCTCGCGTCATAGCGTCATTACGGGAGTTGTTGCAAGTTTTCGATTATATCGATGAGAACCCGGTCAAAGCCGGCCAGGTTTCTCACCCCTGGGATTGGCTTTACGGCGGTCTAGCGCACAGAAGATCCTATCAAACGGCAATTCTTGCCCCACTTGAGCCCTTTCTCACACTGCTCCTTCCCGCTCACCAGGGACTAGTAATACGTCAATAGTCCTACTGACCGAGGACAAATGAGCACTCGGTAGTATCGTCGGCAGCCCGAATATTTATGTATTGCTGAGGGGCAGACCTTTGGGCCTTTTTCAGCGACTTGGAGCGTTCAGAGTTAGACCCCTTGCGCTTCCGGGCAGGCCCAGCTGAAGTCCGCAAAAAATCGAGCTGTGGACAGCCACGCCGCGGCGGTGTTCCTTCACCGGGGCGAACAGCGCGCCATCGCGGACGTACTGGAACGCTGCTCCCGTATCGGGATGGTTTATCCAGTATTCACGGATGCCCGAGCGCTCGTACAGCTCTTTCTTGACTCCGAAATCCTTGTTGGCGGTACTGTCGGACAACACCTCCGCCACAAAATCCGGCGCACCATGGATGCAATCATTGTCTTGCTAGGGACAGACCTCCCATCGGCGTGAAAGGCTTGATTTAGCGAACCAGCTCCGGTCCGTTATCCGTGCACACCACTCGATACCTCCCGCCGCGCATATCGGCCAGCGTCGCGAACTGTTCGATGTCCGCCGCGTCTTGGCTGAGCACCTCATTCGGGTTGTAGTTGAAATCAATCGTTGTGGTGATTCCTTCGGCCAAAGCCCTGGCGTACGCACCGTTGAAGCGCACAATATCCCAGACCGCTGGCAGAAGATATTCCAAGTCCGCGCTTTCGTAGCGTTTGTCCAGATATTCAAGCTGCCGTCTTTCAATCCCCACCGGATCTTTCGGATCGAGTTGCGGGAGGTTTTTTATGAACGCGGCGAAGCCTTCCAAAAAGAAGGAAGCTTTTTCCGAAAGCGGATGAAGTACTTGATTGAACCAGGGGACAGCCCTGCCGCGGTTATAGAAAAGGTCGATGGCGCCGGCCAAACGTTCGGCTTTGTCCAAATCGAGCGCCGAAAAAGTCTTGGTCGCTCTGACTAGGTACGGAGACGTTTCGTCGTGGACCATTCCCAGCGACGCGGCTTCATCGGCAAGCACTGTCCCCGGCAAAAGCGAAAGTCGGAATACGTCCAGGTTGTTCGGGTACAGGGACAGAGCAAAGTCCAGGCTACCGCGGAACCCCGCCAGATCATCCCCGGGTAGGCCGTAGATGAGATCCAGCCCGAACACCGCGCCTTCCTCGTTGAGAAGCGTTATTTTGGAGGCGAATAGACCTCGGTCCAACTTCCGTCCGACTTTCTCGGAAATTTCAGGGCGCGCCGTCTGGAGTCCGATCTGAAGCGAGGCGCCGATCTGCGCGAACCGCTTGGCCATACCACGGTCCAAGCTTTCGGCGCGCACCTCGAAGTGAAAATGAATTTCCTTTCCTTCCGCGTCTATCAGATCCAGAAGGCGCCGCGCCCGTTCCTTATCCGCGTTGAAGGTTGGATCGAGCACGAAGGCCGAGCGGACTTTTTCCCTGGCAAACAGCGCCAGCTCGGCTCGAATCCGCTCTTCGGGAATTCGTCTAAGCTTACGTTCGCCCTTCGATTCGTAACAGTAGGTGCAGGCGTAGGGACAGCCCCGCGCAAGTTCCCATAGAACGCCGCTCCGCTCTTTAGCGGACAAAACGCCTGAGAGCCAGGGGGAAGGAAGCGTTGAAGGAGTCTCAAGCGGCGCGAATGGAAACGCGCGCGTAGAATGCGACGGCGCGGCTGGGTCAATCGACGCTGCCGTAAGAGCCAAGCCCGGAATACCCTCAAGATTCCGACCTTCCGTCAAAGCGCGGATCGCGGAGACTGTGGCACCCTCCCCTTCTCCCGCGATAAGAAAATCGAAGGTGCCGAGGAGCCCCTGGGAATTCGCGCCGGCTTCAGGACCGCCGACGAACAGAACTGCATCCTTCAATAATAAACGCAACTGAGCGGCGCACTCCATTGATTCGCTACGATTCCACACATACAGCGAAAATCCGATCAGATCCGGTTTCCCCTCAGCCACCCGCGCGGCAAGTTTTACGGGCGCCTCATCTGGAAACCCTTCAATAAGATCGATTGAAACGGACGAACCGAGTATGGTGTCGGCTTTGAGCGCGGCAGCGACACAGGCGGCGCCGAGCGGAACCGCTTGAGGACCGCGGCCAACGTGAATTGTGACTAAGGCTATTCGGGATTGAGGCATTACCACGATTATGCTTGTCGGAACGCTTTTAGGCTACACCCGACCGCGTTCCTATAGTATAACTAAGTTTACAATGATTAGACACCTTCGCGCGGCCGCGTTTCGTCTTGGCCTCAAACTGCTCGCCGACGGACGGAGCGAGGATAGCAAACCGGGTAAGAATAAAAACTTTGCCCGCAGCATGAAAAACGCTCTTCGGGGCCTACTCCTCACCTTCGCGACGGAGCGCAACTTCCGTTTTGAATGTCTTGCCGCCATTGTCGTCACCGTTGCGGGAATCGCGTACGGAATCGATCGGGTCGAATGGGCGATCGTTACGACGAACATTTTCCTCGTCCTCGCTTTGGAAGCAAAAAACACGGCAACAGAGCTCACCATCGATATAGCGACTCAGGATTACGATTACGACGCCAAAAGTTCCAAAGACGCGTCCTCGGGCGCGGTACTGTTGGCGGCTTTTTCTTCTATCGCTACCGCCGCCTTCATCTTCGCGCCTCGTTTCTGGGAATCAGGTCTGTCCCTTTTCGACTATGTTTTTGTTCGCTGATTGATCTCGAAACGCATCATTTCGACACATTTGAAATACGTCGTTCAATCATGTTTGTTTCTCTCTGACCCTTAGAGCATCCTTTTAACCTGCCTCCGGCTGAGTAGGGAAATTCCCGTCTACTCCGAAACATGTCTGTCAGATTATATCTTTTCTTTACAATACATATATTTATACATAGCGTTTTTTCTGCGCTCCAACCTATTAGAACTTGGCCCAACATTTGCTATATTACTATAAAAACTACTTTCCGTAAGGAGGGACGATATGAACTGGCTACTAAGGAATCGAGACGCGGAAGCTGACGGAATCGATGAACTTGATCGGGTGAGGAGAGAGCTGGCGCGATTCTTCGACTCGGATGATGAAAATTCCGGGCTTTTCGACCGGTCGGCGGCGCCTGCCGTGGATCTAATCGAACGAACCGACGGTTATGTCCTCTACATCGATCTTCCCGGTGTTGACAAAAAAGACCTTGAACTCAACGTTGAGCACAACGTGCTGTCGGTCAAAGGTGAGAAAAAAGAGTCCAAGGGCTCAAAAGGTTTCTTCCGCAAGGAAAACTGGACCGGAACTTTCCGCCGCACGATTTCCTTGCCCCAGGCCGCCGATCCGGAGAAAACACAAGCCGAACTCAAGGACGGGGTGCTGACCATCAATATAGGCAAGCGGGAAGAGCTCAAACCCCGTCAAATTACCGTTTCCGTCAACTAAGGAAGGAGGACTGCCATGAACGAGCTAACCAGCCGAACCGAAGATAAGACAGTGATCGTGCAGCCCAGCTGCAATATTTTTGAAGACGAAGGCGTCGTGCGCCTCAGTCTTGAAATGCCCGGAGTTTCCCGGGAAGGCATTGAGGTAAGCGTAGAAAAAAACGAATTGGTGATTGTCGGCAAAGCGTCGGGAAAAGATGCGGAAGGAACCTACCTCATCCGCGAACGGCGCCGCGGCGAGTTCCGCAAACGCTTTATCATCGATGAGACGATCGACCGCGACCGGATCGAAGCGAACATGAGCAATGGAATCCTTTCGCTCACGCTCAACCTCAAGGAAGCGGCCAAGCCGCGGAAGATAGAGATAGGCTGATCGACCCCCATTGTCAGCGCCGACCCGTCCAGGACGGGTCGGCGAACTTCGTCCGGGCGATTTCCCCAGCCCGATCCAATTCCACCGCGCTCGGCCCGCTCTCGGTAAGGAAGGCGTCAAGCGCCTTTGAAAAACCCGATGCCATCGCCGCTTCGGCTTCCGAATAATCGACCGTTCTTCCTAAAAGAGCGTTCACGCCCGTAACACGTTCTTTTACGTCCTGGATCAACTTGCCCTTGGCCTTTTCGGCCGGCACTTTCAACAAATCAAACATCAACTCCACGTCCACGTCCAGCAACACCGTACCGTGCTGCAAAAGACAATTTTTCTTCCGTGTCTGCGCGTTTCCGGAGACTTTCTTCCCGCCGGAAACGATATCGTTGATCGGCGCGAAACTCGACTCAAGGCCAAGACCCCGCAGGCCTTCTATTACGCCCCCGCAGAGAATGCCGTAGGAATCCAATATCGATTTCGGCGCAAGCGGGCTCGTTTCGGGAATGACGATGCTATAGGTGATTTCCGCCTGATGAAAAACCGCCCCTCCGCCGGTGATCCGCCTGACGACGTCCACTCCATGCGCGGCGCAAGAATCGGTATCCACCTCATCGCGCAGTCCTTGAAAAAAGCCTATGGACACGGCGGCGGGCTTCCACGCGTACAATCGAAGCGTAGGCTTTTGGACACCGGCCGCCACGCTTTCAAGAATCGCCTCATCAAAGCCCATGTTGAAGGCCGCGTCATGGAAGCCGGTCCGCAGCAATCGGAAATCGTATTTCATCGATTCTATTCCTTATTTCAAGCCGACCGCGGCACGGATCGCGTCATCTAAAACCTCCGCGACCGCCGCGCCGGAAATACCGTAGGGTTCCACGCCCTCTTCGGTCAAAAGTTCGTCGAAGCGCGCGGCGAATTTCCCCAACTCCGTCCCCGGCAGCCGCGCCTCGACCCGCTCGAACCCTTCTTCCGGTATCGCGAAGAAATCTCCCCGGATCGATATCGCCGTAACGATCTCTTTTTCTATCGATGCGCTCAGCCGTATGAGTTTAGCCCCAACCGGTTTTCCGATAGCTTGCACATTCATTGAGCTCTGTCCCCGACTGTCCCGTCAGCGTGAGCTCCGTCAGCGTGAGCTCTGTCCCCGTCAGTGCCGTCGCCGTGCGCGGTCCAAGCCTCAAGCGCGTGGTAACTCGTACGCGCAAAGGGAGCGGCCACGACGGAAGAAAAACCGCGCGCTCGCCCTTCGGCTGCAAACTCGTCAAAACGAGCGGGTTCGATGTATTCGGACACTTCAACTTGCACTGGACTAGGCCTTAGGTACTGGCCAAGCACAAGAATGTCGACACCGATTACCCGCAATTCATCCATGGCCGATAGGACTTCTTCGCGCGTTTCGCCAAGGCCGAGCATAATGCTGGATTTGGTGAGCGGCGCGCCGCGTTCTTTTGCCAGGCGCAAGGTCTTGAGGCTTGAATCGAAACTGGCGCGCGCGTCACGCACACTCTGCAGGCGGCGTACGGTCTCCACGTTGTGGGCGATAACGTCGGGATTCGATTCTACGATTATTTCAATTTCGCCTTCGCGGTAATCGGGAATGAGCACTTCCACTTTGGTCGATGGCGTGCGCGCTTTGATCGCCCGCACGCAGGAGGCAAAATGGGAAGCTCCCCGGTCCTCCAGATCGTCGCGGTCAACCGAGGTGACGACGGCGTATTTCAATCCGAGCTCCTCCACCGCCGCGGCGAGTTCCTCGGCTTCCTCCGGACGTACCGGCCGGCCGGACTTGGCGGTGGCTACGGCGCAAAACCGGCAACCGCGCGTGCATACGTCCCCGAGCACCATGAAAGTCGCCGTTCCGTGACCCCAGCACTCGCCCTTGTTCGGACAGCGGGCCTCGTCGCAGACGGTGTGCAATCCGCGTCTGGTCAATATCTCATCGACGCGCTTCCATTCGGCACCCGAAGGGACGCGCGTCCGTATCCAGTCCGGTTTATGAAGAACGCTCTTGCTTTCCATGCGCCCACAGTAAACCGAATCGATGTCCTTTGTCAGCCGAACCGGCAGCCCATCCGTTTCAAGTTGCGCTATTTTTGGAACCGTGTTTTACTTTATAGGTATAGACACAAAAGGAGGCTCGGGTGAAGAGATTCAATCTGGTAATTGCCCTTTTTTCACTGGTGCTGGTTACGGCCGCCGCGCAGGCGGATAAGATCGGCTCCTCGCTCATCGGAAAGTTGGAAGGCCCGACAATCATTCGGGAAGCCGCCAAGTTCCCCGCCAAGTTCGCGGAGGCGCCGACGTTGGCGAGCCTCGTCAAGGCCGGCAAACTGCCGGCGGTGGCAAAACGGCTGCCGCAGAAAAGCGACCTGATGGTTCTCAAGCCACTTAAGGAAATCGGCAAATACGGCGGCAACTGGCGCAGAGCCTTCACCGGGCCGGCGGACCACGAAAACGGAAACCGCATCAACTCCGCCGACAAGATACTCCACTTTGATTATACCGGCACCAAGATAATGCCCTCGCTCGCGAAAGACTGGAAAGTCAGCGCCGACGGCAAGACCACGACGGTCTATCTGCGCAAGGGCGCGAAATGGTCGGACGGCAAGCCACTGACCGCCGCCGATTTCGTGTTTTGGTATGAGGACATTTATCTCAATAAACAAATCGTTCCGACGCCTTTCTTCGAATTCCAGATCAACGGGAAAAACGGCGTCATAAAAAAAATAGACGATTTCACCGTCGCGTTCGTTTTCCCGGAGCCCTACGCCTACTTCGTCTACGAGTTGGCGGGCAGCACCTCCATGGGCGCCGGCTTCGCTACACGCGGCGCATTTCAGAACTGGGGCGGCAGCTACGCGCCCGCTCACTACCTGAAACAATTCCTGCCTAAATATTCCAGCGAGGAAGCCGCCAACAAGAAAGCGAAAGAACTCGGGTTCGACAGCTGGGTCTCATTGCTGAAAAATCGCTACAGTTGGGCGCTCAATCCCGAACTTCCCGTCATGACGCCTTGGAGAACGGTCTCCCCCATCAACACACCGACCTGGTCCATGGAGCGCAACCCCTATTTCTGGCAGGTCGATACCGCGGGCAACCAGCTTCCCTACATCGATAAAATCACCTTTACCTTGGCCGAGAACGCCGAAGTAGCGAATCTCCGCGCCATCGCCGGTGAGTATGATATTCAGGAACGGCATATGCAGTTGGCCAAGCTGCCGGTCTTCCTCGACAACGCGCAGAAAGGCAACTACTCCGTCCACCTGGATCCGGCTTTCAACGGTTCCGATGTCGCCATCCATATCGGCACCGCGTACGAAGGGGACCCGGAAGTCGCCAAATGGCTTAAGAACAAAGATTTCCGCCACGCCATATCGATGGGTATCGACCGTGACCAGCTGAACGAGGCTTTTTGGCTCGGTACCGGCACCCCCGGCTCCGTCGCCCCCTCGCCCGACACCATTTACAGCCCCGGTCCCGAGTGGAACAAAAAATGGGCGTCCCTGGACCTCAAGCAGTCCAATGACCTGCTCGACAAGATCGGCCTTTCCAAGAAAGACGCCGAAGGTTTCCGCATGAGGACCGATGGCAAGGGCCGCCTCCGTTTTGAGATGGTAACGGTCGGCGGACAGTTCGTTCCCTACACCGCTATCGGCGAAATGATCAAACAGCAGTGGAAGAAGATCGGCATCGACGTCGACATCAAGGAGACCGAGCGCAACTTGGCGTTCACCAAGGACTTGAACAACGAGAACCAGATGATCACCTGGGCGAACGACGGCTCGGAAATGCTCTTCCTCTTTGCGCGCCACGCGATGCCGGTCGACGCGGCGGAAAGCCACATGGGCGCCGCGTATGCCAAGTGGTACGCGTCAAACGGAACGGCAGGGAAAAAACCGGAAGAACCCGAGATGCTCAAAGCGATGGAGCTTTTCCGGAAAGCGTTCGGCATGAAGGAAGCCGATCAGATAAGCACCGCGAAAGAGATTTGGAAAATCATCGTCGAGCAGGAATGGAGCATCGGCACGGTTGGCCAATCGCCCGCCTTCATGGGCGTCCGGCTTGTCAAGAACAACATGGGGAACGTTCCGGAACGCCAAGTTAACGCGCAACACGCGCGTACTCCGGCCACTTCAGGACCGACGACCTTCTTCTTCAAATAACATACGTATTCGCTGCCGGTCTGCTTCAGAGTGCTCCGGCAGCGAGCATCAACACGGGAGGACGGAAGTAAGATATCCGTCCTCCTCAATTCCCGAACTCCAAGTAGGACGGTATGATCGCATACATCATCAGGCGCCTCTTGTACGCTGTTTTGACCATTTGGTCTATATCCGTTTTAGCTTTCATCATTATCCATCTGCCTTCGGGCGATTACGTGACCTCGTATATCGCCTCAATGTCCGCATCTGGCAGCGCCGTCTCGGAGGGAGAAGCTATCGCGCTCCGTGAACAGCTGGG
>JBAYHM010000058.1:0-18358 GCA_041666155.1 Treponemataceae bacterium
GTCTTTGAAGACCAAAAGAGTCGGGATCGATACGATATTGTGCTGCGCGGCAAGCTCGTTTTCCTGATCGACGTTCACCTTGCCGACTTTCAGGCGACCCGCGAAATCAGTGGCGAGCTGGTCGATTGTAGGCGCGATCATCTTGCACGGCATGCACCATTCCGCCCAAAAATCCACGAGGACCGGAATGGAAGATTTGATAACTTCCGTTTCGAAGTTGGCTGACGTTAAGTTGATTTCTGCGCTCATATCGAACTCCTTAGTCGCTAAACGTGGTTTCCGTAAACGATCCCCTCATATTACACGACCATCCCTGAAAAGGCGAGCCCAAAACCCCGCGCCTAAATAA
This sequence comes from Treponemataceae bacterium, assembly GCA_041666155.1. Classification (GTDB taxonomy): domain Bacteria; phylum Spirochaetota; class Spirochaetia; order Treponematales; family Breznakiellaceae; genus SZUA-426. The sequence goes on from JBAYHM010000058.1 coordinate 350, forward strand.
GGTGGCACGCCGCCCACGGTCGGGGTGGCACGCGCCCATGGATGGGCGCGCAGTCCAATGCGCAGAATCGCTACCGCGATTCTGCGGTGGCATGGACGCCACTTGTTCCCAGGGGGGCTAATCGCGTATGATAGCGCATGAATTCCATTGAAATACTCGCTCCCGTCGGATCGACCGAGGCCTTGGATGCCGCGGTCGGTGAAGGCGCCGATGCGGTCTATCTAGGCTTGAAAACCTTCAACGCACGCTTGCGGACCGCGAATTTCGCGTACTCCCAGTTTGAAGCGGCCGTCAAATCGCTTCACCGAATGAAGCGCAGACTATACGTCACCGTAAACACTGTATTCGAGCAGCGCGAAAGCGACCGCATGTATCAGTTCCTGAAGTATCTGGCTACGGTAGGTCCGGACGGTATCATCGTTCAGGATTTCGGCGTGGCGCGTATGGTTCACGACAACTTTCCCAGCCTCAGGCTGCATGCTTCCACACAGATGAACGTCGCCTCCGCAAGGGGTGTCAACCAGCTCTCCAAGTTCGGCTTCAACCGCGTCGTACTTTCCCGAGAGCTCGACCTGGACGAGATCCGCGCCATTCGCGCGAGTACCAACTCCGAACTTGAGGTGTTCGTTCATGGAGCGCTCTGCGTCAGCGCTTCCGGCCTTTGCCTCTTTTCCAGCTACCTCGGCGGAAAATCCGCCAACCGCGGCATGTGCACCCAGGCGTGCAGACGCCGCTACCGGATGGGGAAAGCGGAGGATGCTATAGGTTCAATCGACGACGATAATGGTGAAGACACCGCGGGACAACCGAGGGACGCGTCGAGCGGGTACTTCTTCAGCCCTTCCGATCTGCAGTTGCTTGATAAGGTTCCCGAACTCGCGGACGCGGGCGTGTCGTCCCTCAAAATTGAGGGACGAATGAAAAGCGCCGAATACGTGGGCATCGTCGTTTCCGCGTACCGGCACTTGGTCGATAACCTGGACGGTGATCGGGAAAAGGCCATCTCCGAGGCGAGCGCCATTTTACGGAACGACTTCGCCCGCGCGAAGACGACCTTTTACTACGACGACGCCAAGCCTTCCGCCTGGCTTGATCCGAAACAGGCCGGAGGCACCGGCATCTCAATGGGAACGATCAAAAGGGTGCGAGGCAGCGGCGCCGATGTCCGCGCTTTTGTCGGCGGCGGCGATAGCGACTTCGCGCTCCCTGAGAGCGGCGATTCGGCCCGTTTCCACAAAGCGGACGATACGGACCGGAAATCCCTGAAATTGGTATCGGTCGATGTCGAGTCAAAGGGCGGTTGCTGGATTCCGGTACCGGAAGGTTTCGGTATCGGCGATTCTGTGTATCTCATTCAGACTAAGGCTATGAGCAGGCGTTATGCGCATGTTCTTCCCCACGATTTGGCTCCGTTCCGTCGTATGCCTGGACGCGATACTGCTCCGCCCATCGCGTCTTACCAGTTTGATAAAAACTCTTCCGATGGATTTCCGGACGGTATTTACGTCGCCGTATCCCGAGTTGACGACCTTTACGTTGTGCAATCGCAGCGTCCACTCCGGGTAATTCTTGCCTATACGAAGAAAAGCACAAAACGGCTTCTTGAAGGCGGCGATACGCCTATACCCTTCGGCAAGGGCGAAATCATCATCTCCCTGGATCCGTTTTTTCCTCAACGCGACGAAGAACGCCTTTCGGAAGATATTCCGCTCCTGATCAATGCGGGCTATAAAAACTTCATCGTCAATAATTTAGGGCATTTCGCTTTTTTCCGCGGCACCGAAGCGCGGATCGCGGCGGGGCCGTACCTCTATACTTTCAATCGTTATGCGTACGATTTCGTAAACGAACTCGGTCCCGCGGTTGTCGTGACACCGCTGGAAAACGGGCGCCAGAATCTGGATAGGACGGTCGATCAATACCAACGGAAAGGAACCGTCGTCACGGTTTTCGCGTACCCGGCTCTTTTCCGTATCCGCGCCGACCTTTCTTCCATGTACGATTTCTCGGATTTTACCGATGGGCGCGACGAAACCTTCACGCTTTTATCCTCAAATGAAGGATCGATAGTGGTGCCGGAAAAGCCGTTCTCCATAGTCGATAAAATTCCCTTCCTCAAGGAATCGGGTTTCGGAAAGTTCATCGTCGATTTTTCCGGTCCCGTTCTCAAAAAACGCGATTACAAAGACGTGATGGATGCGGTCAAGTCGGGCAGCCCCTTGCCGAATACCCAGCGCTTCAATTGGAAGGACGGTTTTTACTCTCCTCCCGAAAGCGCCTCCGCCGCCAAATTTGCTCCGCGCGACGCCGGGCCGCGCGGTGTTTCATCCGGTGATGCCCGAAGCAACGTCCCCCGAGGACCGCGCGGTCCTCGCGAAAGACGTTCCTAAGCGGTCTGTTTCTAAAAGACAGGTTCCGCTTCAAGCGCCTTGGCCGCTTTGCTTTGCGTTTTATCTTTTTCGTCGTCGTCGTTCTTGTTGAATTCAGGGCGGAATTCAACATGTTCGGCGACGATCACTACGCGTGAATGATTTTTACCGTCGTCGCCGGTCCAGCGATCCTGTTTGAGCCTACCGACGACACGTACTCCACGGCCTTTCTTGCATTGGTTACCGCAATTCTCCGCGAGCCGTGCCCACGTTTCAACATCGAAAAAACTTACTTCCTTTTCAAAGCCGTTCTCCTGTTTGAAGAATCGGTTCGACGCGACGGAAAACGTGCAGACCGACGTTCCCTTTGTCGTGGCCTTGGTTAGCGGATCCCTAACGATGTTGCCTTCGATCAAAATTGAATTGAGGGAATTCATAGAACCTCCTAGCGTTTTGCGCGGGTCCGTACGGACCCGTTGTTCTTACCCATAGTTATGGGCGAAACCCGCGTGGCGCTTTATCGGAGCTGGAAAAAAACAGGGACAGGCTACGATTTGATGACGAGGTTGATCATATAGAGCTGAATATACAGTCTGAGAGAATCTCTAGCTTGAATCTTCACCAAGTTTGGACTCTCCGCAAGGGTTCTGGCCAATTCCTCAATACGCTCATTGGTGAACGTTGCGGCTTTCAAGCTGCGCGCGGTGCGGCGGAGGTAGTCTCGGATCAAGGAATTGACGTCCTCGGTAAGGTTTTCTTTCAAATCCGGGTTGATTATGCGATTCCATCGCTCTTCCAGCTCGGAAAGATAGACGTCCAGCGTATAGCCGGTCGGAACCAACTTCTTTTGTGCGGCGAGAGCCGCTTTTTTTAACGCCGCTTTTCGTTCGTTCGCGCTGGATTTTGCGGATTGCGCTTCGTTGCCCTCATCACGAGTCGCGGGTTCTTCGATTCGGAATTGGTTCACAGTAGGAACGCGACGTTGTTGTTTCGGTTTCTTTTGCCCCATCCGCTTGAAGAACGCAATGATGCCCGAAAAAAGCGGAATCGTGTGCCAGAAAGGAAGCAGCATACGTACGTCGGTAAGGAGATCTTTCCGGGAAAGAAGGTAGAGATCGCTTAAAGGGGCGAGGGCACCCTTGTAGAAAAGTCGACTGGCTTCCGGTATACCCGCTTCAGTGCCGTCAAGCTCTTCGTGGACGAGATAGAGGGTTTTTTCCTGGAGTAAAGCGGAAAGCACCGGCGCGAAATTGTCGGTCAGATCGGCGAGTTCGTGGTCAAAGGAGTCATCGTCTTCCATCGACGGGTCGCTGCGAAATTCGGCTTTAAGTTTGAACCAACGCTGAGTGATGGCGGTTTTAACGCGCGGCCGCGCATCCCCCAGGAGTTTGACGCAAAGCGGGAGCAGTTTAGACTTTTTGACGTACCAGCGCTCTTGGTTCAATCCGTGGGTGATGAGCAGATCGGGCAGTTGGTCCAGGCCGGCGGACTGGGTCGTTTTCAATTTGATGAATGTTTCGAGGGCCTCTTGGGAGTATTGCCCGAGGAGAGGAACGCCCTTTGTGTCCGTGAAGCGGATGATGTCGTCGATTGTGAAATAAAAGGGAGCTTTATCCAGCGCAAGGTCCAGATTACGTAGAGCGGTTTCTGCTTCACGTGCTTTTTGAGCCTTCCCCTTGTAATAGTTGTTGAAATACTCGATCAACAGAACCGACTGCATGACCGCGATGTCTTCAGGCAATAAATCGTTTTTTTTGCGAATATCGCCTTTGACCAGGCTTGCGAAATACGCCCAGAAAGGGAAGGAAAAATCCCCGGCCTTCTCCATTTCACTCATTGAATCGAAGGGACGCACAAGGAGCTGGTTGACGGCGTCTTTGAGCATCGATTCCTTGCCCTGGAAGGCGGGAGCGAGTTTATGGAGCACGTACTCTTTGTTATTATGCGATCGGAGGTAATGCCGAGCTTTTAGGAGAGCGAGTTCCAGAATCTTTTTCGGGATCATTCCCGAAAGAAGAATAATCGATCCGGCGCCGTCGGGGAATCCAAGTTTGAGGATAGGCAGCGGCGCTCCCTGCGGTGAGGCCATATAGTTTTCAAGGTCCAGTTCCATGCTGACGTTGCGCAACTGACTGCTGGGAATCACGATTTTTAGACTCGCTTCGTCGGGAAACGGCAGTTCCGTCATTTCTTCAACAGTTTTGAACGCTTGCTGAACAAGGTCTACAAAATACTGGTTGACCGTGACGATCAAGCCTTTTTCATTCGTTGAAAGGGCGCATTTACCCGATTCGGCAATAGTCGGCAGCTCGTTGTGCACTTTGCGGGCGGTATCTTCAGCCCAGGGTGCCAGATCCGGCCGTTCGGCCATATACCGTTTTGCGTATTTATCGAGAAATCCAATAAATGATTCGACGGTGAATGAGGGTGTTCGTGTTCGATTCGCGTAGAAGCGAAGAATTGTATACAGGTCCGCAGCCTGACTCATAGGGTTATAATAACCGTATTCGGGTAAAACGGCAATCAAGTGACGACGAAAGCTGGTCCCCACGCAGGGTTCGGAGATATAATAAGTTTTCGGAGGCCTTTGATGTGTGGAATAGTTGGCTATTGCGGACCAAAAAACGCTACGAATATATTGCTGGACGGTTTGAAGAGACTTGAGTACCGCGGTTACGATTCCGCGGGAATTGCCATACAGCAAGGCGCGTCGTTAGCCGTCGCGAAGCGGACCGGAAAGATTCAGGATTTACGTTCCATAGTACCGGAAGGATTCGCCGGACATTGCGGCATTGGTCATACTCGCTGGGCGACCCATGGCGGCGTCACAGACTTGAATGCGCATCCCCATTGCGACGCGTCCGGAAAGATAGCGATAGTTCATAACGGCATTATTGAAAACTATACGCAGTTAAAGACCCGGCTCTGCGCTGAGGGGTACGTTTTCGTAAGTGAAACCGATAGCGAAGTTCTCTCGCATTTGGTTGCCTATTATTATGAAGGTGATTTGGAGCAGGCCGTTCGCTCTGCCTTGCGCCAGGTCAAAGGCACCTACGGTATCGCGGCGATTCACGCGGACGAAACCGGTCGCATCGTGGGCGCCCGGAATGGATCTCCGCTGGTTGTGGGTGTCGGCGAAGGGGAAATGTTTCTGGCTTCCGACGTCACCGCGATGATCGCGCACACCAAACAAGTTGTGTATATGGAAGACGGCGAAATCGTTTCGATAACGAAAGACAGCTATGTGATGACCGACATCAACGATAAGAAAATTACCAAAAAGATCGATGAGGTGACTTGGGATCTCGATTCCATCGAAAAAGAAGGTTTTGCCTGCTTCATGGAAAAAGAAATCTTTGAGCAGCCGGAAAGTATAGCGCAGACCTTAAGCGGTCGTTTGGACGCTGAGTACGGGACGGGCAAGCTCGGCGGACTCAACATGACCAGCCGGGAACTTCTGGGCGTCAAGCGCGTAAAGATAGTCGCCGCGGGTACCAGTTGGCATTCAGGACTGGTCGGCGCCTATCTTTTGGAATCCGTCGCCCGTATTCCCGCGAGCTGCGAACTTTCCAGCGAACTTCGGTACCGCAATTCGGTGGTCGAACAGGATACTTTGTATTTCGCCGTCACCCAGTCAGGCGAAACGGCCGACACCCTCTACGCGATGCGGGAACTGAAACGCAAAGGCGCGCGGGTCCTCGGAATCTGCAACGTGGTCGGGTCAACCATCGCGCGCGAATCCGACGGCGGCGTCTACACGCACGCGGGTCCGGAAATCGCCGTCGCGTCCACCAAAGCGTTCACGAGCCAGTTAGCGGTTTTTTACACCTTTGCCCTGATCATGGCGCGTATGCGCGATATGTCCGTTTCCGCCGGGCACCGCTACGTAAAAGGTCTCCAAGCAGTACCCGACAACGTACGCGAGGTTCTCAAGCAACGCGATGCCATTCAGGCCATCGCCAAAAAATACAGCCATGTCCGAGATTTCCTATTCCTTGGCCGCGGTCTTGAATATCCGGTGGCGCTAGAAGGCGCGCTTAAACTGAAGGAAATTTCCTACATCCACGCCGAAGGCTACTCGGCGGGTGAGATCAAGCATGGTCCCATCGCGCTGATCAACGAAGATACTCCGACCGTTTTTCTGGTTCCCGATGATTCGCTTCGTGAAAAGGTCCTTTCCAACATGAAGGAGATCAAGGCGCGCCGCGGCCCGGTCATCGCGTTCTGCACCATAGGCGATACTGAAGTCGCCTCCATCGCCGACGACGTCATCTACCTGCCGAAGGTTGACGAGCTGTTCTATCCGTTCATGCTCGTCGTTCCGTTGCAGCTCTTCGCGTATTTCTGCGCTTTGGAACTCGGTCGCGACGTGGATCAGCCCCGTAATTTGGCCAAAAGCGTCACGGTCGAATAAAGGCGCGTAGAGGTGGAAAATCGGAAGCGATTGGGATGGGCGTTCGCTGTGGTGCTGGCCTTCGTGTCGCATCCTTTTTCGGCGTTTGCCCAAAAGGTAGCGCCGAACGCTCCAAAGGTGGAAAATAGGGCGATACTCGATCGCGGGAGCGAATCGATAAAAGGCTTGCCGAACTTTGGGCGCAATTCGTTTCCGGCCCTGTACGGCGAGTACAGGCTTGAACGCGTAGCCGGCGTTACCCTGGAGGTACCGGGGGAGGCGGGGGGGCCGCCGAAGGTCCGCGTCTGGATTACTTCGGAAGCTCTGTTCATATCGGCTGCCGCATGGACGGCGCGGCGTTTGGTCGGCCGGTCCGCGTACTCGGCCGCGTCAACGCCGGGGTCCGAGGGCGCCCGGGAGCGACTGTATCTCTTTGATCGTCCGTTTGTCGCAGAAGGGCAGGGCGCTGTCCCAAAGCTTTGGTCGGTTCTGGTCGCCATTCCCGATGAAGCAGGCGCGAACGCCGCCTACGAGCGCTTCATTTCTCCGTTTTTGGATAAGCTTTCGTATTTTCTGTCCAATGCCCGCGGTCCCACCGACGTCTCGTTTCCCGCGATTGTCGAATGGTGAGATTACAAAACTTGAAAGTTTTGTAATCGATTCGCGTTCTTATTCGATTTTTTCCCGTAAGCCGAAGCCCTCCTCTCCTTGCTCATCTACGATTCCGGCGGGTTCCACGTGAACCATAATGTCGAAAACACCATCTACCTTTTTTTTGATCGCGTTTTCAACCGCGGCGGCAATTTCATGGGCTTCCCGGACAGATAAGTCCGGATCGACTTCAATATCCAAATCGATATCCCAGGCCGAGGCGATGCGCCGCATGCGCGCGCGGTGCGGGTTACCGGCGCCTGGGACGGACCGTACGGCATCGAAGAGTGTTTGATAGAGTTCTCTGTCGGCACTTCCGTCCATCAGTTCCAGATTCGTTTCCATAAAAATGTCGATCGCGGATTTGAGAACCCATACCCCGACGAGTAGGGCTACAATCTTGTCGGCTAGGGGAAGCGAAAGGCCGATTGATAGGCCAAGGCCTATCAAGACTCCTGAAGAGATGACAACATCGCCGCGCATGTTTTTGGCGTTAGCGATCAGCATCTGCGAATCGGCTTTTTTCCCGATCGCGAATTGGCTCCACGCAAGCAGCAATTTTCCCAAAATGGAGATGAAGGTCGCGGCAAGCGCGGCAAAGCCCGGAATTATCGCCGTTTTTTGAGAAAAAAGGCTCGTGACCGCGTTCAAAACCAGCTGACCGCCCGCGAAAAATAGAATGAAGGACAGAACACTGGTCGCGATCGTTTCAGCTCTTCCATGCCCCCAAGGGTGTTCCTCGTCCGCGGGGCGGGCGATGACTGAGGCGACGATAAGCGTCATTGCCGAGATGACGACATCCGTAGAAGAGTCGATACCGTCTCCCACCACAGCCAAGCTGTTCGATGTCAAGCCGACGATTATTTTCAACGCGGCGAGCGCGGCGTTTCCGAAAAGAGCGATGAACGAAGCCGTTCTGATAAGGTTCGTACGATTATCTTTTAGTGACATTCAGTCAGTGTATTCCGTATGTAATGTTAGGTAAATATTACTGTGTCGTGCGAATCGCTATCATGCTCCGCGATCGATTGTTTCCAATACCCGCGTTCCTGCTTTTCAATCTGGATCGTCTCTTGCGGCACAATGTATTTTCGATACACCGCATGTGTATCAGTCCTGAAACGGATGACGCGGCCGCGCTTCCCGCCCAGGTCTTCAGCCGTTAGCTCGATACCCTCGGTTTTTAAGAATTCCCGTATGAACCGTTCGTTGACCTCTCCGACGCACAGAAAGTTGTCGTCGCTGACATCCTTTAAGACCGCTCCGCCGCCGAATGCTTTCGCTTTCAGCCTGCGCCTGTCCGCTCCGAGTCGCAACATATCATTGATGAGCAACTCCATCGCGTGGACTCCGTACCGTCCCGCGTCGGTTATTGCCATCGGCATATTCCGGGAGTAATGGCGGTCCGCCAAAAGGAAGTGGTTCATACCGGAAACATGTGAAACCGGATCGTACAGGCAAGCCGCGACGCAAGAACCCAATAAGGTCGAGATGATGAGTGGGTCTTTTGTAGCGTAGTGATCCCCCGGATGGAGGACGACTTTGCGCAGTTCTTCCGGTACGATCATTTTAGTCCGCGCGCTTTCTCTTCGGCTATCAATTTTTCGTAGGTTTTCTCATCCAAGGGGTAAAACTGGATGAGAACAATGGCGGCGATGAGCACCACGATGGGAAGCGGCCCGATGAGGAGTCTGATCGCGTTTTTCGCGCCGGCGCTCTGAGCCGCGTCGGCGACGTAGCCGCCAAGAGATAGGACCGCGCCGGAGATGAATATCGACAATGATTGCCCGAGTTTGGAAGTGAACGTCCACATGCCGTAGAACGCGCCTTCTTTCCGCTTTCCGGTCATCACGGCGTCGTACTCAATCGTGTCCGGAACCATGGCCCAAGGCGCCACATAGCCGAAACCGATGCCTACGCCGGCGTAGACCATCATCGCCAGGAAGAAATTCGGTCCCAGGATGTGCCCGAGGAAGTAGATGGCGGCACATGCCGAAGCGAGCACGGCGAATGATATCTGGTAGGTGATTTTTTTACCGACTTTCTTGGATACCAGGACCGATATCGGAATGCAGACCATCGCCACCAGGAGAAGGAGAACCATCGCCGGGGTGGTGATCGATTCGTTGCGGTAAATGTACTTGGTATAGTAGACGAGGATCCCCTGCAGAAAGTTGAGTCCGGTAAGATTGAGCGCGTACGTACCGAGTACTATCAGGTAGGGTTTGTTTTTGAAGACCGAGAGGTAGGTGGCGAAAAAGCCTTCCTTGGGGATTTCCGTGTTTGAATGATCTTTTTCCCGTACGGCGAAGAAAGTCGCCAGCGCGGAAAGCGTCATGACCGAACCGAGGATGATTCCGACCGCCGAGAAGCCCGCGCTCTTGTTCGGAAATGCCCCTACGATGGGCTGCACCGCGGCCGCGCCGAGAATGGTGCCGAAGACCGCGAAGCCGAAGCGGAAACCGTTGAGGCTGGTTCGCTCGTGGTAGTCGTCGGTCAATTCAGGCGTGAGAGAGTTGTAGGGAATGTTGATAACGGTATACGCGGTGTTCAAGAGCATAAGCGCGAGAGCCGCCCATACGGCCAGCGCGACTTGACTACTTATGTGCGGGTTGGTGAAAAAGAACCACATAGTGAGGAATAGCGGAACGGCCCCGAAAAGCAGGTATGGACGCCGACGTCCCCAGCGCGAACGGGTTCGGTCGGAAATAAATCCCATCATGGGATCGGTGATCGCGTCCCAGAGTTTACCGACCATGACGGCGATGCCCGCGAGTCCGGCCGCGAGTCCCACCGTATCGGTGAGGTAGTTGAGACTCCAGAATCCAAGTGCCGTGAAGAAAAGGTTGCCGCCCAAATCGCAGATTCCGAAGCCGAGTTTCGTGCGTATGGGCAATTTAGTGTGCGACATTTCGATGCTCCTTCAAGTACGCCGCGACGCAATATCGGTAACTTTGATCCAGATCGGCCGTCAGGGCATTCAATGAACTTTTTCGATCTTTTCTATACTCAGGCAGTCTGCCGGCAATTTCAAGCGGCTTTCCGATAACCAAGTATGCGTCCTTCCGGAAAAAATTCAGTCGATTGGAGATGTTGCCTCCTCTGAGCCGCGAGGTCAAGTCCCAATAGTTTAACGCTGTCTCTACATAGAGTTCGATTGGGTCGTTTTCCTTCAACGCGTCGAAATCCAGGTAATAACCAATGTCCGCAAGTTCCATGTGCCTCATTGCGTACCATGCTTCTCCCGCCGCCCGGTCGGCGAGGGCTCGGTAAAGAGGAGGTTTCGGAAAACGGAGGTCTTCCCTGAACAGGCGGTCCCAACCCGCTTGCCGTATGCGGTAGACGCGGCGAGTCACGTCTCCGTCCGCGTCCAGCCTGAGCGCGCGTTCACCTGAGCGCAGCGCCGCTTCCACAACAGCTTTCCAGCGCTCATTCAGGGATTGTTGCTGATTCGCTACCGGCGTCCTCTCCGTTTCGGCGTAGAAATCCTCAGCCAGCCGTACGATGTTTTCCGCTGCCTTTCTCAGCCGCTCGTAACGGGACTCTCCGGTCAGGTAGTTGAGGCCGCAATCCTTCTCTATCATTGAGAGGACTCGTTCAAGGACGGCGTCGGCTTTTTTCCCGTAGCGGTAATGCACCGATATCGGCAGCACTTCGACGCGCTTGGATTTTCCGCTCGCTTCAAGCGCCTCCGCTGCCCAAAAAGCTATACGGGCAAAACCCTTTTCAAGGCGCGGTATGGTTTCGCTGGTGTAGGAAACCTGTCCTTCGGGCGCCAGGGCGAGCGGGTACTCTCCGTTAGTCATCGCTTTTCGTATGCGGCCAATGCCCGTGGAGTCAAGTTTGACGTGGTGGACAGGAATGGCGCCCGCCCGAGGGAGGAGCCAACGCACAATCGGCCCCATCCAAAACGGGACTTCATAGCCGTGTACAAATATAGCGTAAGTTGCTTTACGCAGCGGTTTTCCGAGAGCGCGGGCTTCCTTAGGGACGCCCCGGGCGATCGCATAGGCTAACAGCTGCGGTTCGTCGCCGTAAGGGTGTCGGAACGCGATCAATAAGCGGCTGTCGCCATTCTGAAAAGAGCGGAAGGCTTCAACGATGCGTTCTCCCCCAATGAATTCGATTCTACCGAAGTGGAGCGCGAGGCGGAGATATAGCGGAGATATAGTTCGGAAAAAAGAAATCAAGAGGGGATTCGGTTTCGGATCGGCTAGGACCGGAGCCGCTTGCGATCGAAATATGGGCTTCGGCATCGATTCACCTCGTCGGTTTAAGTCTAGGCGAGCGGGAATGGGGACGCAAGTCTCGCGCCCTGCCATGAATCCGATGACGTTCTTACTGGGCCGAAGTCGTCTCCGTCTTGAGGGCGTGGCCGCCTAGGTACGCGGCCTTCAGGCCTTCGTCATTTGCCATTTCCGCGGCTTTCCCTTCCATGACGACTGTTCCCAATTCAAGAATAATGGCCCGATCAGCTACCGTCAGGGCTTGCCGCGCGTTCTGTTCCACCAGCAAAATCGAGATTCCTTCTTCTCGGCGAATCGCGGCGATAGTTTTGAAAATATCCTTGATGACGATTGGGGCGAGTCCGAGCGACGGTTCATCCATGAGCAGCAGCTTCGGTTTGGAGACCAGCGCCCGCGCGATGGCGAGCATCTGCTGTTCTCCGCCGGAGAGCGTCCCGGCCAGCTGTTTTCTGCGTTCTTTCAGGATAGGAAATAGGCCGAAACAACGGTCTCTGCTCCGTTCATATTCCGCGCCGGCTTTCATATCGCGCAGAGCGTGTACGCCGAGCCTGAGATTTTCTTCCACGGTCAGAGTGGCGAATACGCGCCGGCCTTCCGGAACGTGCGCTATGCCCATGCGCACGAGGTTGTGTGCCGGAACCGAGAATAAATCGGTTCCCGCGTACTCCACGGTTCCCTGTTCCGCTTTTACCAAGCCCGAAATGGTTTTTAAAAGGCTCGATTTGCCGGCTCCGTTGGCTCCAAGGACCGCGAGGATCTCGCCTTCGGCGACGTCCAGGTTGATGCTTTTCAGCGCGGGCACCGACTCGTAGCGTACCGACAGGGACCGGATCTTCAAGTCGAGGCTCATTCGTCGCCTCCAAGATACGCCTCTATGACGGCCGGGTGATTGTAGATGGTCGTCGGAGAACCGGAGGCGATGAGTTCGCCCTCGGCGAGAACGACGACCTCGTCGGAGATGCCCATGACGACGTTCATATCGTGTTCTATCAGGAGTATCGTGATTCCCTCGGTTCGGATCGATTTGAGGATATCCATGAGTTCCGCGGATTCCCGGTCGTTGAGGCCGGAACTCGGCTCGTCGAGCACCAGGAGTTCGGGACTTGTCGCCAGGGCGCGCGCTATCTCAAGCAGGCGTTGTTTGCCGTAGGGAAGGTTTTTTGCCAGCTCATCCCGGCTTTCCCAGAGCCCAACTTGGCGTAGGCGCCAGGCGGCTATTCCCAGGATCTGTTCTTCTTCGCGTCGCTGAGAGGGTAGACGGAAGATCGCGGGCCATATTCCCATGGAAGCGTGGACGTGGGGTCCGCACATGACGTTCTCCAGGCACGAAAGCAAGGGGAATAAACGTATGTTTTGGAAGGTCCGCGCGATGCCGGCGCGTACTATCGCATGCGTTTTCTTGCCGGTGATGTTTTTTCCGGAAAAGAAAACTTTACCTGTCGTGGGTTTGTAGATGCCGGAAATGACGTTGAAAAGGCTCGTTTTCCCCGCGCCGTTGGGACCGATCAACGCCGTGATCGAACCCGCTTTTACCGAAAGGCTCACGTTTTCAAGCGCCGAAAGGCCACCGAAGCGAAGGGTCAGGTTTTCCACGCGCAATAGCGCGTTCTCCGTATCATTCGGCCCTTCCCCTCCGGGCGCGGCGGCGCGGGCTGCCGTAATTTCCGTAAGGCGGTGATCGCGGCCTTGTCTTTTCAAGTTTTTGGGTTTTTGGGCGTTTTCCAGTCGGGAAAGGAATTCCGCCGACAATTTGATACCCAAGCCCGCCAGTCCCAGTCCCGAGCGGCGTCGCGGCAGCATCCCCGCCGGTTTGAAAATCATCATCGCGGCCAGCGCCGCTCCGAACAAGAGCATTCGATACTGCGCCGCGTCGCGGAAAATTTCGGGGAACACGACTACGACGGTGGCGCCGATCACAGTTCCGGGAATCGAGCCGAGGCCGCCGAGGAGGACGATGCAGAACAGCAGCGTCGACTCCATGAAGGTAAAGCCCGTGGGCGATATCACCTGGAACTTCGCGGCGTAGAGGTTGCCCGCGACGCCGGCGAGCGCGGCGCCGAGTACGAAGGCCAGCCGCTTGGCTGACCGCACGTCTACGCCCATCGCGCCGGCCGCGATTTCGTCTTCGCGGATGTAGTTCCACGCTCTGCCCTGCCGTGAGGTTTGCAGGCGCATAAGGGCGATCACGACCAAGCCGAGCGCCAGCCAGATGAAGAAGTAGGAAGCCGTGGAGGTATCGAACTTGAAAGAACCAATGATTATCGGGTCGATGCCGGTGATGCCGTTCGCCCCTCGGGTGAGGCCGAACGGATCGCGCTCCGCGACAAGACGGACTATCTCTCCAATGCCGATGGTGACGATGCACAGGTAGTCGCCGCGGAGGTGTATGACGGGGCTGGTCGCCAGCCACGCGAAAAGCGCAGCCATAAGGGCCGAAATCGGCAGGAGCAGCAATACGGGTATATCGAAGCGCGTGTTCAGGATGGCGGTGCAGTAGGCGCCGATCGCGTAAAAAGCGGTATGGCCAAGGTCAAAGAGGCCGACCTCCCCCAGCACGATGTTGAGGGACAGACCTAACAAAACGTAGATGCCGACAAGGAAGCCGACATCGATCCAATAGTCGTCAACGAAAGGAAACAGGGGAAAAATAATGATAGCGCGATGGGAAGCGCAAGTTTGAGCGCGGCGGATGCCTGATTCGGTTTCATCTTATACCTTGTCGGCCCGGCGTTCGCCCAACAGGCCGGTAGGCCGGAACACCAGGACTATGATTAGGACGAGCGTCACGAAAACGTCGGTCCAGGAATCGGATACATAATAGGAAAAGAGGTTTTCAAGGACGCCGAGGACGAGCCCCCCGAGCATCGCACCGGGAATGTTGCCGATACCGCCGAGGATGGTCGCGGTAAAGGCTTTGAGCGCGTACACCCAGCCCATCGTAAACGAGATGCGGCCGTAATGGGCGCCGACCATGACGCCCGCGATGCCGCCGAGACCCGGGCCTAGAATAAAAATAAACCGGACGACGGTCCGGTAGTTGATGCCGAGCAGGGTTGCGGTTTCGCGGTCAAGCGCCGCGGCGCGGACGGCGATGCCGAAGCTGGTTTTTTCAATAAGGAACCAAACGGCGGCCATGAGAATGAGTGAAAACACCAGAATGAAAAGCTGCAGCGCGGTGATGCGGAAATCGCCTGTGCCGAAGGCTGTTTGCGGCACCAGCGCGGCGGGGAAAGACTGGTAACGGGGACCCCAGATTACCATGACGGCGTTTTGTATCACGATGGAAATGCCGAGCGCGGACACGACCAACGGCAGGCGTCCGGCGCGGTAGACCGGCCGATACGCCAGGTTTTCCACGACCAGCCCCGCCGCGGCCACGCCGATCGCCGCGACGACCAAGGCGAGCGCGATGCCGACCCACGGACCACAGAGCCCCGTGAGAGCGCCGGCCGATCCGACCAGGATGGAAAATCCCAGATACGCGCCCAGGGTGAACAAGTCTCCGTGGGCGAAGTTGATCAGCTTCATTACCCCGAATACCATTGAGTATCCCAGGGCAACGAGCGCGTAAAAGGATCCGATGGTGAGGCCGTTGAGTAACTGTGCTAGAAAAGTCGTCATCTATCGGAATCCTTCTGCAGCGGAATCAGGGAAGCGGGTACGGAGAAAGTTCGCCTTTGTCGTCGTAGGCGTAGAGCTGGTACGGAACGTTTTTGCGGTCGCCGCGGTCATCGAACATGAGTTCCCCGGTGATGCCTTTTGCTCCGGAGAGCGCGCGCATGGCGGTGGTAACCTTTGCGGGATCGGTGGACTTGGCGGTTTTGACCGCGGCAACCAGCGCGTTCACACCGTCGGCGGCGTACACGGCCCAGATGGATCCGGGGATCTCTTTGTAGGCTTTTTTGTACGCGTCCAGGAACTCGGTCGCTTCGGGCGTCGCCAGGAATTGGGGCATCGGCTCGTTGAGCATAAGCGATCCCTTGACGGCCGCGTTGCCCGCGATCTTCACGAATTCGGGGTTGGGAACGGCGTTGGAGCCGACGAAGAGGCAATCGAGCCCCGCTTGGCGAGCCTGTTTGATCAACAGTCCTGCTTCGCTGTAGTAGGAAGTGTAGAACCAAAGGTCCGGCTTGAGAGTCTTGAGCTTCTGGACCGCGGCGGTGTAGTCGGTGTTGCCCGGGGTGATCGCGTCGTAATAGATAATCTCGGTTTTCTTGGCGCTTACCAGCGGTTCAAGGAACTTTTTCGCGTCTTCGGCGACGCCTTTGCCGTAGTCGGAGTTGTCGTGCATGATCGCGACGCGTTTGGCGCCGAGCTTTTCCACGACCTTGGCGAAGAAGGCGGACTGCGTGTCGTCGCGGCCGCAGGTCCGGAAGAAGTTGGAGCGCTGTTTTTCCATGGTCAGGCGGACGGCGGTGCAGCCGTAGCCGACGGAAACGACGCCTTTGGAGTCGTAGAGGTCCGCGGCGGGAATGGTGATGCCCGAGCCGTAGGAGCCGACCACGAGCTTGACGCCCTTTGAGATGAGCTTCTGCGCGGCGAGCGCGGAATCCTTCGGGTTGCCCGCGTCGTCGGCGAGCTCAATCTTGATCTGCATGCCTTCCACGCCGCCCTTCGCGTTGATAAGAGACGCGGCGGTCTCGGCGCTCTGGCGAGCCCATTGTCCTTCGGCGGCGTATTGGCCGGAGATGGGTGCTTGGAGTCCGATGGTTAGGACCTTCGAATCGGCGTTTTTAGCGCAGCCGGACAATGAGAGGGCGAGCGCAGCCAGGGAAAAAGAAGCGAGCAGGGCGGTTCTCTTCACGATTAACTCCTTGATGATGAAGTTTTAACCCGAAACGGCGCCAGAGGGAAAGGGGGAATGAAGGAAGAACGGCGTTCCGACCGTCGATTAATGTTAGCGCAAGCTGACGATTTCCCCGGTACTATTTCTTGTGCTATGCTTGGCCGAGGAGCGAAAAGCCATGGACCGTATCGTCACAATCATTGAGAACAACGCGGGTATCCGTAATGAACTGGCCTTTGAACACGGCCTTTCTCTCTGGGTGGAGCGCGAAGGCCGCGCGATCTTGTTCGACACGGGGGCGAGCGGCGCCTTTCTGAAAAACGCGCGGCTCCTGGGTATCGATCTTTCCCGCGCCGAGGCCGTCGTCATCAGCCATGGTCATTCGGATCATTCCGGCGGTATCCGCGCCTTGTATGAATCGACGTCCTTTCATGTACCCTTGGTGACCGGGCCCTCCTTTTTCGACGAAAAATACGCCTACGAACACGGCGGGCATCACTTCATCGGTCTCGATTTTTCCGAAGCGTGGCTAGCGGCGGAAGGCATCGAACATCGTGTCGTAGGTAACGGCGCGCCGGTTTCATCGTTTGAAATCATTCCCGGCGTCCATATTCTCAACGGCTTCAAGCGGACGCATCCGGAGGAAGCCGACAGTTCTCGTTTTGTCGTTGCCCGCGGTGCCCCGTCCGGGCCTGTTGATTTCGAAATTGACGATTACCGCGACGAAATCTGTTTGGTTGTGGAAACGAAGAAGGGCTTGGTCGTCGTGCTCGGCTGCGCGCACCCGGGCGTCATGAACATGGTCGATCAAGTCCGCGCCAACTTCGGCGGCAATATCCGCGCGGTACTCGGCGGCACGCACCTCATGGACGCCGACGCAAAACGCGCCGCCGTCACCATCGACTATCTGCGTTCCCTCGGTTGCGAGCGGCTCGGGATAGCGCACTGCTCCGGGGCGACCGCCGCGGCATTGATCGCGGAAGACCCCGCGACCTATTACGCGATGCGGACGGGGAGCGGGTTGCTTTTCTAATGAGGCGAATTTATTGCAAAATCTCCGGCTTTCATATTCGTGAATGTCTCCAGCCTTTCTCCGTTTTTGATCAGGCACATAACGCGGTAGCCTTCCATCCGATCGCGAATGAATGCTTTTGCCTTTTCCGCTCCCATAATGCAGAGCGCGGTTGAAAGCGCGTCGTCGTAGGCGGCATTCTTTCCTAGGACAGTGACGGATACGATATCGCTCCGGGTCGGCTCTCCGGTTTTCGGATCGATCATATGACTGTATTCTCTTCCGCCGATCGAGTAGCGCAGGTCATAGGTTCCGCTGGTGGATACCCCGGTATCCTTGCCGAAAATAGACAGAAAATCTTCGGTTCGATTGTCGGGGTTCGGCATGCCGATCGCCCACATGTTGCGTTCCAGTGCGCCCTTATCCGACACATTCCGTTTCAATAAACGAAGGCTGCTCAGGCCAAGATTGACGTAGCCGTATTCATAGCCGTATTTCCGTAAAATTTCGGCCGCCCGATCTGCCCCGTAGCCCTTGGCGATTCCGCCGAA
>JBAYHM010000059.1:0-18177 GCA_041666155.1 Treponemataceae bacterium
AAATACGGAGCCAAACTCGGCCGCAACTACGTGCTGGACAGCGAATGCTACATTTCCAGGCAGCGGGGAGCGGGAGAAACGCCGCTCTACTTCGTTCCGATCATCGGCAAGAACGGCATGAACCGGAAGAGCGCCGTTTCGCGCAACCTCTCCAGCGTCCTGTTCCTGAAGGCCGGCGAGGTTGGGATTTCCCTGGGTGACGACAGCAAGGGCGAGCGGACGGCGGCGGCGCTCGTGACCAGTTCGCCCGAATCCTGGCTCATGTCCGACAGGATCAGCCTCATGCCTTTCGCCATGGCGAAACCCGGAAAGGACAAGCTGGCGAAAAGAGACTTGGCCGTACTTATCGAAGGCCGTTTCAAGAGCGCCTTCGACGCGGCGCCGGCACAAGCCGCGCAGGGCGCCGGAACGCAGGCGGAGCTGAACGCGGACACGCGCCTGCCGAAGAGCGTGCAGAGCGGGAAACTCATCGTCGTCGGAACATCGGAAATCGCCGGACCTTCGTTGATAGATCCGGAAGGAAAACAGCCGGTGGCCGTCTTCGTCAGGAACGCCCTGGACTATCTCAGCGGCAATCAGGAACTCAACGACATGCGGACCAAAGGCCTCGGGCTCGATCCCCTCAACAAGACCGCCCCGGCTCTTCGGACGGCGGCGAAGTCTCTCAACATCTACGGCCTGCCGCTTCTCATCGTCCTCGCCGGACTTATCGCGTGGAAGCGGAGAACCGTGCGGCGGACGAAAATCCAGGCGTTCTACGCCCGAAGCGCGGAAAAGAAGGCGGAGGACTAAATCATGAAAACGCGAAAAATCTTGCTGTTGGCTGCCGTCGCGATACTCGGCTGTGCTTACGCGCTTGAATTGGTTTTTACGAATGCCAATCCGGTCAAGACCTTCACGCTTACCGAAAAACCCGATTCGCTGCTGATCGAAAAGGGCGACGGAACGAAGCTGCTCATTTCCAAGGATGGCGACCGCTGGCTGGTGGGCGACAAGAAATACTCAGGCGACACCCAAGCGATCGAAACCCTCGTAAAATCGATTTCGGCCGTGAAAATTCTCGACTCCGTATCAAGCGGCGCCGACGTCGAACGCTTCGGTCTCGGTGACGGAGAAAAGCTGGCCGTCAGCGCGAAAAGCGGGAACAAAGAGCTGCGCCGTCTTGCGATAGGGAAAGCGTCGCCGACATCCCAACAGTCGTATATCCATGTAGACGGGGGGAAGGAGGTCCTCCTGGTTTCAGGCAACCTCAAACGCGATTTCGGCAAAGCGCCGGATGAATTCCGCGATAAAGCGATTTTCAGTTTCAAAAACGACGAGATCGCGGCGATCAGCGTGAGCGGAAAGGAAAACTATACGCTCTCCAAAGGCGGCAAGCCCGAGGCGTGGAGCGTTTCGTCGCTTGAGAAGGGCCTTAAAGCGGATAAAGAAAGGCTCGACGCATGGCTTTCAAGCATCGCGACGCTCCGCGCGGAAAGCTATGCGCCCGATGACGCTCTTCCGACGGAAAAACCGCTCGGCGTCGCCGTCTTCAAGCTGGCGTCCCGCGAAGCGACAGTGCGCATCTACCGGAAAGAAGGCGAGTCGAAGTATCTTTGTTCGTCAACGGAAAGCCCCTACCCCTTCTACCTTTCGGTCTACACCGCGGAACGGTATCTCAAACCGCTCAGCGAATTGACAACTAAATAGGCGCGCCCTACCGAGCGCACAAATATTAAGGGGGGCCATCCGATTCGATCGGACGGCCCCCTCATTCCGCTTTCTTGAAATCGATAAACCCGCGTTCCACGTCCGTACTGGTAAGCTGTACGCGCAGCCTTTTCCCGACGTCTATGCCTTCAAAACCGCTCACGAGTCTTCCTTCGATGGGCGGAGCGATGAGCCGTACCCACGTGCCTTTTTCAGACGCTCCGGTGACGATCGCGTCGAAGCGTTCTCCGATCCTCGATTCCAGCAGTATCGCCGCCGCCGCTTTTGAGACTTGCCTTTCGACCTTTCTCGCCGCGTCTTCCTCTGTTGTGCAACGCTTGGCCAGAGCGTTCAATTCATCGACCGAATAGGGGACGGGAAGATCTTCCATCGCCGCTTTCAACAGGCGCTGGGTGACCAGGTCCGGATAGCGGCGGTTCGGCGCGGTGGAGTGGGAGTAGTCCTTGACGGCAAGACCGAAGTGTCCGCCGTTCTCGCCGTCCGGAACTTGCACAACGTATTCGCCGGGACCCAGGAGTTTGACGACGCTGAGGGAAAGATCTGGAAAACGGAGCGGATCGGCGGATTTTGCCGATGCCAGGAATCGTTCCAACGCCGACGCGTCGGGCTCCGCGGGCAAGACGGACCCTTGTTCCGCGGCGAGCCGGACGATACCCTCCCACCGTTTTGGGGTGCGGACCATGCGCCGCAGTGACGGATATCGTTTGGAGGCGAGGTATCGCGCGCTGACGCCGTTGGCGGCGATCATGAAATCCTCGATGATGTCTTTAGCCCTATTCTTCGTATCGGCTTTCAGGTCAGTGAGTATATCACCTTCAAAGACCGGCCGGGATTGGATCGTTTCCAAATCGAGCGCGCCGTTCAAATGCCGCAAGTTTTTCAGTTTCTGGGCCGCGCGGTCCTGAAGGCGAATGTTTTCGTCCAGACCGTCCACCGAGGCGATCCCCTGAGGCATCGGTCCGCGTCCTTCCAGCCAGAGTGCGGTACCGTTGTAGGCCAGTTTTACCCGGTTGCGCACCATTGCCCGATAGATGTCCGAACTCTTGAGAGATCCGTCGACGGCCAAAACCATTTCGATGACGACGGCCAAGCGATCCACGTCAAAATTGAGAGACGTGAAGTCCGTGGAGAGTTTTTCGGGCAGCATCGGAAAGATTTCGGCGACCGTGTAAACCGAAGTGGTGTTCCTCTGCGCGAAATCGTCCAGAGCCGACGGTTTCTTGACCAGCTCGTCCACGTCGGCGATCGCGACCAGCACTTTGGTCTCTCCTCCGCTCATCGCTTCGGCGACCGTAAGCTGGTCCAGGTCGCGCGAATCGTCGTTGTCGATGGAACACCAGGGCAGATTCCGTAGATCCCGCGTCGATTCATCGCTCCGCGTCGCCGGTCCGCGGATTTCGGCGAGCTCGTCGAGCGCCTGGGGGGGAAGATCGGGAACCAGCCCTCTTTCAATCATCACCCTGTGGGCGATCTTCCGCAGAATCGAACGATGTTGTCCGCTATCGGTATTTATGGCCATTCCATAAGTATACGCGCTCCTTGATCCCGAGTCGATCTCTGAGTAAAAACGGCGTGCGTGACTTGCTCGCGGCGGACGCGGCTGATATCATCCAGTGCGCCTAAACGAAAAATAGATGGGAGCGGATTCAATGGTTCGGACAAGATTCGGCGCGAGCGACTTCTGCCGCCTGACGGGCATCAGCGCCGAGACTCTCCGCCATTACGCGGAATGCGGCATCATCGATACCGTCGATATCGAAACCAACAATTATAAAAAGTACAGCGCTAAAAACGCGATGGACGTGCTCCACGCGCGCATGTGCCGCGGACTTGAAATCCCTATTCCTAACATCATCCTCAAAGCCGGAGGCTCCCTGGATGAGCAGGAATCTCTGATGCGTCGGCATGAGGCCGTCTTGCAGATTGAAGCGCGGCAATTGAGTCTGAAGCTTGAGCGCATGCGGCAGGCTCTGCACGTATCTGGAAACGGACCATGGCCGGCTCTATTACTTCACGGTGAACTTTTGTATAAAATAAGCACTTAATCGATTGACCACGTGGTTACCACGAGGTTTAGCATTTTCCCGATCTCCGCGATCAGCATCACTTTAGCGAGAGGAGTCGAGATGAAAATGATCAATCGAAAAGGCGCGCATGCGGCCGGACGCTACGCCGCGCAAGTACCCGGAAAGAACGGCACCGTGACCGTGAAGCCCAAGTTCTCCGCCGTGCTGCTAATCGTCGCGCTCGCGCTGGGGCTGACGGTGGGCTGCCGTACTCTCAAAAATGAAGCGGCTCAATATACGCCCGGGATCTACACCGTTTCCCAGAAGGGTTACGGCGGCGAGGTGACGGTTTCGGTCACCGTCGATTCGAAAGCCATTACCTCCGTCCGGATTTCGGGCGACCGTGAAACGCCGTCCATCGGCGGGCGCGCGGTGAAAGCGATGTCCGCCGAGATTCTCACGAAGGGCGATAAGGTTGAGGCGGTTTCCGGCGCGACCTTCACCAGTACCGCCATCAAAGCCGCTCTTTCCGAAGCCCTGGCACGGGCAAAGGGTAAAAAAGTATCAGCGGCCCTTACCCTGAACGACGGGACCTATGAGTCCTCGGCGCGCGGCTTCCATTTGGTTAATCTCGTTCCGATCACCGTGAAGATCTCCGCAAACCGGATAGCCGCAATCGCCATCGGCAAGAACGGTGAAAGAAGAATACTCCGTTGATGTCGCGGTGGTGGGGTTCGGCGGATCCGGCATGACCGCGGCGCTGAGCGCTGCGGAAAAGGGCGCCTCGGTAATGGTCTTGGAAAAAGCCGGCAGAATCGGCGGGACCAGCGCCGTCACCGGCGGACCGATGGCCGTCAATCCGCCCAGTCAAGTCCAGCGGGAAATCTTAGATTGGAATGATCCGACTATCGGCAAAAAAAGAACGAAAAAAGCCGGGGAGCAGCTGGTGGATGCCGACGCCCTGTATCAGGACTGGATCAATTACACGAAAGTGGATGGAGTCCAGTACGGGAAAGAACCGATTATTTCCGAGACTATCCGCAAGTCCGGCGCCATGCTCGATTGGCTTTCCGGCTACGGATTCGAGTTCGGCGACGCCGCCGGATTCATCGGAAACAAGTGGGCGATCTATACGGTGTACAAGGGAAATAAATCTCTGACGGAAAGCTTTTTTGATAAAATGCTGAACACCTATACCGCGAAATTGGGCGGCAAGTATTTATTGGAAACGGAAGCTACCGAATTGCTATTCGCCGACGGAAAAATCACCGGCGTGAAAGCGAGAAAGCAGGACGGAACGGAAGTCGTCGTGCGCGCCGCTTCGGTAATCCTCGCGACGGGCGGCTTCGGCGGCAGCGACGCGGTGATGGAAAAATATCTCGGCGAATCATGGAAGCTGTACGGCATGGCGCAGAACGACGGCGCGGGCATCCGCATGGCGACGCAGATCGGCGCGGCGACGTATAACATCGATATGCCTCCCATGTCGCATTTTTCGGCGCCTCCGGTTATTTTCACCCAGTTCGATACGGCCTTCGATAACGACATCCCCTACGGGATGATCAATACCAGTGAAACGCTGGCCGTGAATAAAAGCGGAAACCGTTTCGTCAACGAGATGGATATCGGATATGGCGCGTATGTCGGGGGCTCCAGGTTCTACTCGATTTATTCAAAAGACCAGATCGATATTTTGCGTGAGAAGGGCTTCGCGTTCATCTCCACCGGGCGCTACCTGAACCGGGGTGGAATCAAAGCAGATACGCCGATAAAAAATATCGACTCGGTGATGGACGCCGGAATCAAGGCCGGCATCGTGTTCAAAGCGGGGAGCTTGAGCAAACTGGCGGAAGCGATCGGTGCGCGGAACGGTAAAAAAATGACGAGCGACGCGTTGCTGTCGGCGGTCGCTTCCTATAATGAAGGCGTCAAGACGGGGAATGACGCTCTGAAAAAAAAGGTCGATCGGTTCAGCCGCCTTGGCGCCATCGGCGAGAACAGCGAATATTATCTCGCGGTTACCGGAGCCCCGTACATCTACAGCACCTGCGGCGGCTTGGATGTCGATGCCGACATGCGCGTGCTGAACGCGAAAGGCGAAGCGATCGGCGGCTTGTACGCGGTGGGCACCGATTCCATGGGCGTCCTGTTCACTAACAAAAAAGGCTACGCGAATTACGGCGGCGTCGCCCAGGGCTATTGCTTCGTTTCAGGGCGGATCGCCGGCGAACGCGCGGCCGCTACCGGAAAATAACCGACTCGCCATAACCGGGAGAAACAGAGGTCTCCCGGTTCGTCTTGGTCGCTACCTGACTGCCGAATACTTCAACACCACGATTCCGCATTCGAAGCGGATCGTGTCCTCCAATTTGAGGCCGATCCGCGAATCGAATACCTTGAGTCCGCCTCCCATCGCGTTGGGATTTATGAAGAGGTGGTATTCGTCGATGAGATTCGCGCCGGTCAGCGCCCTGACGAAGGCGCTTCCTCCGTAGACGAAAATGTCGCCGCCTTCGGTCCGTTTCAGCGCCTCGATCTCCCGAACGAGATCCCCGTTGTTCACGACGGTATTCTTCCACGGACTCGCGGTGAGCGATTTGGAAAAGACGATTTTCTTCGTATCGGAAAAAACCTTTCCCGACGCGTTTTCAGGATTTGCCGCATCGCTCGCGACCTTTTCCCAATGCGGAATAAAACCCTCCGCGAGCTTCCGCCCGAGCAGGATCAGGTCGATATTTTTCATGATTCCGGTGACGTAGTTATTCAACGCGTCATCCCAGTTCCACACCATCCAATCCATTTCTCCACCGGGTCCGGCCATGAAGCCGTCGACGGAAATCTGGACCTGCAGTTTTATCGTGCGCATCGGTGGACCTCCGGATTTGAATATACTGATTTTTAGATATATGCGGACTAAAAAGCGCCTGCGGCTTAAGAGATCGGTTTCCGGTACTTAGCGTATGTTCCACCGGCTCGAGCCCGACATCGCGCGCGGTATCTGCTCCGACTCCGGCTGGAGAAGGTAGGTAATTGAACCTGATCCGCGTGCGCGCAAAAACTTGACAGGTCTAAAATCATCATCATACAATAAGACATAGTGATGATTAGATAGTACCTAGCTCATATCGAAACTGGAAGGAGTTGTCCGTGGCGCAGCTGAAGAAACTGTCCGATTTGGAAGGCGTGATAGCCGCAATACTGTTGATCTTGTTGACGGTTCTCCTTTCCGCCCAAGTGTTCGCCCGGTACGTGCTGGGTACCGGTGTCAGCTGGTCCGAGGAATTGTCCCGCTATATGTATATCTGGTCGATTTATTTCGGCTGCGCGCTCGCAACCAAAGAAGACAAGCACATTCGGGTTACGGCTCATCTGGAATTCCTCCCGAAACGTCTCAAGGCCTGGATCGTTACGCTATCCGATTTGACCTGGATCGCTTTCAGCGGCGTTGTCGCTTATTTCGGTCTGCAGCTCGTGCTTTCAATGGCGGAATACCCCTTCTATTCGCAGACGATGGGTTTCAACCTGATGTGGGTCTACGCGATCGTTCCTATCGGATACGCGCTGATGATGATCCATGTGGTCATTTTGGTGGTCAAGCGTTTCAAGCGGATCTTCAAGCACGAAGACATCGAAATAGTCGACTCCCGGCTAACTTTGTAGGGGCATTCCATGAGCAACGGACTCGCGATTTTCATCATCTTCATCGGTACGCTGCTGATGGGTCTGCCCGTAGCGGCTTGCCTCGGCGTGACGGCGGTTATCGGATTCATTCTGGGCGGTCTGCCCTTGGATTATATCGCTCAGACAGCCTTTACGGCAGTTGACGATTTCACGACCATAGCGGTGCCCATGTTCATCCTTGCCGGAGCGATCATGGAAAAGGGCGGACTCACCGGCAAGCTGATCGATTTCGCCAAGGCGATCGTGGGCCGGAGAACCGGCGGCTTGGCTCTGGTTACCATCATAGCCTGCACGCTGTTCGGGGCAATTTCAGGATCGGGTGTCGCGACGACTGCGGCCATCGGTTCTATGATGATTCCTTCTATGATCAGGGAGGGGTACCACAAGGATTTCGCCGGAGCGGTCACCGCCTGTGCCGGAGGTATCGGCGCGGTCATCCCGCCGAGCATCCTGATGATCATCTATGGTGTCAGCGCCGAAGTTTCCATCACCGCGCTGTTCGTCGGCGGTATCATTCCGGGGCTTATGCTCGGTCTTTTCCTCATGGTGGCCGCACTGATCGTCAGTTCCAAGCGGGGGTATCGATCGGGCAACGAATCTCTTTCGGTCAAAGCGATTCTTTCAGCCGCTTGGCAGGCCAAGTTCGCGCTTCTTGCACCCGTGATCATACTCGGCGGCATCTACGGCGGCATTGTTACGGTGACTGAAGCGTCGGTGGTCGCGGTCGTCTATTCGTTCATCATCGTGACCTTCGTGGACAAACGGCTCTCCCGGAGCGTGTTCTTCGACTGCCTGGTAGATACCGCCCGGGTTTCCGGTACCCTCATCCTGATAATCTCGACCGGCCGCATGTTCGGGCGCCTTCTTACCATTTACCAAATTCCTCAAGTTACTTCCCAGTTCCTCATTACGCACGTGTCGAATCCAATCTTGCTCGTGCTTCTCATCGACTTTTTCTTGCTGTTCATAGGCATGTGGATGGAGAGCGCGACCCAGATCATCATCTTGACGCCGCTGCTGCTGCCGGTCGTCACCAAGCTCGGCATCGACCCCGTACAGTTCGGGATTATGTTCGTAGTCGCGTGTGAGATCGGCTTCGAGACGCCGCCGCTTGGGATAAACCTGTTCGTCGCGAGCGAGATCGCGGGCACATCGATCGAGCGGATCAGCAAGGAAGCGATTCCGTTCATCATCGCCGAGTCTACCGCGCTCATCATTATAAGTCTCATTCCGCAGATCAGCCTCGTTGTGCCGCGTTTGATGGGTCTGATGTGAGAGAAGTTCAGTGGGGATTCCGCTTCCGTCGGGAGCATAAGGTTTCAAGAAGGAGTGTGCAATGAAAAGAACAATGGTGAAGGGAATTCTCTGCGCTCTGTCGATACTGTTCGCGGTATTTCCCGCGTTCGCCGGAGGCGGCAGCGACAAGGGCTCAGCCTCCAAAGGGCCGGAACAAAAGCCGTATGTCATGAAGCTCGCGCACGGTGTCGCTACCAGCGATCCTCTGCACCAGACCGCGGAAAAGTTTAAGGAACTGGCGGAGAAGTACTCGAACGGACGCATCAAGATAGAGCTGTATCCCCAAGCGCAGCTGGGCGATGAGCAGGCTCTGGTTCAGTCTCTGCGGTCGGCATCGATCCAACTGTCCATCATCTATTCCGGAAACGCGCAGGCCTCGACTCCTTCGATCGGGGCGGTCATGTTGCCTTACCTCTACACCACCAGCGAGGAGGCGTGGAAGGGTTTGGACGCCGTCTCGGGAGAGCTCAGTAATCGTATGATCAAAGAGAGCGGCGCTCGCATTCTCGGATTCTATGAGAAGGGCTTCCGCGTGCTTACGAATTCCAAGAAACCGATCAAGCGTATCGAAGACATGCAAGGCCTCAAGATCCGCGTCACGCCTTCGGACATTCCCCTCCAGACTTTCAAGGCCTGGGGCATCGACCCTATCCCGATGGCCTGGGCTGAAGTCTTCACCGCTCTGCAGCAGAAAGTAATCGACGGCCAGGAGAATCCCTATACGACGATTCCGTCGATGAAGTTTGAGGAAGTCCAGAAATACGTGACGGAGATCCACTACATGCTCTGGACCGGCCCGCTTCTGGTGAGCGAGAAGTACTACCAGACCCTGCCCGAAGATATCAAGCAGGTGCTCCAGAAAGCCGGAAAAGAAAGCGCTGAATGGGAGCGTAAGCTGAACGCGAGTCTTACCGAGGAAGCGATCGTGAAGATCAAGCAATCAGGCATGGTCAATGTGGGCGCGCCCGAAGATGAAGCCGAGTGGCAGAAGCGCGCCCAGGAAATCTGGCCGAAATTCTACGAAAAGGCCGGCGGCAAAGAATGGGTCGAATACGTCATCAAGACCGTGAAGGAAGCCAATAAAAAATAATAATAGACGCGAGCCGGGTTTTCTCCGGCTCGCGTTCGCCTGCAAATAATCCTCCGTTTCCTTGTTCCACAGCCCCACGTTGCGTTTGTGGATTTCACCAAGCTTGGTGTAGAAGGGGTCGGTTTTTCCGTTCTTCGCGAGTACATGTTATAGTCATTAACTTCGTAATGGTTATTAAGCGATTTTTATGATATATATAATGGAAATACTCTGCAAAGATGGAGGTATGTATGCACGTCCGACTCGGTGGACTAGCTTGGTTAGTAGCCGTAGGTCTCGTGCTCACCGCATGCCCCAATCCCGTCAATGCTCCCAGATTTGGGCAGGTCGTCCTTAATTTCGGCGGCGGCAGCCGTACGGCAAGCCGAGCGGCGAGCCTTCCCGCCAACGTCGCTTCCTTGACGCTGTCCATCAAAGCCGCCGATATGGCGGAAATCGTTTTGTCGCTTGTCGCTCCCGACCTGAGCGCCACAGTCGACGTACCGGCAGGTTCCGGCCGCGTGTTTGTCGTTCGCGAAGGATTCCGCCGATATCGTCGTATACAAGGGTCAATCGACTATGGACATCACGGCCGGCGCTACGCATGCTCTTTCCGTTACCATGGCCGCTATCTATACGCTAAGCTACAATGCCAACGGGGCGGCCGCGGGCGGCTCGGTCCCCGCTGCCGGAAACTATGAGTCCGGCGCTGCCGTCTCCATTCCCGGCAATTCCGGCGGACTGACCCGTGCGGGATATTCTTTCGCGGGCTGGAGCGCTACCGTCGGCGGAGTCGCGACTGATTACAGCGCCGGGCAGACTCTATCGATGCCCGCATTCAACCTCGTCCTTTACGCCAAGTGGCAGCCGGTGACGTACACCATCACCTATCATCTGAACGGCGGAACCAACGTTCCGGCAAATCCTGCCGCATATACGATCGAATCGGCGGCTATTACGCTGGCTGATCCGACCTGGGGCGCCAATATTTTCCAGGGCTGGTTCACCGACGCGGCCTTTACCTTCCCGATCGTATCTATCCCGTCAGGCTCAACGGGCAATATGGAAATCCACGCCAAGTGGAACGTTCCGTCGTTCAACGTCACCTTCATTAAGAACGATGTCTCGGTTATGGGTACAATGGCTGATCAATCGATCCCGAGCAGCGCTTCCGCGACGCTCGTTCCCAATTCATATACCAGGACCGGCTATTCATTTGCCGGTTGGGGAACGATTCCCGCCGGGCCGGTCGACTATCTCGACGGCGCCTTGTATACAATGGGGGCGGCAAACGTAACGCTGTACGCGCAGTGGACAGCCATCAACTATCAGGTAACCTTTGATCCCAACGGCGGGATCGGCGGCATGGCTCCGCAGACTATCGCCTACGACAGCGCGTCGAACCTAACGCCGAACAGCTTCACACGGGTAGGCTATACCTTTGCCGGCTGGGCCACTACTCCGGCAGGAGGGGTAGTCTGTAATGACGGCGATCCGTTCATGATGACCGTTCCCGGCCAAACGCTGTACGCCAAGTGGACCCTCAATATGTACTCGGTTATCTACCAGCCCAACGGGGCGTCTTCCGGAGCGCCGCCGGGCCTGCAGAACGACTATTACGGCAGCACGGTGGTGGTAGAGGATAATTTCGGAATGCTTATCGGGCCGCTTATACAGGACGGGATAAGGCGGCGCTTCATTGGTTGGAACACCGACCCTGGTGGAGCCGGAACCGCGTACTTGCCTTCAAGCCCGCTGGTGCTCGGCGCGGCGAACGTCATTCTCTACGCCCAGTATCAGAATCCGGCAGTCATCGTCGGCCAGGTAGGCCCCGCGAACGGGCTGGTATTCTATGACCAGGGAAGCATCCTCAACGGCTGGAGATACCTGGAATCGTCAATGTCTGATCAGGCGTTCGCCGGTATGCAGGTGTGGAGCAATACTACCGTGACGCTCGGTACTACCCTTCCCGGCATAGGCGAAGGCTTAGCCAATACCATGGCCATTATCGGCCAGGCGGGTCATGCGACGAGCGCGGCTCTGCTCTGCGACAATTATATTTCCGTTCTTGCCGATTGGTATCTGCCGTCTCTGGATGAGCTCAATTGGATGCTGGTCAATCTTCATCAGGCTGCTCCTCCGCTCGGCGGTTTCGCCCCCGAGTATTATTGGGCCTCTACTGAGAGCGCGACTGTAACATACGCTTGGCGGCAACACTTCAATACGACAGCCCAGACGGAAGTGGTCAAGACCGACAATATCGCGCGCGTCCGCGCCATTCGCAGGTTTTAGGGTGGTAATCATGAGAATTCTTGTTGCTGTATTGTTTTTTAGCTTGTTCTCTTCCCCTCTTTTCGCTGAAGTTGCCGTTAAGGCGGTCAAAGGCACGGTCGGCGTGATGGCCGGTAAGGGCAAACTTCAAGCGGTCAAGGTAGGCATGAAGCTCACGGATGACGCTACGGTCGTAACCGGGGCAAATTCAGAAGTTACGATAATTGTGAACAACGGTACGATCACGCTCAAGTCGTTGACCACAGCCAAACTCCGAGGCATAGGCCTGACCCCAACCGCTTCTACCGCCAATGTTGCTTTGCGGAACGGTACCGTGGTTTCCGACGTCAAACAGATAACAGGACTCAAGACCAGCTTCACGGTGACTACGCCCGTGGGTACCTCCAGCGTGCGCGGTACTACGCATACCGTCAGCTACGGTCCGGAGCGCGGGATGTCGGTGGCGGTATCGGCCGGCATAGTTGCCGTGTCATCGCTGCGGGGAGCGTCTCGGCCTGTAGCCGCGGGGAATAGCTATACCGAGGGTACGGCCGCGTCGGCGCCCCAGGTAGTATCGCAGACTACGCAGGAATCCGCCTCCGCCGGCGCCGCGACGGTATTCGCGCCGACGGAGGATGCGGCCATTTCAACTGGCTCAGGCAGTGAGACTCCCGCGGCTACCGAATTGGCAACCCTCGTTGCCAACATTCCAACCACCGGGTCCGTATTGCTTACACTCCTGTTCCCTTAGCGCGAACGGGTCAAATCTGAGCACCCCGAGGTTGGTTATGAGGCGGCGGCTAATCATTGCTTTCATTGTTATCGGCGCGCTTGGATCGGTCTTGGACGCCCAGAGTCTTGAAGATGTCATCAAGATAGGGAACAAGTCCGTCTGTACTATCGCGGACCTCGTCGCTATGGCTCCCGCCTTCAGTGAAAGTTTTCCTGATGATCCGGAACTGGGCGAACGCCTGGGATTGGAGCTTTCCCGATTTAAGCCCGGCAATGCTCTTACCAAAGCCCGGGCCGCTTTGGTGGCCGCCAAAGCTCTTCGTTTGCGGAAATCGTTATTTTTCCTCATTCTACCGATACAACGCTACGCTTTCCGAACTCTTGTTGTCGATGGTGTTTTCAGCGCAACCAGCAGCGGAGGCGAAGTCATGAGCGGTATCGAATTATTGGATTTTGTCTCGATTGTCTGTCTTAAATACGGATCGGCGCAATGAAGCGAAAATTTTCCGTAGCAACTTTGATCCTCGCCGCCATTTTGACTGCCGCCGCTCAAACTCCGTTTCTTGAAGAAGATTTTTTCCTTCCCGTGCCTCAAAAAGCGCCGTGGCTCCTGGACTGGGGCGTTACGCTGTCATTGGCCGGCTTGTTCGAACATCAGGGCGATTCAGATACGTTAGTCACCGGCCTGAGCGGTAATGCATGGGTACGATTGAGCCTGCCCGGTCAGTGGCAATATTATGCCAGGATCAGAGACAACCTATTGACGAGCGTGTTACCGTGGCCGACGGAGGGGGTGGAACTCCTCAATGTATGGGAGATCAACGCGAATTATTTTCAGCTGATTTTACCCGAAGGGGGAGTCACTTTTTCAATAGGCCGGAAACCCTTTTTGCTCGGTTCAGCTCTGATCTTGGCCGGCAACGGCGACGGCTTGGAACTCCAGCTGGCAAATCCCTGGTTCAACGCGAAAATGTTCGGGTTCTATACCGGCCTCATAAATCCGGCTTTTTCTTCCTACGCCATGAATGATGAAGACCAGGTGAACGGCGCCAAGCGTTATTTCGGCGCTTACTCCTTGGGAATCTGGATTTTCGGCCATGAACTTTCACTTCTCGGAATGTACCAAAATGATTTCAATAATGCTTCAGAAGAATTGTACGCCAGTTGGTACAGCGGCCTGCAAGCCAAGGGGCTGCTGGTCGGAGGCGAATATCTGCTTGAATGGTACCTTCAACGAGGTTATAGCCCAAGTGGATTGACCCGCGGCAATATAGAAGCTTTCGGCGGTACATGTAGATACCAAAGAACATTCAAAGCCGTTACAACGCCGAGGATCACCATTCAATACTGGCTGGCATCCGGGGATCCGGACCGCACCGTCGGCAAGGGCGCTTTCGGAAACGCCGAGGGTACGGATAGCGCTTTTCAGGCATTCGGCCAATTGAATTTAGGATTAGCCTTCCGGCCGCACCTCAGCAATCTCCACGTGGCGCAGCTTGGGGTAATCTTCAACCCGTTGGAAATCCTTTCCCGCCAAGCTCCGGACTTGAACGTCAGTTTCAAGTATTTCTACTATGCCAAGCACGAGGCGGACGGAGTCGTCAATGTCGATGAAGGGAATCTGTCTTCCAACGATCTCGGCCACGGTGTCGACCTGGGGATCCAATGGGCTCCTTTCGATGATGTGAGCGTCTTCCTGAACGCGGGCCTGTTTCTGCCCGGCGCCGCCTTCTCCGGGGATAGGGCGCTTCGGTACGCCGTTTCCGGCGGAATGAGCCTTTCTTTATGAAGCGTTTCCTCGCCCGTTTGGGCAAACTGACGTCGGGCAGCGTTGGTTCCGTACTCAGCGCCGTCATCGTTTGCGGCCTGGTTGTCCTTTTTTCCCTAAGCCCTGTGCATGACAGGCTGGAATATGTTCTCTACGATCTGCGGTTTGCGATCAAGCCGAAAGCGGAACCTCTGCCTGAACTTGTCTTGCTCAACGTGGATGATGCCAGTATTTCGGCCTTGGGCGTATATCCCTGGCCGCGTCATTATTATGCATTCGCTTTACGGCAGTTGAAGACTGTCGGTCTTGCCGGGTTGCTGTTCGACTTTCAGTTCATGGACAGTTCGCCGGCTCTCCTCAACCCCGACGGCTTCAACACGCTGCATACGGCTATTTCCGAAGGAAGAAGGATTAAAGCCGATGAACTCTACACGATGATCATCGATAACGATCGGGACCTTGCCTTGGCAACCCAAGAATTCCCTGGTACCGTTATGCCTTTCTCTTTCGGAAAGGTGGAGAGTAAATTGAGCCTGAGTCCCGCGGCGGCGGAAACCAAAGCCGCGGCGATCCGACGATTTACGGAGAAGGCCTCGCTGCCCATTCCGACGGGAAAAGAGCCGCGGTTCCGAACCCTTTCGGATGCGGACCGCGTATGCGTAAATTACCCGATACCCGAGTTGATGAACGCGGCGGAAAGTTTCGGCTTCGTGGACAACGACGCCGATGCGGATGGCGCGCATCGGCGTGTTCGCTTGATTCGCGTGTTCAATGACCGGATATACCTGCACCTGAGCTTGATCGCTTATTTACGAATGTGCGGTGTCGGAATCGGAGACATCGATATTGAGCCCGGAACATCCATAACGATACGGAATGCCGTGCATCCGATCAGCGGAATGCGCGGCGATATCGTCATCCCGGTCGACCGCTCCTGTTCCATTTATTTCGACTGGATGGGTGACTTCGCTCAGACGGCCAGGCACGTATCCGCGCATGCGCTTATAGAATATCCGTTCTACGCCGAGCAGTTTGAAATGCAGTTGATGCTCAAGGATATGGCATCGGGAAAAAACGAACGCACGGAGTTGAGTTCAAAGCTTGAGGCGCTGAAAGCGGCTATCCTGGCGGAAAAAGATTTGGAAAAGCGCTTCCCGCTGCGTCGGGAATATCGAAAGGAATTGGAACGCTATAAGACAGTTATTCAGGGTTACCTACATGAGAGTCAAGCTGAACTTGACGGACTCTTGGCGCGTAAAGAAGCCGGAGAAGCCATCGATCCGGAAAGCGTCGCGTCCATAAAGACGCTTATCACCGCCATCAAAATAAAAACGCAGGTAGAGTACTTGTTCGATTCAGTGGCGGTTTTAGGCTTGACCGCAGTCGGTACTCAAGATGAAGGCGTTACGCCCCTTTCTAGTTCGTACTGGATGGTGGGTTCCTATCCGACGGCCATAAATACTCTTGCCCGAGGGCGTTTCATCGGCAAAGCTCCAGTCTACCTGGAATACATCGTTATGTTGGCTCTCGCTGTCGCGCTGGTCCTTTTCATCCACAAGCGCTCCGCCAAGATTGCATATGGGGCAATCGCGTTCCTGGTGGTTCTGGTCAACATTGGAATTATGGTTCTCTTTTCCAAGGCCTATATATGGATAGACCAAGTCAGTTTCAATCTGGCGCTTATTCTGCCTTCGGCTATTATCATGATAACCAAATTCGCGGGAGAGGAAGAACACCGGCAATTCATCCAAGGGGCTTTCTCCAAGTACCTTTCCCAGGATGTCATCGATCAGATCATCGCCAATCCGGACGCGCTCAAGCTCGGCGGTGAATCTTGTACGATCACTACCTTTTTCTCGGATATAGCCGGCTTTTCCGGCATTTCCGAAAAGCTCAGCGCCCAAGGACTCGTCCAACTCCTCAACGAATATCTTTCGGAGATGACCGATATCATTATGGGCAATCGCGGTACCGTGGATAAATACGAAGGTGACGCGATCATGGCGTTTTGGGGCGCTCCGCTTAATTTCCCCGAGCATCCCTATCAAGCCTGCTTGTCGGCGGTAGAGATGCAGCGGCGTCTAGCCGAAATGCGAATCCGCTGGCGCGAGCAAGGCCGGCATGAACTCAGGGTGAGGATGGGCATCAATTCGGGGGCGGCGGTTGCGGGCAATATGGGTTCGCGCGTCCGGATGAACTATACCGTTATGGGCGATTCGGTGAATCTTGCCTCCCGACTGGAAGGCGCGAATAAAGTGTACGGCACTTACAGTATGGTCAGCCATAATACCCATGCCGCGGTCAAAGATCAGTTTCGTTTCCGTGAATTGGATACTATCCGTGTGGTCGGCAAGAGCGAACCTATCACCGTGTTCGAACTTCTGGATATTCCCGGTCGGGTGCCTGAACTGAAGGAAGTGGCGCTTGGCCATTACGAAAAAGGTTTGGCCTTGTACAAGGAGCGCCGCTGGAAGGAAGCCTTGTCCGGCTTCGCGCACGCGCTGAAAATCGATATCGAGGATTCTCCCAGCAAGGTCTATTATATGCGGTGTAAAAAATTCCTAACGACGCCCCCTCCGCCGACCTGGGACGGTGTCTCGAATCTCAGCTCAAAATAGGACACGCGTGAGGCATTGCTCCAGTAGTTGAAAAAAACGTGAACGTGTGTTACAAATACTAGATATGTATGAGTCGTTTGTAACTTGTGCCGATTCCTTTAGAACCAAATACGCGCTGAGCACTCGTGAGGCGATATGTACTCCGATGATATTGCGGGAAGGGGTATTCAAGGACTCAGGCCTTCCTTATCCGACGATGAAGCATATCAAGGATGTCGCCGATTACGCGCTTATAGAGTACAACGCGGTCCGGACCAGCCTGTCGCGGCTTCATAAGGACGGCCGCATCCTTATTCTCAAGGACGATGCCGGCAGGACGCGATACCGGATGACGGAAGCCTCCATGAGCATGGGCAAAGCGACGGTCGATCGCCTGACCCAGCCGCCGGGCTTTCTCCTTGCGGTTTTTTCTTTCGCTCAGGACGATACCACGGAGCGGGCTTTCGTTCGCGAGACGCTGAAATACTACGGTTTCAAGAAACTGGCGCAAAATACGTATATCAACGGACATATCGATACCAGGAGTTTGCGGACCACCATACGCGATGCGGGGCTGGATAAAAACTTGTACCTATTCCAGTGCGCCGACGTCGATGACGCGGAATTGACCGAAAAGATTCTATCGGTTTTCGGGATTGAAAACCGCAACCGTTTTCTCCATGAGTTCTATCGGGACTTGAGCCTCTTTCTGGATATTGAAAAGCTCAATGAGACGGAAATAATCCATCGCCTTTGCTACGCCGGCCCGGTCCAATGGAAAGTCTGCTTTATGGACGAACCTCCGTTTCCTCTCGCGCAATTGCCGGAGGATTATCCTCTTACGCGCATCATCGCGCTCTATGACGAGTTTCTCGACAAGCACCGGTCCCGGTTCATCGACTATTACCTTGATTTGGAACGTTAGGAGGCCTGCATGGGTAAGCGTATCTGTATCATAGGTGCGGGAATGGGCGGTCTCGCCGCGGGAATTTACGGTCAGCGCAATGGTTTTGAAACGAAAATATTCGAGGCCCATACGGTTCCCGG
>JBAYHM010000060.1:0-17920 GCA_041666155.1 Treponemataceae bacterium
ACTCAAAGGAAATCGAGATTGACGCGGTGGCAAAGCGCGGGGAAATCCTCTACCACGCGATCACCGAACACATTGAAAACGCGGGCGTCCACTCAGGCGACGCGACCGTCGTGCTCCCGGCCCAGCGACTCTACGTGGAAACGATGCGCAAGGTGAAAAAAATCGCTTCCCGTATTGCCGAAGCCTTGGACATCACCGGCCCTTTCAACATTCAGTTCCTTGCTCAGCGCAACCACGTGCGCGTCATTGAGTGCAACCTACGCGCAAGCCGCAGCTTCCCCTTCTGTTCAAAAGTCAGCCGCGTCAACATGATAGAAATGGCTACCCGGGCGATGCTGGACGAGCCGGTACAGAAAGCGCCTTCGTCGGCGATGGACCTTGAATGGGTGGGCGTCAAAGCCGCTCAGTTCAGCTTCTCCCGCCTTCATGGCGCGGACCCAGTTCCCGGCGTAGAGATGGCCTCGACGGGAGAGGTCGGCTGCATCGGTGTAGACTTGGATGATGCCTTCCTCAAAGCGCTTCTGTCGGTCGGTTACCGTATTCCGAAAAAGAAGGTACTTCTTTCAACCGGCCCGATCGAAGATAAGGTTGAGTTTCTGGACTCTGCGCGTAAACTGCGAGACATGGGCTACGAACTCTATGCCTCCCGCGGCACGGCAAAATTCCTCACGACCAGCGGCGTACCGACGACGCCGCTCAATTGGCCGCTGGAATCGAAGGAACCTAATATCGCGACGATGATCAGAAAGCGTGAAGTCGACATGGTCATCAACGTTCCCAAAAACAACCGCGAGACGGAACTCAAAAACGACTACATCATCCGACGTATGGCGGTGGATTTCGATGTGCCCCTGTTCACCAACATCAAGGTGGCCAAGCAGTTTACCGATGCGCTAGCGTATCAACGGGAGAAGGGACTTGAAATAAAGGCTTGGGAAGAATACCGATAACGGCGAGCGCGCAAAGGATATCGCTTTATGCGGCAAAAAAACGACATCTTCGTATGGATACTCTTGTGCGGCGCCGTCGTGATCGCGTCGACCTCAGTCCTTATGATAAAGGCAGCGAGCATCCACCCGTACCTGATCGCCTCCGCAAGGCTCCTGGGTGCCGCCCTCATTCTTTTACCCGCCTATTTCTGGGAACTAAGGGAACGACACGATGCGGGGCTCGGGCCTCAAACGCACCGAGATGCCGTCAAGATCATCATCGTACCGGGAATCATCATCGCTATCCATTTCATCAGTTGGACAGTCGGCGCGCGCATGACCACCGCGAGTAATTCGACTCTGATCGTGAATATGAACCCGGTGGCTATGCCCTTTGCCGCTTTTTTATTGAGCGGCGTACGCCCGACAAAAAAAGAAATCTTCGCGACGGTCATCGCTACAAGCGGCGTACTCATAATGGGTGTCGGGGATTTCAATCTATCGATGGACTTTTTTCTCGGCGACGTTATCTGTTTCGTCTCCATGCTCTGCTTCAGCGCCTACCTTGCGTTCAGCAGAAGAAACAACACCGACGGCAGACTCTGGACCTATCTGGTTCCGCTCTACGCGTTCGGAGGGATCCTCTCTTTTGCGGCGACCGCCATGATTCCCGGCGCCCTCTCCGTGCCGGGCGGCAAGGATTTGCTGTTGCTCGCGGGCCTTATCATTGGACCTACGGTGATCGGCCATTCGGTGCTAAACTGGGCCATGACTGTTCTTCGACCACAGACAGTGACGATCGTAAACCTATTTCAGTTTGTCTTCGCGGTCATTTTCGCTTTTTTCCTATTCAACGAAATTCCCGCGCCTCAGTTTTATTTGACTACAGTCCTCATTCTTGCGGGCGCGTTGCTTTCAGTCCTCGGAAAGACCAAAAAAACCGGCTGACCACTCGGTCGGCTCCTTTCAAATGACCCGCCCTTTCAACGACTCTTGCGTATGGTACAATAAATGTTATGGCTACTCTTGATGACCGAAGTCCACTCCACACGACGGGACTACCCGCTCTTGATACGGTACTTCGGGGCCTCATCCCCGGAGATAACGTTGTTTGGGACGTCGAGGAAATTGACGAATATCGCCGCTTCGTCCTTCCGTACGCGAAAGCTGCCGTAGAGAAGGGCAAACGTGTCGTCTATTTCCGTTTTGCGGATCACCCCGCCCTTCTGGAAGAAAGAGGAGAAATCACTACCGTATTGCTCGATCCGACACGCGGGTTTGAGCATTTCGTTTCAGATTTGATCGATGCGATTGAGAGAACCGCAGCCGAAAGCTGGTATGTATTCGATTGCTTATCGGGGCTCGCAAAATACTGGTACGCGGACCGTATGATGGCAAATTTTTTCCTCGTCGTATGTCCATACGTCCTAAAACTGGAATCGATGGCTTTCTTTGCCATTTACAAACATAGTCATTCAAATCACGCGACCGACACGATTTATGCTACCGCACAAATAATCATAGAAGTTTGGACAAAAGACGGTAAGACCTACATCCAACCGCAAAAGGTGGAAGGACGCCGGTCACCAACCATGTACAAGCTCCATGCGCGCGAAGGCGATCTATTCATACCGGTGACGAACAGCGCTTCAACGGCGGACGTCGTCGCGGCGGTAAAAAGGCCGCTCTTGAATTTCACCATCCAACGTTACGGAGCCTGGACCGAAAGCTACCGCGATGCGGAAATCATACTCGCCGCTATTGATCGCGGCGAACCGAAGGAAGCCGAGAGAGACGCTCTTTTTGAGCGGCTTCTGCATATGGCCGTTACGCGACAAACGAGTTTTCTGCCGCTTGCTCGCCGTTATTTTGATCTGCCCTTCCTTACCGATATTCTTAAACGCCTCATCGGCTCAGGCCTTATCGGAGGCAAAGCGCGCGGCATTCTTCTCGCCCACAGAATCCTTCGTGAAGCTGATCCTGACTGGGAACGGATTCTGGAACCGCACGATTCTTTTTTTATCGGGTCCGACGTGTTCTACACCTACGTCATACAGAATCACTGCTGGTGGCTCAGGCGAAAAAATGGATCAATCGAGGAAATTCTTGAACGAGCCGCCATAGCCCGTGAGCGTATCCTAACAGGGAGTTTTCTTGATTACGTCGTCGTACAGTTTCAGGAAATGCTTGAGTATTTCGGACAATCGCCTATCATCGTCAGGTCCAGCTCACTCCAAGAAGACAGTTACGGAAACGCGTTCTCGGGAAAATACGAGAGCGTTTTCTGCGCAAACCAGGGTACTCCTGAAGAACGCCTCTCCTCGTTCATGAACGCCGTCAAACGCGTATACGCGAGTTCCATGAGCGAGGAAGCGCTTCTCTATCGGCTGCACCACGGACTCCTGCACGAGGACGAGCAGATGGCGCTTCTGGTGCAACGAGTCTCCGGTGAGGAGCAAGGCGACTGGTTCTTCCCCAGTGCCGGTGGTGTCGGGTTTTCTTATAATCCTTTCGCCTGGGACGCGTCCATCGATCCGCACTCGGGAATGCTCCGTTTAGCTTTCGGGCTAGGCACACGGGCCGTGGACCGCGTCGATGACGACTACACCCGTATTGTCGCGCTCAACGCACCGCTCAAACGGCCTGACCGCAATCCGGAGGATGGTGGGAAATACCTTCAAAGAAAAGTGGACGTCATCAATTTAAGCATCAACGATTTCTCCACAAACCCCTTACGTGAAGCGCTTTCCCGCCTTGATCCGGCGACGAAAGATCTCTTTGCGAGTCTCGACGAAGAAGCGGCCGTGCGTGCGAGGGAATTGGGTATCGATGTAAACGCGGCGCTCAGATTGGATTTCAAAGGCTTGTTCGAACGGACGGATTTTTGCGTCAGGATGCGCTCAATGCTTGCGACCTTGGAAGCCGCTTATGAGCACCCGGTCGATATCGAATTTACGGTCAACACCGTAGGTCCTAACGGCGATTATCGTATTTGCTTGGTGCAGTGTCGACCATTCAAGGTCAAAATCGTCGGCGCGGGAGACCTGGGCGTCGCGCCCACCGAAATTCCGGAACAACGCGTATTCCTGCGCAGCGACGGTCCCATCGTCGGTCGCAGTCTAGCGGCTCCGATAGACCGTCTCATCTACGTATCGCCGGAAGCTTACACGGCTTTAAACGAGCAGGAACGGTACTCGGTGGCCCGTTTGGTAGGACGACTCGCGCGTTCGAGCGGCGGAAAAAAAGATCCCGTGGTGATGCTGGTCGGACCGGGACGATGGGGTACTTCAACCCCCGCGATGGGAATTCCGGTATCGTTCAACGATATCAAGGGCGTAACGGTCCTAGTCGAAATGGCGTACATGC
This sequence comes from Treponemataceae bacterium, assembly GCA_041666155.1. Taxonomy (GTDB): domain Bacteria; phylum Spirochaetota; class Spirochaetia; order Treponematales; family Breznakiellaceae; genus SZUA-426. The sequence continues at coordinate 4,296 of JBAYHM010000060.1, forward strand.
ACGCGGGACTTGTGCCCGACGTATCTCTGGGGACTCATTTCTTCAACGATTTGGTGGAGATGGATATGCTCTACTTCGCCGTATTCCCGGACCGAGACGATTGCTGCCTGAGCGAACGCTTTCTGGAAGAGGCGAAAAAAACCCTTGTCGAAATCGTAAGCGACGACGAATTATGGCGAAAGGCGATCACGGTGCTGGAAAGCGGAAACGGCGCGGAACTTCGTCTCTACGCCGATTCCGCCTCCCAGCGGGCTTTGTGTTATCTAGCCTGAAATAGGTGTTTTTACACGATGCCTTGAGCGATCATTGCCTCGCTGACGCGTAAGAATCCGGCGATGTTGGCGCCCGCTACCAGGTTGCCTTTCATGCCGTATTCGTTGGACGCATCGCGACACTGTGTATAGATACCGTCCATGATGCCTTTGAGCTTGGAGTCGACTTCTTCGAACGTCCAGCGGAGACGCATGGAATTCTGGCACATCTCCAAGGCACTGGTCGCCACGCCGCCCGCGTTCGCCGCTTTGGCAGGCCCGAGGGGAACACCGGCATCCAGGAATATCTGAACGGCCTCAGGCGTGCATGGCATGTTGGCGCCTTCCGCCACTGCGCGACATTTATTTTTCACGAGGATAGAAGCCGATTTTCCGTCCAGCTCGTTCTGAGTAGCGCACGGAAGCGCGACATCGCAGGGGACCGTCCAGATGCCGTCACAGCCGTCTTTGTACGACGCCTTCGGTCTGACGGCAAGGTATTCCTTGATCCGGCCGCGCTCAACTTCCTTGATGCGCTTGATCGATTTGAGATCAATACCTTCTTCATCGACGATATAGCCGTTCGAATCAGACATTGCGATGACTTTCGCGCCGAGGCTCGTGGCCTTTTCAACGGCATAGATCGCGACATTTCCGGAACCGGATATGACGACTTCCTTGCCCTTCCAATCGGTTCCGGCATTTTCAAGCATACGGGTCGTGAAATAGACCAAACCGTAACCCGTGGCTTCCGTGCGTGCGAGCGACCCGCCATACGAGAGACCCTTGCCGGTCAAAACGCCGGTGAATTCGTTTACAATCTTTTTATAGTAGCCGAACAGGTAGCCGATTTCACGACCGCCGACACCGATATCCCCGGCGGGAACGTCGGTATCCGGACCTATGTGGCGGTAAAGTTCACCCATGAAAGACTGGCAGAAGCGCATAACTTCCATATCGCTCTTTCCCTTCGGGTCAAAGTCGCTGCCTCCTTTACTACCGCCGATAGGCGTTCCGGTGAGCGCGTTTTTAAAGGTTTGCTCAAAACCCAAAAATTTAATGATACCGAGATTGACGGAAGGGTGTAAACGGAGACCGCCTTTATAAGGACCGAGCGCACTGTTGAACTGCACGCGGAAACCGCGGTTTATCTGGACTTCGCCCTTGTCGTCTACCCAAGGAACACGAAACATGATCTGACGCTCGGGCTCAACTATGCGTTCCATTATTTTCAGGCGCCCAATCTCCGGCCGTTTCCGAGCGACCGGTTCGATCGATTCAATAACTTCCTTGGCAGCCTGAATAAACTCAGGCTCAGCGGAATTTCTCGCGATGACACCAGCCATTACCGAATCGACAAAAGACGTTGCCATTATTGCTCCTTGTATGTTTGTTTTTTCATGATATCCTTGAAAAAACAAACACACAAGTTTTTACGCATATCTATATAGGTTCACATAATCACTAAAGAAAACTCAACTCTTCAACAATCTTCTTTAGCGTATCGATCTCACCGACATTTCCGGGGAAAATAATATAGGGCATATCGGGGAACTTACTTTCCGGCCCGGTCATCCAGACGGGAATGCCTGGTTTTATCTGACCCATTACCAGGGCCTTTTTAACTTTCAAGGCCTTCGTGCCCACGTCGCTGGAGGTGATTCCGCCTTTGGCGATAATGTAGCTTGGACGGACCTTCAGTTTTCCGATGACGCTGGTCACCGCGTCGGAAATCTTCACGGACACCAGAAGTTGTTTTTCCTTGTCGTCGGTATCAAGATCAAACCTCTCACGCCGAGTATAGACGACGACGTTTTTCCCTAAGAGAATATTTTTTTCCGCCAAGGCGATAACTCGTTCAACCTCGCCTTCAAGTCCGCCGTCTTTGAGTACCAAATGTTGGTTGAATTCAATGAACTCAACCTTACCGCCGAGTTCTCGGAGCGCTTCAAATTGCTGCGTCGTTTTGTTGACGTGCGATCCGATAAGAACGATGCCGCCGTTCGTATTACCTTTTTCCACCAATTCCGACTTGGATAATAGCGGTCGGTCCGATACGCCGCCGAGGACCTTCGTCACCGCCGCGGCGCTCCTGAACATGAACTCTTTTCCCGAATGGATAGCGTTGATAAAAGCAAGCATGAAAACTTTCACATCGACGTAATCGACCGCGTTGACAATCACTTTGTTGAAATCATGCACGGATTTCAGTTGTCCCGCGATTTTTTCCACGTCAAAGGAACGGAGATCGTCCAGGGAAATGTATGCGCAGGAGTCTTTTTTGAATATACCTTTCGTTTTCTCCTCAACCCATTCACCCAAGTGAGAAGCATGATATCCGAACGTTTTATCCTTGGCGAATTCGGTTTGGCCGGCTGGAACCAAGCCGCTTTTCTCCTTGACATAATGGATGTTGCCGATCGTGAAACGACCGCCTTCCTTGAAAAAAGGGAAAATGATTTCGCCGTCGATTTTCTTTCCCGTCTTTTTTTCAAGCGTCTCGCGCAATACGGCCGTCTCAAGAGGAAAATGTCCGCGCATCGTTGAGTCGCCTCTACTTATGACGATGAATTTCTTACCCGTTTTAGCCGATACGGCGGCGATATTTTCGGCCATCGTCGTGTGGGCCTTCTTGGTTTCCTCAGCGGTGAAGCTGCGCGAATTGGTGAGGATGAAAAACAGGGAATTAGTTTCGGCAAAGCCGGCCTCCACCGATCGCGAATCCCAGTCGGTATAGACGGAGATACCGTGCACGGTCTGCACTCCGGTGGGATCGTCGTCGAGCGCCACGATTTTTCGGTCCAGGTTCTTGAGTGCGGCCCGGAGCGCTCCATCTACGGACTTCTCATCGATTTTTTTAACCGTTTCTAAAATACCTACGTTAAGTACCGGCAAATCGCTCATTGCTTTCCTCCGATTATCGACTAAATAAGGCAATGTATTTCTCGACAACTTCCTCAACGGCTTCTATGGTCTTCAAGGAGACTTTGGACAAGTGAATATCGGGATCCTTTTCGACCGCTCGCGCGATTCGATCAACGGCGTGTTTAGAAATTTCGGTATTCACGTTTATTTTGCAGATACCATTCGCGATGCATTCCCGCAAGATTGCTTCCGGGGTTCCCGATCCGCCGTGCAACACTAAGGGGACGGCCGTTTCACGTCGGATTTTTTTTAGGATATCGACCCTAATATTCGGTTCGCCCTTATACATACCATGAACGGTCCCGATGGACACGGCCAACGCGTCTATTCCCGTTCTTTCGCAGAAATCGTGCGCGGATCTGGGATCGGTATACTGTTCAGCGGATCCAACCTCTCCTTCATTCGAATAGGCGCCCAACGCGAGGGAACCCAACTCCGCTTCCACCGACACGTTCAAAGTATGAGCAAATGCTACAATTTCAGCCGTATTTTTTAGATTCTCATCGAACGGGAGACTCGAACCGTCATACATGACGGAAGTGAAACCGCAGATAGCGGCCTTTTTGATGATCTCCGGATTCCGGCAGTGGTCCAGATGGAGCGCGACGGGAAGATCCATTTTCTCGGCCCGGTAGGAGACAAGCGCGACGACTTCCTCCAAATCCATATTGGGAAGGTAGCCCGCGCCAAAAGCGACGATGACTGGAACGCGTTTTCTTTCCGCGCCGGCAAGAACTCCCTTTATTGTCTCATAATTATATACATTAAAAGAACCTACTGAGAATCTTCCCATTTGCGCCAAGCGCAACATTTTTTCAAGATTGGTCAACATATCCGAATTCTTTCCCCTTTCAATTTATAGTAATTTTACTACTATCAATATGTTTTATTGGTAATAATATACCTATCAAAAAAAGGACTTGTCAAGACGCGCCGGGTCGGAGCATTTCCTATTTTTTGCGACCTTTGGATCGGGCTATCGCGCTTCTGGATTTTTCTATGGCTTCCTTGCCTTTGGACCCGATCCGGAGGCTTACCGCGATAAAAAGCATATCCAAGACCACCAGCTGTATAAGCCGGGAAACCATGGCATCCGTATAATGCGCAAGATCGTTCGTTGAACTATACAGAACGATATCGGCTACTTTTGCCAAGTCGGAATTGATGTAGCTAGTAAGGCCGATGATCGTGCATCCGGCTGCGCGCGCGTTTTCAGCGCATTCCAACACTTCCCGACTCTCTCCGGTATGAGAAATAAGAACCAAGACATCGTCCGCGTTCAAATGCGTGGATCGTATGATGGAAAAATGAGAGTTACTCTCATAGATGCTCGTCAGCCCAAGGCGTAAAAACTTATGGTGCGCGTCCATGGCAATTACGCTGGAGCCGCCCGCGCCGTAGAACATAATTCGTTTAGCGCCGATGAGACTCGAAACCGCCCTCTCCAGACTTTCTCCGTCTATGAGTTTTTCCATGTCGTGAATTGCGCCCGATGCCGAGATAATAACCTTTTTCTTAATCTCGCCGATTGAATCGTCGTTATGAATATCTTGATACCCGTCTTCAATCTTCAGTCCTTCCGAACCGGCGGAAACGGTTATTTCGCTTAATTCCTGAGCCATTTCAACACGGAATTTTTGAAACGACGTGTAGTCCAGTTTGTTTATGAACCTGACGACAGTCGTCTCGCTAAGGCCGCATTCACCGGCAAGCTCGCTGATGGTCATCATGACCGAACGGTCTTTATTGGAGAGAATAAAAGTCGCTACTTTCTTTTGATCTTCCGAAAGCAGGTTATATTTCTGACGAATAATCGAAAAAGGACGATCTCGCAACGTTAGTCTTTTCCCAGCAGAAGATGTACTAAGGCCTCACTATCTTTCGCGGCACGAGCTGCGTTTCTAAAGTCGGCGTCATGCAAAAGACGTGCCAGCTTGGAAAGAATTTTCAAATGATTCGCGGTATCGCCGCGCGGGCCGGCCATAAGGAAAATAAGATCAACCGGCTTGGAATCAACTGCCGCAAAATCGATAGGCCGCGCGAGGCGCACTACGCTCAAGACCGTTTGTGTGATGGAGTCACACAGCGCGTGCGGAACCGCGACGCCCTCGCCGATTCCGGTGGAAGACAAGGTTTCGCGGGCGCGGATTTCGACAAGGAGCTTGTCCCTATTCGGAACGGCGCCGCTCTTACAAGCCAGATCGACAGCGAAGCTCAAGGCATCGTCTTTTGTCCTCGAATCAACGTCGACGGCGGCGTTTGAAACTTTCAAGATGGAGCTGAAGTTGATCATGATACGGACTCCTCTTATTCGTCGTCAATTCTTCCGATACCGGCAGCCCAATCGACCGGCACGGTAAACATAACACCCGTTCCGGGGCTTGAAAAATCGCCGATGGCCTCTTTGAGTATGGGGACAAGGCGCGCTACCGCGTTTTCATCTTTAATCAATGAAAGAATAGTCTTATTCCGTGGAGCGGTCCCTTTCATCAATTCCTTAAAATCGGCGAACAGCGGAACTTCATAGGCCAGAAAACGACCCATGCCCTCGGATTCAAGGATAGTCGCACCGGGTATACCCGCTTCAACGTACGCCTCAAGGGTTTTTTCCAGCAACTCTTCTTTATTAAGCACGAACACGAGCAATTTCATCTATTGCGGCCTCTAAGGTCAGTATCGATTTGACGACCGACCTTGTCAATAAGTTCTTGATAACGGTCCTTGATTTACGTATTATCGATCATAATCCGTCTGCAAGGAGTCCCCGATGGTGGAAGCACTCAAGAAGAATCCTAAATGGAAAGGCCGCCGAGGTCCCCTGGTGCTCGTCATCATGGACGGCGTCGGATACGGCAAATATAAAGAAGGCGACGCGGTAGCCGATTCAAAAATGTACAGTTTTGACGCGATAAGTTCGAAAAGTCCTCATACGAAAATGAAGGCGCATGGTAAAGCCGTCGGGCTTCCCTCCGATGAGGACATGGGCAACAGCGAAGTCGGTCACAACGCGATTGGCTGCGGCCGGGTATACGAACAAGGCGCCGCGCTTGTCACAAAATCGATCGAATCCGGCGCGATTTTCAAGGGCAAAGCCTGGAAGGAAATCGTCTCAAGCGCAAAAAAAGGACGCGATGGAAACGGAGGAACGCTCCACTTCATCGGTCTTTTCTCCGACGGAAACGTGCACAGCCATATCGACCACCTAAAGGCGATGATCAACGAGGCGAAATCTGAAAGCGTCGCCACGGTGAGGATTCATATCCTGTTCGATGGTCGCGACGTCGGCGAAACGAGCGCTTTTGACTTTCTCGATCCCTTTGAAGCCTATCTGAAAGAGATTTCTTCCGCCCAATTCGACGCGCGCATCGCGTCGGGCGGCGGCCGGATGTGGATCACGATGGACCGTTACGGTGCGGATTGGAGCATGGTCAAGCGCGGCTGGGAAACGCACGTACTCGGTACAGGCCGTCGGTTCAAGACCGCACGCGAAGCGGTTGAAACCTACCGGAAGGAAATCCCCGGCATCATCGACCAAGACCTGAAGGAATTCGTCATCGCCGAAGGCGGTAAGCCTATCGGAACGATAGAAGACGGCGATTCAGTGGTGTACTTCAATTTCCGAGGTGACCGTTCATTGGAAATAACCTCGGCATTCGAAGACGACGGCATGGACAAGTTCGACCGCGTACGCCGTCCCAAAGTCTGTTATGCGGGCATGATGGAATACGACGGAGACTTGCACGTACCGGCACGCTATCTCGTCAGTCCGCCGTCCATCGACCGTACAATGGGCGAATATCTGGCCGCTACCGGGGTTCGTTCCCTTGCTATTTCCGAAACTCAAAAGTACGGGCATGTTACCTACTTCTTCAATGGAAACAGAACCGGCAAGTTTGACGAAAAGCTTGAAACCTACGTTGAAGTGAAGAGCGACGTGCTTCCTTTCGAGCAACGGCCTTGGATGAAGTGTGCCGAAATCACCGATAAAGTCCTGGAAGCGATCGGCTCCGGAAAGTACGATTTTATCCGCCTCAATTTTCCCAATGGCGATATGGTCGGCCATACGGGCGTGTATCAGGCGGTCGTTTGTTCCATGGAAGCGATGGACCTCCAGATCGGACGCCTTGCGAAAGCGGTAGTTAAAGCCGGCGGAATGATGATTTTGACGGCAGACCATGGGAACTCGGACGACATGTTCGAACACGACAAGAAAACAGGCGCCGCCATTCGTAAGGAAGACGGCTCGTATAAAGCGAAAACAAGCCATAGCCTCAATCCTGTTCCCTGCGTTGTATATGACCCTGAATGCAAGGGCGAATACGAAGCAAAGAGCGGGGAAGCATCCTTGAGAACGGGGCTCGGTATCAGCTCCCTGGCAGCCACGAGCATTGAACTGCTCGGCTACACGCCGCCCGCGGACTACGATCCGTCCGTTTTGATCTTTAAATAAGGTCCGCGGAAGCTGGGGGAAGAGTGATGATCCAACGGGTCCCTTCCCCCGGTCCTCCCTCATGCTTAAGCGTCGCGCCGAGTTGAGCGCAGAGCGCCTTAATCAGTTCGAGGCCGAAAGACCCTTCGTGGAGCTTTTTTAGATCATCGACGAATCCAATACCGTCGTCTTCCACTCGGAGTTCAATGGAGTTTTTCCCAACGCGTTTCGCGCCTATCGTTATCACACCGGAACGTCCGTTCGGAAAAGCGTATTTAAACGCGTTCGTGACTAATTCATTCAGTAGAAGGCCACAGGGAACCGCGGCATCAATAGATAGTGATAAACCCGATTCTGATTTTGCCGACACCTGAATTGGTCGCGTGCCCCCGTACGCGTTAGTTACATGTGAAGCCAAATCACTGATGTATATGCTCAAATCCGTCGTTGCTACCGCTGCCTGTTTATATAATTGTTCATGAACCAATGAGATGGAATTGATGCGCGCTTCCGCGGCGCAAAGAGCGTTGTCGGCTTCGGAACCAACTGAATCGACGCTGGATCTTCCTAAAGCGATGACACTTCGTACAATTTGCAAATCATTTTTGACCCGGTGGTGCACTTCCCTGAATAAGGAATCCCTTCTTTCAAGTTCACGAGCTAATTCTTCGGAATGTTTGATGCCGCGCGTCATGGAAACCGCGTACGCGCACATAAAGCCTAAAACAAGAGAAAAAACAAAAGCGATCACCGCGACCGTCAAACGAAAACGATACTGAGGGGCAAGAAGCTCGTCGCGTTCAGCTACGACGAAAAGCCGCAACGGCAATGTTCTCAGTTGATACGTACCAAATAAAGAAGAAATGCGTTTGAGTTCGGTATAATTCGATTTTGTCCGAGAACGGAACAGGAGGATGGTACCATCAACATCTTCCAGGTATAGCGATGTAATAGCCGTCCCCAGAAGAGCCGCGATGGCGTTGTCCAACACCCGATCGGAGAAAACGGCGAGAACCGTTCCGGCGTACGCGCCGTTTTGGGATTCTCGCCTCGCCAAAAGAGCGAGGGAACGATCACCTTCGAAAGGGATCATCACTGCACCAGCTTCAAAATGTGAACCGTTTCGAATTTTTTCCTGCAAGGGGGAAAAGATGGGCACTAAACGCGGACGTGGATATGCCGTCTTCAAGGGACGCCCTACTTGGTCCAAAATAAGGAAATTGGATGCTTCGGGGACGGCCAGCGCATACTCGGTCAAGTTGCCGCCGTCATACACGATGTTGGAAAGAACGACGGACGTCGTTCGAAATATGCCGTCGAAATGTTCTCCGACGACACCCGCCTCGCGGGACAGCGCGGCTTCGGCAAGGCGGACCGTTTCATCACGATTGAGGAGAGTAAAAACCAGAGTGCCACCCGAGACAGTCAGTGCGCATGCGGCTAGAAAGGCCGTCAAGTTCGCGATCGCGCGGCTCAACGAGCTTTTCATTTGATCCGCACGCCGAATGCCGCGTGCAGGCGATCAAGAGCTTCATCGGAAACATGAATGCGTTCGGCGATGGACCGCTCATTGAGCATGAGCTTTTCACGATTGACGGCGCTTTCCGAAGAAGAGGAAGCGCGCAAGCGAACGCCATGTTCCAAGAGGTTTTTTTTCGCGTTTGCCTGTGCCGTACGCGACTCAATCCGAGACTCTTCAACGGTCGCATCCCAAGCATTTTTGACGGCCGAGCGCGTCCTGTCGTCCAAACTTTCCCAGAAACGACGATTGATCATTGGAACGTAGTAACCGACGTAGTGACTCTCTTCCAATACCGCTCCGATACCGAAGGTATGCAGGTTCGCTGATAGTATCGTTTCGTAGGTGGTTACGACCGCATCCACCAAGCCGCGAGAAAGGATGGAAGGTAAATCAGGCCAAGGGATCGCTACCGCAAACGAGCCGAGAGCGCGTATGCGTTCCTCGTTGGCCTCGCCGCCGGGTACCCGAACCCGTAAACCGCGCAACTCGCGCACGGACTTCCCTATAAAAAAAGTATGGGCGCTCCCGAGTTCCATCCAACGGCCGAGAACAACGATAGTCAGCGTCCTTTCCAAAATCCCGGAAAGAAAGACGCCGAACTCCGTGTCGACCACGCGGGCGATGTCGACTTCGGTACGACCGTACACGCTGGGGAGCATCAAAGAAGCAAAATCAGGCGCGTAACGGTCAAGCTGCCAGATGCCGGGCACCGCCATCTCCACTTTTCCGAGCGATAAAGCGGAGACAACGTCCGCGTCGCGAAAAAGTCTAGCCCCGTCGTACAATTCCACCACCAAACTACCGCCGCTCGCCTCGGCTGCCCGCTGCGAAAAACGTTTCAGCATACGGACTTGGACATGGGTTCCACTATTTTCCACCGAAATACGCATCACCCGAGAAGCGGCTTCCGCGAAAACAGTTGCGCCTGAGAAAGACAGCGCCGCGACCAGGATGGCCGGCAACGAAGTCATTCGCATTCTCAGTTTCATACCCGCTCCTTGATACCTTCAATTTAAGTGTATGCCGACTGTCTAAAATCTCAAGATGAGCTACAATCTGTTTCAGTAATATTTTCAATAAGGTGAGTACCGAATGGCGATCGAAATCGAGCTCAAAGCATGGGTAGATGACCGAACGGCCCTTCGCGCTAAACTAGAAAAGTTCGGTCGTTTCGTCGGCGCATATCAGAAAGACGACGAGTACTGGAGACCGCGCGAAGAAGGTTCCCGCGAGACCGCAGGCTCCGGAGTTCGCATCCGGCGGACGGGTACGGGACCAGCTATCGTTACTTTTAAAATAAAAGAAGTCCGAGACGGAATGGAAGTGAATGACGAACGGGAATTCGAAGTTTCCGAAGCCGAGACCTTCAGTGAATTGCTCACCAGGCTCGGCTTATCGCCCTGGATACGAAAAAGAAAAGTCGGCGAAGCCTGGGACCTGGACGGCATTACCGCCGAATTGTCCCTTATAGAAGGCCTTGGCGTCTTCGCGGAACTTGAGATTCTTGCCGAAAGTGATGATTCTCACACAGTCGCATCGGCCCGGAAACGACTGTTGGATGCGCTGGAACAACTTGGCTTACCCAAAGAAAAGATTGAAAGCCGCTATTATACGGAAATGCTCGACGAAAAAAGAAAACGCTGATATCAGGCGTTTTTCGTCACGGTCTTTTGGATCCAGCGACCACTCCTGTAATAGATAAGGGAAATGCACATGCCGACGACCCACCCGGTCGGCATTGCCCACCAAACACCGATAACGCCCCATAGCCGGGAAAAGAGAACGGCCGCGGGCACGCGGATAAGCCACATCGCGACAAAAGTTGAAAGGAGCGGAATAAAAACGGCACCCGCGCCGCGAATGACTCCGTTGGTTATGAACATAATCGTGAAAGCAAAATAGAAAGGCGCTATAACCCACAAATATTGCGTGCCTATCCGGATAACCTCACCGTCCGTGCTGAAGATACCAACCAGATGCTCTCCGGCCGTAAGCAGGCCGACGACCAGAAAAGCGGTGATTAGTATCCCGATAAGAAGAGCCGCGTAAAAACCGCGCCGTACCCTCTCCGGTTTCTCGGCGCCTAAGTTCTGACCGGAAAAAGTGGAAAGCGCCATGGCGATATTCATCGCGGGCATGGCTACGAATGAATCGATGCGGCTGGCCGCGGTAAAACCGGCCATCACGTCGGTGCCGAACCCGTTAACGACGGAAGACATGAACATAAGGCCAAGCGAAACGAGCGTCTGCTGAAGGCCCGAAGGCAAACCTATCTTAAGACAGGACGCGAAGATTTCCTTATCAAAACGAAGCTTGAAAAAATTAGTGCGCAAAACTTCGTGTGTTCGATCAAGATAAAGGAGGGAACCCAAAAATGAAACACCCTGCGAAATCACCGTCGCCCACGCGGCGCCGGCGACACCCCAGCCGAAACCGAGCACGAACAGCAGATCCAAAAAAACATTCAAAATCGTCGCTATGATGAGCATATAAAGCGGCGTCTTGGAATCGCCGAGGCCGCGAAGAATGGCGCCGACTCCATTGTAACCGAAGGTGAGAATGAGGCCGCTGATGATAATGCGCAGATACGTTGACGCGGGTCCCATGATATCGTCGGGAACTCGCAGAATATGGAGAATCGGAACCACGGCGACAAGACCGAACGCCGTGAGGATGATGCTCGCGCAGAAAAGAACGATATATGTCGTATCGATGGCGGCGCGGACTTTATCCATCTTCTTCGCCCCGTAATATTGGGCAATGATCACGTTTGATCCCATCGAAAAACCCAGAACCAGTGAAATCATCAAAAAAATGATTGGAAACGAAGCGCCGACAGCGGCGAGCGATTCCTTTCCGATATAATTTCCCACAACCCAGCTGTCGACCATATTATAGAATTGCTGAAACACGTTGCCGATGAGCATCGGAAGCGCAAACACTATTAGGAGCTTCGTCTCATCGCCCTCAGTGAGGTCTTTCATTGAGCCATCTTAGCGAATAATGCCGGGACGGAAAAGCGCCGCGTTGAGCGCGCCGCAGCGCGAGCCCTCCGCAATCGCATCGGCAAGCGTACCCCCGGAAACGAAAATGGAAGCGAAACCGGCGGTAAATGCGTCACCCGATCCGGTGGTATTGACCGGAGGCACGACTTTGATAGGGAATTCCCGGAACTGCCTACCGTCGTGAGTCCACACCGAAAACGCCCCGCGGGTAAGAACGACCAGGCATCCCGCATCCCGCGCGATTTTCCCTGCAGTTTCGACGATTTTTTCTTTAAGGTCCGGACTTTCGTCGTGAGGATCGGAGCCGGGAAGGTAAGTTGAAAGGAACTCAGTCAGGTTAGGTTTGATCACGTCGGGGGCAAACGGGAGGCTTGCCGAGAGATCCTTGCCACGGACGTCCAAAATAACGCGAAGTCCTTTTTCTTTAGCCCGAAAAACCATTGTCGGAACAACAGCATCGGAAAAACCGGCCGCTTTCGTTCCCGATATGATTAATGTACCGGCTTCGGAAATGACATCATCGAACAGTTCCAGAATCCGCCCTTCCGTTTCCGGCGCCACGGCCGTAGACTCTTCGACCAGTTCAGTCACGCTTCGGTCCGATTCATCAATGACGGTGTAGCAAAAACGAATTTCGCTGCCGCTTTCAGCCCACCGGATGTCTATGGAATCCCGAGCGCACAGTTCAAGAAACGCGGTTCGGAAAGCTCCCCCCAATTGGGTCAGATGTATGGAGCGTTTACCCAATTGGGAAAGTACCCGCGCGACGTTGACGCCCTTCCCTGAAGCGTCCAGAGAGTAGGTAGTCGTGCGATTGACGGAATCGCGACGGACTGAAGGAAACGGCAAGGTTTTTTGCAGAGTCGGGTTCATACAAACAGCCAGAAACGAATCGGTGGGCATAAAAACCTCCGTGGTGTAGGCGAAATTTTCTCCATTATGCTACAATAAAACGAAACCGAGGAGGAAGCATGGCGGAAACGACGTATCATCGCCCCAGTTGGGACGAATACTTCATGGAAGTGTGCGACGCGATCGCAAAAAGGGCCACCTGTGACAGAGGGAGATCCGGATGCGTCATCGCGAAAGAACACCAGCTTCTGGTGACCGGATATGTCGGGGCGCCCGCGGGACTTCCGCACTGCGACGAGGTTGGGCATCAATTCAAAAAAATGATGCATGAAGACGGTAACATCACCACCCATTGCGTCAGAACCGTTCATGCCGAGCAGAACGCGATCTGTCAAGCCGCCCGCCGGGGAATTCCGCTTGAAGGCGCGACGCTGTACTGCCGAATGACGCCCTGCCGCACCTGCGCCATGCTTATAATCAATTGCGGCATCGTCCGCGTCGTCTGTCAAAAGCGCTACCACGACGGGAAGGATTCGGAAGATATGTTCGCCAAAGTAGGCATCACGCTTGAATACGTGAATGAAGAAACCGAAAAATACGCGAACCAATAGCTCCGCGCAAGAGAGGGATAGATGAAAATA